>JAIFLU010000004.1 GCA_020048915.1 Bacteroidota bacterium | reverse complement strand
TATCCTATCAAAGAAGGATTGCTGGACGAAGTTTTTAAACCGAGTAAAGATGCTAACAAGCATTATCAGAAACTTTTGGCGTTGTTTTCCCTCTATTCGAGTAAAGAATTTGGAATTTTGAACGAATATGCCAAAAAATCTTTCCTGATTAGGGGAATTACTTTTACAACCTATTCAAATAATCCCAAAGGCAATGAGCGAATCTTTCCGTTTGATCTTTTTCCCAGGGTATTGCCAGCTTCTGAGTGGGGATTAATTGAATCGGGATTAATACAGCGGAACAAAGCGCTCAATTTATTCCTGCATGATATCTACCACGAGAAAAAGATTCTAAAGGATAGAATAATCCCTGCCGATTTAATTTTTTCATGCCCCAATTTAAACAGGTATATGGACGACTTTACACCTCCGGGTGGAATTTACAATCATATATCCGGAACAGACGTAATTAAGCATAACGATGGCAGTTATTATATCCTCGAAGATAATATCCGTTGTCCGTCAGGCGTAAGCTATGTGCTTGCCAACCGCGAAACCATGAAAAAAACAATCTCTAATATTTTCTCTCAGTTTAATGTCAGCTCTGTGGCCGATTATCCGGAAGCTCTGCTCGAAACGATGCAAGCCGTTCGGCCTTATAACCAGGATGAGCCTGTTTGCGTGCTTCTTACACCGGGAATATATAACAGTGCCTACTATGAACATTCGTTTCTGGCTCAGGGGATGGGGATTGAATTGGTAGAAGGGAGGGATCTTTACGTTGATAATGATTTTGTTTATATGCACACTGTCTATGGTGCCCGTAAAGTTGATGTAATATATAGACGGGTTGACGATGAGTATCTCGATCCTCTGGTTTTCAAACCTGAGTCTGCCCTGGGTGTGCCCGGTTTAATGAGCGCATACCGAAAAGGGAATGTTACCCTGCTAAATGCAGTGGGAACCGGAATAGCCGACGATAAGGCAGTTTATACCTATGTTCCCCAAATTATTAAATATTATCTTGGCGAAGATCCAATTTTGAATAATGTTCCCACCTTCAGATGCGATGTAAAAGCTGAAATGAAATATGTGGAGGAAAACATGAAAAATCTGGTTGTTAAACCTGTCGATCAATCGGGTGGATACGGCATATTGATTGGCAGTCAGGCATCATCGGAAGAAATAGATATTCAAAAGGCTAAAATAAAGGCTAACCCCAGAGGATTCATTGCGCAACCCATTATGAGCCTTTCGGTTCACTCTACCTATATTGAAGGAGAAAATGAATTTCAACCGCGGCATGTCGATCTGAGAACATTTACCTTATTGGGAAAAGATAAGGAATATGTATTAAAAGGTGGACTATCGCGCGTTGCGCTGAAAAATGGAAGTCTAATTGTTAATTCCTCGCAGGGTGGAGGCTCAAAAGATACCTGGGTGGTTGAATAAAAAAAAATGTAATACATGGTGAAGCCTACATTTTAAGACCGGAATACCTTTTGTAAAAAATTCCTGTTTCTGTTATTCTTGGTTACTATTTATAAATGTAAATCGTTGTTGTTCATTAATAAACGGATTGTATGTTATCACGCGTTGCAGATAATTTATTTTGGTTAGGGCGATATCTTGAGCGAAGTGAACATTTAGCCAGATACCTAAGCGTTCAGTATTTTTCGTCTATCGATGTACCATATCAACAACAGCGCGAAAGGGCAATTATCTCAATTCTCGAAATGGTTGGTATGCCATCCGTTTCTGATCGTCCTCTGGAGGAAGAAGTCCTTGTTGGTGTGGCACTTGATGAGAAAAATCCGGTTTCTATTCTTTCCTCTGCATTTTTAGGAAGGGAAAATGCCCGGAGTGTTCGCGATTCCATTTCAACGGAGTTATGGGAGTCTATGAATAATTATTATCTTTTTGTATCGGGTTATCCGGTTGATGTTTATAAAACAAAAGGATTATTTGATTTTACCTCTAATGTTATTAACCATTGCTCTATTGTTAGGGGGAAGATTCAGCATACCTTGATGCAGGATGTTGCCTGGCGTTTTATTCAGTTAGGGATGCATCTCGAACGTTCAATTCAGGTTGTTCGCATCCTTACAAGTAAAATTAACGATATTCACACCCTGAATCAGTTTAAACTTGGTAACTCCCTCGAACTTCAACAATGGAACATTCTGCTCGACTGTTTGGAAGCCAAGGATATGTATCGAAAATATTACAATTCGCTGCCAAACAGGTTAAATACACTGGAATTTCTCTTGCTTAATCCGGAGTTTCCCCGGTCGGTAAGTTTCAATTTGGCAAATGCACATGAGATGCTCGAAAAAATTAGTCAAAAAAAACAATTCAGCAAAACATCGCTGGAATTTAAGGTAGGTAAGGATATTAGCCATTTTCGATACCTTCAGGTAGAGGAAGTAGACGATAATGTAATACCATTTTTGGAAGATACACTTAAAAAAATTCATTTAATTTGCGACCTGATTGTTGACGAGTATTTTATATACTGATGCCGATATTCCATATTACTTACGAGACTGAAAATTATTATACCAAGCCAGTTAGGGAAGCAACTCTTGAATTGATGGTATTGCCTGAGGATAGTAAAGGACAAAAATGTCTGTCTTTTGAGGTGCAAAATTCGCTGGAAGCAGATCCTCAATTTTCTGAATCTTTATTTGGTGCGCGGCTCATACGTTTCAGATTGCCTCGAAAATTTTGTTCTTTCAAGCTTACCGTTAATGCCATCGTGCAAAAGGATGATTTTAATCCTTTTGATATTACCGAGATAGACCCGGAGGAACAGAAAAGGATATTAACTGACTTTGCTTTTCGAATAGATAATTACCGATGGTTGTCGGTAAATGAATTTACCGCACCAGTTAACCAACTATTGCCCGAAGAAGTTATGTATGTGTCCGGCGAAACACTCTTTCAATGCATGTTGCGGATAAACAATTGGGTACACGAAAATATCATTTATAAAGTGGGTGTAACCACAACTCAAACTAAACTGGATGAGATTTTGGAAATCAGAGCAGGTGTTTGTCAGGATCATGCCCATCTTTTTATTGCATCCATGAGGGCAAATGGTATACCTGCACGCTATGTTTCGGGTTATCTTAACCAGGGACAGGATTTTACCGGAAGTCTGGCCATGCATGCGTGGGCGGAAGCTTTTTTACCCGGAACAGGCTGGATTGGGTTTGATCCATCCAATAACCTGCTGGCCAATGTGCATTATATAAAAATTGGACATGGACTGGATTATACCGATTGTATGCCTATTAAGGGGGTTCTTATCGCCAAAGGCAATGGATTTACCGAATATTCGGTAAAAGTAATTGAACAACAAACACAATAAAAATGACATATTGTTTAGGTATTAAACTAAGAGAAGGGATAGTAGCGTTATCGGATACACGTATCACATCGGGCAACGAAACTTCCACTATAGAGAAGTATAAGATATACAAAAACGAGCGGCATAATCTGTTTATTATGACATCAGGACTTCGGTCAGTGCGCGATAAAGCGATCACCTACTTCTCCGAAGCGATGAACGAGCGTTTTGAAACCTTAGATAAAATGTATCAGGCCGTAAACCTGTTTGGCGAACAAATAAGGAGGGTAGCTGACGAAGATAAAGAATCTCTAACCAAGTCGGGACTTGCATTTAATTTCCATGCTATTGTTGGGGGACAATTAAATCACGATTCGGAACATATGTTATTTCTTTTATATCCCGAAGGAAACTGGGTTGAAATAGGGAATGGTTCTCCGTTTACCATTATAGGAAATTCCGGCTATGGCAAACCTGTCCTTCGACGAACGATTACCTACGAATCAAGCATACGCTTTGCCCTTAAAACTGGTTTTCTGTCGTTCGATTCGACCCGCGTTAGTGCCAACGATGTGGCATATCCTATCGATGTGCTTATTTATAAACATAATTCACACGATATTCAGGTGCACAGGTTTGAGCACCGCGACCTTCAGTCTATTTCCAGAAAATGGGGAGAGTTGTTAACTAAAGCTGTTGATGAGGTTCCCGATGAATGGATGGATGTGTTGCTGAAGGAGAAATAAAAAATTAGCTGATCTGGCTCCAGTCCACCTCTTTATTTTTAGATTTTGCAATAGTGTTTACCAATATCTGGTTTTCAGGTTTAGTCAGGTAAGGATCAGATTCCAACACACTTAATGCCGTATCACGGGCCAATTGAAGAATTTGTCCATCGCGGGCCAGATTGGCAATTTTCAGGTCGAAAGCAAGACCGCTTTGTTGGGTGCCTTCCAGGTCTCCCGGACCGCGAAGTTTCAGATCGAGTTCCGCAATTTCAAAGCCATCGTTACTATTCACCATGGCATCAATCCGTTTTCGGGCATCTTCCGAGAGTTTATACGACGACATCAAAATGCAATAGCTTTGCTCGGCTCCACGCCCTACGCGTCCCCGCAACTGATGGAGCTGTGATAAACCAAAGCGTTCGGTACTTTCTATCACCATTACCGAGGCATTCGGTACATCCACGCCAACTTCAATTACGGTGGTAGCCACCATAATATTGGTTTTCCCTTCCTTAAAATACTTCATCGAAGCAGCCTTTTCATCAGCCTTCATCCGGCCATGAACAACGCTCACTGAATAACGGGGAGGAGGGAAGGCTCGGCTGATAGCTTCATAACCGTCTTCCAGATCTTTATAATCGAATTTTTCCGATTCTTTAATTAACGGATATACAAAATAAACTTGTCGCCCCAGTTCAATCTGTTGGCGGATAAACCCAAACATTACCAACCGTTTGGTGTCGAAATAGTGGATGGTTTTTATAGGCTTACGACCCGGAGGCAGCTCGTCGATGGAAGAAATGTCGAGGTCGCCGTAAAGCGTCATAGCAAGGGTGCGGGGAATTGGGGTAGCCGTCATTACCAGCACATGGGGTGTTTGCTCATTTTTCTCCCAGAGCTTTGCCCGTTGGGCAACTCCAAACCGATGTTGTTCGTCGATAATTACAAAACCCAGATTTTTGAACTGCACGGTGTCTTCAATTACGGCATGTGTACCTATAAGTATATGCAGGGAACCATCCATCAGTCCTTTCGAAATTATAGTACGCTGTTTTTTGGGTGTCGATCCGGTGAGCAACTGAACCGAAATATCCATATCGCCCAACATCTTTTTAATGCTGTGAAAGTGTTGATTGGCTAATATTTCGGTAGGAGCCATCATGCATGTCTGGTAACCATTATCCAGCGCAATAAGAATGGTCATAAGGGCCACCAGAGTTTTCCCGCTGCCTACATCGCCCTGCAGCAGGCGGTTCATTTGTTTTCCCGACCCCAAATCTTTCCGTATTTCTTTAATTACTCTTTTTTGGGCGTTGGTAAGTTCGAAGGGAATGTACTTCGAATAAAATGTATTTAAATTGTCGCCAACCTTGCTGAATAACAATCCGTTCGATTTGTGGTAACGGTTGTATTTTTGCTTTAGTAAATCGAGCTGAATGGTAAAAAGTTCTTCGAATTTTAATCGAAGCTGGGCTTTTTTAAGGGCATCGATCGATTGAGGAAAGTGGATATTAAAAAGGGCTTCGTGCAATCCTATCAGGCGATGTTGAGCAAGAATATATGCCGGAAGTGTTTCAGAAATTGGTTGTTTGAGATCTCTCCATAAATTGTTCTGAAATTTTTGGATGCTTTTTGAGGTAATGTAATTACTTTTAAGTTTTTCCGTGGTATTATAAAATGCCTGGAGCGACGAATTTATCTGCTGTTCCTGCTTTTCGACCGTTTCAATTTCTGGATGGATAATGTTAATAGAACCATTGTATAAATTAGGTTTCCCGAAAATAATGTACTCTTTATCGAGGTCATAATTGGCAAGGACATATTTGAATCCTTGAAAAAAAACCAAATCAATGGTTCCGGTAGTATCGGAAAATTTCCCTATTAGCCGTTCTTTTGGCTTTTGCCCTTCCTTTAAAAATCGGGTAATTTTTCCCCTTAGCTGAATAAATGCCGCCGATGGGTCTATTTCGCGAATGCTGTAAAACTTTGTACGGTCGATATATTTATAGGGGAAATATTGTAAAAGATCTTCATTCGTGCGAATATTCAGCTCTTTATTGAATAATTCGGCACGCTTGGGGCCAACACCCGGAAGAAATTTTATATCTTGTTCCCAATATTTATTCATGTATCTCCTACGCCAAATTTTATGATCCACCGAGGGCTAATCACCAAGGGTTTACAATACTATTTTTTACAACCTCACAAAAAGGGCCGCGGGATTATATCTCCCTATCTGCGCCGAATAATCCGTGACGTTTTTGCCAAAGATATTGACAAAGATGTATTACTCAAAATAGAAAATTACCGGAACGACCTTTTGAACAATAATAATTTCTTGAAAATTAGCGATTTTGGGGCAAAAGGTCACAAGGGCAGCATAGTTAAAAAAATTTCTGTTGCCGCATCCAATGAATCAATTCCATTAAAATACGGCAAATTACTGTTTAACTTAGTTCACGATCATCAGCCCGATAATATTTTGGAATTAGGTACATCGCTGGGAGTTAGTTCGTTTTATATGGCTATGGCTGCCAGGGAGGCTAAAATTTATTCTCTCGAAGGAGCTCTAGAGAAAGCTCAATTAGCAACAATTAAATTATCCGGTTACGGAGCGTTAATTGTGGAAGTTATTGCAGGGAGTTTTGAAGAACGGTTGACAGAAACACTGGATCGGATGAAGGTAGTTGATTTTGCTTTTTTGGATGGAAACCACCAGAAAGAACCAACATTGAGATATTTTAATGAAATTATAAAATATTGCAGCAACGATGCCGTTTTGGTTATGGATGATATTAACTGGTCGGCTGGTATGATGGACGCATGGAATACGATAAAAAAACATCCAAATGTGGTTGTAAGTTTGGATTTATTTCGAATGGGCATTATATTCGTGAATCCAAAGCTTCAAAAGCAGCATTTTACAATATTTTACTAGTATATTTGTTATTCAAAAATTATTCGCCATGGAAGAAATCATTCGATTTCAAGATATTATTAAGCATTACCACATCGGTACAATGGTAGTAGAAGCTATACGCTCCATCACTCTAAGCATTCATCGTAACGAATATATTGCCATTATGGGGCCATCGGGTTCTGGCAAGTCTACGTTAATGAATATTCTTGGATGCCTTGATACGCCTTCCGGTGGAGGATATTTTATGAACGGTAAGGACGTTAGTAAAATGGAAGACAATCAATTGGCCGAAATCCGGAATAAAGAAATTGGGTTTGTTTTTCAAACCTTTAACCTTTTACCGCGATATTCGGCGTTGGAAAATGTAATGCTCCCGTTAATTTATGCCGGTATTGGAAAAGAAGAACGAATCCAGAGAGCCACAGAAGCGCTTACCAGTGTTGGTTTGGAAGATCGCATGAGTCATAGGCCCAATGAACTATCGGGTGGTCAGCGCCAACGTGTTGCCGTTGCCCGTGCTCTGGTTAACCGCCCAACTATTATTTTAGCAGATGAGCCAACCGGAAACCTCGATTCTAAAACCTCGGTTGATATTATGAACTTGTTTAGCGAAATTCACTCCAAAGGAAATACAATTGTTTTAGTTACTCACGAAGAAGATATTGCCCGCCACGCCCACCGTATTGTTCGTTTACGCGATGGTTTGGTTGAATCGGATGTAATTAGCCAACATCATCAAATTCCCCAACCGGTTTAGATATAGGTCAAAAGTTCAAGGTTTCTTTTTACGTTGTGCATCCAATTTATGGATGTGTTCTAGTTTTATTAAGAATTACTAATTTAAGATTCAGTATTTTTTGGAATAACTCTGCTAACAAATCCAACATGAATTTAAAGCCAATTTTACCAATAATTACGTTGTTATTTTTATTTGTTATTGAAATCAACGCCCAAACCGATAAAACAATTAAAGATTTTGTGAGTTCAATTGACAGTACTTTGGTGGCTCTAAGCGAAAAAACCTCTGAAATGGATATTTTGCAAAGAAACAGGAAAATGAGGATTAGAGGACGGTTTGAGAATGGAACAAGGATTTTTAAACAGAAAATAAAACACTATAAGGGAGGTACAAAAAAGGAAAAAATAAAAGTAAGATATTTAGCCCCCCATAAACCAGTGACAGTTCTTAAGATATTACTCATAAATGATGCTTATTATTATATTAAAAAGCAGACATATTCATCGGATTATAGAATGGTTGTAAAGGAAGAAGAGTTTGTTGACGGGAAAATTTATCGAAAAATCGAATACAATTATAAGCATAAAAAAATAAACAGGGTAGATTTATGGATAATGAAAAGAAATTGATATTCGGCTTAGTTTTTCTTTGGGTTTAGTGTTTTATCGGTTTTACATATGCGAAACAGATTTTTTTTGAAGCTTTAAATGAAAATTCCAATACTAAAATATCTTAAATACCTGCTTGTATTTGCATTAGCAGCTTTATTAGCCATTATTGCATTGAATTTTTTTATACCCCAAAGCCAGAAAAAATTCCTATTTTCGAAAACCGATCAGATTCCCGATTGTTATACCGCCATTGTTTTGGGTGCATTGGTAAATAAAGACGGTGATCCGTCCGATTTTTTACAGGATAGGTTAGATGTGGCAATTGAACTCTATCATACTAAAAAGGTAAAAAGATTGTTATTAAGTGGGGATCATGGAACGGTGAACTACGACGAAGTAAATCATATGAAGCAATATCTGCTCGAACATGATGTTCCATTAGTAGATATTTTTTTAGACCATGCCGGGTTCGATACCTATAATACTATGGCAAGGGCAAAAAAGATATTTGGAATTGGCGAGGCTATCATTGTTACACAGGAATTTCACCTTCCCAGGGCGGTATATATTGCACGAAAAATGGGTATTAATGCTTATGGAATAAGGGCTGATCGTAGGGAATATCAAGCTATTTCGAGGTTGCGATTTCGCGAAAAGATTGCAATTGTGAAGGCTTTTGTGGAAGTTTCAATAAAAAGAAAGCCAAAATTTTTGGGAAGCCGTATACCGATTACTGGTGATAGTAAATTAAGTTACGATTAGGTTTTTTTAATAAAAAACTACAGATTGCAAAGCAATATATTGTTGTTTAAATTGAGTTGGAAGAATGAAGATATACACTAAAACTGGCGATAAAGGCCAAACATCCTTAATAGGAGGGAAGCGGGTAGTAAAATATCACACGCGAATTGAAGCATACGGCACCGTAGATGAATTACTGTCGAATGTTTCCTATTTGCGCGATTTAACTGAATCCACAGAGATTAAAAAGTTGCTTCTTGAGATCGAAGATTGTTTAATGATCTGCTCTGCTATATTAGCTGCCGATTGCGAAGACTGCCAAATAAAAATCCCGGAGATAAGGGATGCAGATATTCGCTTATTGGAAACCGAAATGGACAAAATGGAGGCTGTATTAGAGCCACTGTCGAGTTTTGTTTTGCCGGGTGGACATGTGGCAGTATCGTATTGCCATGTTGTTCGTACGGTTTGTCGAAGGGCCGAAAGGACGGTAATTAAACTCGCCGATGAATTCTTTGTACCCGAAAATGTAATTAAATATTTAAACCGACTATCTGATTATCTGTTTGTTTTGTCGCGGATGTTAGTAAAAGATTTAAATATTGAAGAAATTCCTTGGAAAGCTAGGTTGTAATATCAAAAAATATTTTTAATTTCAGCCAACCTTTAAAAAATCTATTTAGTTAATTTATAAAAAGTTAGCCCTATGTACTGGACTTTAGAACTTGCGTCGAAACTAGAAGATGCTCCCTGGCCTGCCACCAAAGAGGAGCTGATAGACTTCGGAATCCGCTCAGGAGCGCCGCTTGAAGTGATTGAAAACTTACAGGAAATTGAAGATGAAGGAGAGATATACGAAAGTATTGAAGATATTTGGCCAGATTATCCAAGTAAAGACGATTTTTTCTTTAACGAAGAAGAATACTAATAAAAAAGGGGCTTGAGAAAAGCCCCTTTTTTATTTCCATATAAAAATGTCTTCTTTCTTCATAGGTTTTTTATCAATCTCCCACTTAAAATCTTTCAGAAACATATCTTCTTTCGTTATGTCTTTTAAGGGATATAACGTCCCCTCAGGCTTAATTAGCAAGGTTATTTGATCGGCTTTCCCATCTTTCATCTGGATAATAACATCGGTACTGGTGGTTTTATTCATTCCAATATATTCTTCCCCGTCTTTTGGAAAATGAATCGTTTGCCCATTGCCTTTAACCAAAAGCTTGTCAATTTTACCTTCCCTGAAATAGCCCGTCATGTTCTTCCCTTTAATTTGGGAATATTTGGCACTATCGTCCCGTGAAATTATAAAGGCCGAGTTTTGTAGTTCCAGCTTGTCAATTTTTTTGTTTACCATGTAAAATTTAATAAACTCAGCAGTCATTTGGCTGGAGTCGCTCCATAATATTGGTTCACCAAAAAACTGCATGGTCGAATCGGCAGTTGAGTAACATAACGAATCGCATTTTCCCTGCATATCCTTTCTAAACATCCGTACCTTATAATAGGCACTAAGAATTTGATACTTCTCGGTCGAATCCATTTGCGACCGAATGGTATCGGCATGTATAAAAAGACTGTCTCCTTCGGAAATCTGAATTAGTAATGCGCTGTCCGTAATAACCGATAGATTTTTTTCGAGGTTGTATTTTGCGAAATTTCCTTTTATTACAGCATTTTGAGCTGTATCAATCATTTCAACATTACCAATTGCTTTTCCAAAGCCAGTGGACTTCAAATAGGTCAATGTATCGGCTTTTACTTTACGCCCATCCGAAATATAAAATGGATTTTTATAAAGATACGAATCTTCATTATTGGTATTATACCAGCCCCGTTCACAGTAAATCGAATCTTTTCCTGTAAGAATATTCGTTGGGCCAAAAAATTCTGTAATTTTTTCAACGGTGCTATAGTTAACCGTATCGCTGATAATTCGGTATTTTGGATTGTTTATCCGTACTTTTTTCTGGAAATGCAGCGATTTATCAGCTTTATAGTATTGTCCGCGTTTACTTGTAATTACAGTTTCTTTATTGACAATATAGGCGCTGTCGGTATACGATGCGACTCCTCCCCTTAAATCGTAGTAGATAGCGTTGGTACGCAAGGTCATATCCACATCGTTTACTACCACATTTTTATGAAGCTCAGCCAGTTTTTTTTCGCCGTCGTAATTCATTACTTCAGCGGTAATGGTTAAGGTACCGTTGTTTTGAACAATACGGATATTAGAAAAGGCATCCATTTTATTGGAAGTATCATAATAATGCGCACTATCGCAATACATTGTAACACTGCTATCGCTGAAGGCGACATTTCCTATTAGTCTCTGCATATCAGGTTTCCCGGGTACTTTGCCCCCCACCATTCCGTCCGCATTTAAAATAGTAATGCTGCGAATCTGTTGTCCCGATAATTGGCTGCAAAGGATAGTTATTCCGACGAATATGGTAAGAAGATTTTTCAAACAAGTATGCATCAGGAAATTATTTAATCCATCCTTTTCGGCTAAAAGGGCAGTTTTTAAATGAATCGTCGAGATGGATATATGTCGATTTTTGCTTTTCGGTAATCCATTCGTTAATAATCGTGTTCCGTTTATAATTCATGGCCATACTTTTAAGCATGTTAAAATCGTCTTTTAAGTTTGCTTTATGAGGATTGGTTCGCGATTTAATCATGGCCACTTTAAACAGTTTTTTGCCTTTATCATCACGCGATTCATAGGCAGCAGATATTTCACCTATTTTAAGGTCTTTTAGCGCTTTATAATCGATTGGATCGAGTTGGTCCATTTCAAATTTCGCTTCTTCCGTTTGTTGATTTACAAGTAAACCGCCGTTAAACCGGGTTGATTTATCTTCAGAAAAATAGAGCGCTGCTTTTTCAAACGTAATAGAATCCTTACGAATAAGGTCAACAATACTATCCAGCCTGACAGAAGCCCTTGTAATAGCTTCCGGATCGGGTTTAGGTTTCATAAGAATATGACGTGTATTCACTTTATCGCCTTTTTTCTCGATAAGTTGGATGATATGGTACCCAAATTGTGATTCAACTATTCTCGATACTTCGCCTCTTTCTTTTAACGCAAATGCTGCTTTTGCATATTCAGGATCGAGTTCGCCTTTAGACAGGAACCCAATTTCTCCTCCACGCGTAGCTCCTGGATCTTCTGAATATAATACCGCTAATGAAGTAAAGCTTTCGCCATCGATAACTCTTTTACGAAGCTCCAGCATCTTTTCTTTCAAATCGAATACAGCTTTTTCAGTATATGGAGGATATACACCAATCTGATAAATTTCGACCTGAGCATTTACCAAAGGCATACTGTCTTTGCCTATTTTATTGTAAAAATTTTTCACTTCTGTGGGGGTAATAGCAAGGTCGCCTGCGATTTGTTGCTCCATTTTTTGAGATATCATATTTTCCCGAATCTCGTCCCGGAAATCCTCCTTCATTTCGAGCATACTTTTCTTAAAATATTCTTCCAATGCCTCAACTGATCCAGCCTGGCTAATAAATGTATTTAACCGCTGGGTCAATTCACTTTCCACTTCACTATCGGTTACTTCCACACTATCGAGAACAGCTTGGTTTATCATCAGCTTCCGGCGAAGCATATCTTCCAGAATAAAACATTTATCAACTTCATCGCCCTGGGCTTTGATCTGCAAAAACTGGTTTTCGATGTCCGATTGTTTTACGATTTTATTCCCTATAATAGCTACTACCTGATCGATCATAAATCCATGAGGGGGTAATGCGTCACCTGCTGGTTGTTCGTTTTGTAATTCCTGTGCCTGCAATGCACAAATGCTGGTGAAACCAAAGAAGGCGATAAAAAATACAGTTCTTAAATCTTTCATTCGTATAGAGTTTAATTTTAAAGGCTCCGAAGTGTTCTAACTTTCAAAATACTACAAATGAGAAAGTTACAAAACATGGGAAACCTTATTTTTTTTCAAGGTTATAAAACGAACAACCAGCAGGT
>JAIFLU010000016.1 GCA_020048915.1 Bacteroidota bacterium | reverse complement strand
AAAGAGGCTGTCTAAAAAGTAAAAAACTTAGGCAGCCTTTTTTACATCAAATTTGAAGTAGTGCTTTTTTGTTATTAGCAAAATGGGAGTAAGTTGATTTTTGCTGACCAAGATCGTCAGTAAATTTCCATATTTGCATATAATTGAGTCAATAGAAGGCCTAATATTACCACTAAATCCATATAATTTACTTTCATTCAGAAGTTTGACCAGCTTTTGAAGATTATGGGCTATTGCAATAATCCCTATTTCTACTGATACTTTTGGGAGTCCTCTTAATAAAAACCTGTTAAACTTTTTGTTCCACTTTATTTGGCCGAAGGTTTGTTCAACTTCTGAACATCTCCGCCCCCTGAGTTCCCTTCCTTTCTCACTCAAGAGGTTTTCTTTGGTCTGTTGCTTATATTTAATTAGTTGTTTGTTCACTTCTATTTTCCGGTTGCCGCATTGTTTGTGACAAGCTCCTCTCAAAGGACAATTACTACAATTATATGCCTGATAAATAACCACTTCGTATTGGTATCCTAAATCACTTTTACGTTTTTGAGGACAACCAATTGGCAGCATATTTTGGCCCATTGGGCAAATATAACAGTCTTGTTCAGCGTTGTAGTAAAGGTTTTCGATACGGCTGATGTCGCTTTTAAACTTCTTACTCTGTTCTTTATGGAAGTAGTTGTACTTCACATAACTTTCAATCTGGTTTTGATCTAAAAATTCGTAGTTTTCTAAACTCCCATAACCGGCATCGGCAATGGCCCGATTAGGATAATGGCCATATTTCTTCTCATAAGACTCCATGTGTTCCTTATAGGTGGCTGTGTCGCCCGGTCTTTGGTGGATACTGTAGTTGGTAATAAAATTGTTCTCGGTGCTCAGTTGTACGTTATAAGCTGGTTTTAACTGTCCGTTCTTCATGTGGTCTTCTTTCATGCGCATGAAGGTGGCATCATGGTCGGTTTTGGAATAACTGTTGCGTTCGCCCAGTTCTTTCATGTGTTTTTCATATTCCTTCAATTTAGGAAGAGCTTCCTTGGTGAGCTTATTTACCTGACTGATAGTTTTTTTGCTTACTCCCTTTTGCTTGAGGGTTTGGTTGAGCTGAGCTATTTTTTGGTCCAGTTCCTGACTATTTATTGGGGTGGATAATTCGTTTGTATCCTCACTTTGTTCTTCCTGGGCTATTTCTTCTTCAATATCTTTTAGTACCAGTTTTATTTTCTTTTCGAGTTTTTCCTTGTTCTTTTCAATGCTGCCTTTCCAAACAAAGGTATAGCGGTTGGCAAACGATTCCAGTTTGGTACCATCGGTAAAAACTTCTTCTAAGGCTACAACATTGCTTTGATTGAGTAGGATGACAACCTGGGTGAAAATATTATCGATCTTGCCTTTTAACCGGGCTCCACGAAAGTTGTTAATCGTGTGGTGGTCTGGAAAATTCGCGCCGCTTAGCCAATGATAATAGATACTTTCGGTATTGGCCTTTTCTATCTTGCGACTTGAATATGTGTTATTTAGATATGAATAGACAAGTATTTTCAATAAAATTCTTGGATGGTAACTACTTGCCCCTCCTCCTTTATAAGTGGATACAATATCGTTTATGTCCAGTTTATCAATAACCCGGTTTAAGACCCTTACAGGATGGTCAGCAGGAATTAACGCTTCAAACGATATGGGGAAAAGAGTGGTTTGGCTTTGGTTGTCTTGTTTAAAAACTATTTTTTTCATTTGAACCAGTTTTATGATCCAAATATAGCACTTACATGTCTGATATACAAATATATATGTTCCACATGGAACATTTTTTATCAACTTTTTTCTCTGGTAATTTTTTTATCAACTTTTTTCTCTGGTAATTAACATCTTAAAAAATAAAAGAGGCTGTGTATTTAAGACCTAAAAGTCTTTTTACACAGCCTCCAGTTATAATTGGAATATTATCCTATTGCAAAATTATCTTTTCAACAGTACTTAACCCGTTATTGGAAATCCTTACCAAGTATATTCCTTTTGGCAAAGAGGTCAGATCGACTGATTCAAAATTGGAGCTTAGCGTTTGCACCAGCAGCGATTTTCCCTGTAATGAAGAAATTTCTAGTGTAACATCACCGGAGAGGTCGTTGGTACTGATGTTCAGCGATCCATTGCTTGGATTAGGGAACATAGTAACTCCTTTAAGTTTCATCGCATCGCGAATACCTGTACTTTTCTTAAAGTAAAATTTAAACTGATTGGCTTTAAAATTCCCACCCGAAACAACATTTGCACCAATATTAACCAAAACATTGCCTTCGTTACCCGGGGCGATCTGTATGGTATAATTTCCAATTAACGACTTTAATGCTGCATTGGTAAGGGTAATATCTGATGCTTCAAAACCGGTAACGGCAGCCGGGAACGTAATATTCAGATTCACCAGCTTTTCATACGTGGTATCGGTAATAGCAGCGGTTATTGATGGCCGGGCCGGTACCATAAGGGTTTGAGTGGAACCATAAAAGGAGGTATTGGTAGATTTCTTTCTAAAATACATTGGGACAGTAGGGACAACGGCAACCGGCCCTCCAACTCCCACTTGCGATCCTACAAAAGCTTCCGACGAAGAATATTCGTGTGTATTGTCTACTACAGCATTGGTAGTCTCGTTCGCGTAATTAATGCCAAAAGAAGGAGCAGCAGCACGAGCAGGGATAGCAAGTGTATAAGGCAGGGAAGCAAATTTATTCGCGGTAGCTTTAACACGGAAATACAATGTTTTACCAGGAGTAAGGGCAAGCTGACTTCCAGTTCCTATTGCTGCACCCGAGAAATTGCTGCTTTCCGAAAATTCGACTGTTGCAGGTACAACGGCATTGGTTTTTTCGATTATATAGTCAATTCCATAGCTTGGCGTAACCGGACGGGCAGGAATAGTAAGCACAGATGCTTCAGAGCTAAATGCAGCATTGGTAGCTTTATATTTAAAATAAAGGCTAGAAGAAGGATTTAGCGTTAATTTGGAACCAGAACCTTCCATTGCCGAAGTAAAGTTTGAATTATCGGCATACGTAACGGTTACCGGAATATTCTCAATGGTGGAAACATTCGAATAATCTATTGTAAATACAGGTGCAGCAGGCCTGGAGGCAGCAGTAAGCAGGCTGTTGTCCGAACGAAAACTGGCAGGGGTAGCCTTCTTACGGAAATAGAATGTATTCCCGGGTAATACCGGAATCTTACTATTTCCACCTTGTATTGCAGCTACCATATTTGAATTCGTGTCGTACTCATCGTCTGCAGAAACATTGGTAAGAGTGGTTTCGGCAACATAATCTATGGCATAAACTGGCGCTGTCGGACGCACAGGGACAGAAAGCTGCTGAACATTCGATTTAAATAATGAAGCAGTAGCTTTTGCTCTGAAGTAAATAACAGAATTAGGTGTTAACGCAAGTTTGGTACCTATACCTGCCGATGCACCAGCCATATTAGCCGCCGACGAGTATTCGTCGTTTGCCGACACAACTTTATCAGTTTGTTCGTTGATAAAGTCGATCGCAAAAGTAGGAGCCGCCGGACGGGGGCCAACAGTTAATGTCTGCTTTTCCGATTTAAAAGCACTGGCAGTTGCAAGATTTCTGAAATATTTGATTTCGCCGGGAAGTAAATCCAATTTAGACCCAGTACCTGGTGTAGCGCTTGTAAAGTCAATATTATTGGCATACTCCATGGTGGCAGGAATAACCGCATCGGTATTTTCGTTGGTATAATCTATTCCAACAGCCGGAGCTACCGGACGGGCAGGAACAACCAATGTTTGAACCGAAGAGGCAAATGCTTGTGCCTTGGCTTTATCCCTGAAATAAAAATTATTGCCGGGAATGAGGTTCAGCGCTACACCTGTGCCAGTAATGGCAGGTGTCATATTAAGTGCATTTGAAAACTCCATAGTAGCAGGAATGCTTATATTGGTAGTTTCGTTGGTATAATTAATCCCAACAGCCGGTGCAGCTGGACGTGCAGGAACTACCAATGTGCGTACATTACTAGGATCGGCAGTTTTACGGAAATAGTTATTGGCATTGGGAGTAAGCGTAGACTTCGAATTGGTTGCTAATACCCATGGACCGGATTTGTTAGTGGCAGTTTCCCACGATGAGGATACTATTTCATTGGTTTTTTCAGCAGCGTAATCGATAGTAAAAGGGGCCGGACTGCCGGCATTATATTTCTCAAAACCCGAAAACTTATGCCCCAATGCAACTGCAACAACAGTAACACGAACCTTCATGGGGAAAAAATAATCCTGATAATGATACGGATTCCATTCACCATTCAATTCTGTAAATGTAGCTGCTAAAGCAGGATTTAAACAATTATTAGCGTTATCTAGGGGCAACAATTCTTCCCAGGTGGATGGCAAGCAGTTTGATACACCGTCCCAAACCACTATTCCCATTCTATCAATATTATTCACATTGTCGAATAAAAATGGCCCATTTTTTTCCCACCAGGGGTGTAATTGCGAGGAATCAATGGCAACAGATCCCGGCCCATTTAATTGAATATGATTGCTTCCCTTTTCAGGTCCGCTATGCAAAGGCTTAGCCCACATGTTAAACTGCATCGCTGTTTTTCTGTATTTGCCGTTTAGTTGGGGTTGCTCCAATATTTCGTATCGGATATATACCTTCCCATATTCATAATTATAAGGAGTAGTCCAATCGGCAGGGTATTCGCTCATATCACTCCACCAGTGAAAGCTGTTATTAAAATAAGGTTCAGAATCTTCTTTAGTTATGGTAAATGTCTCTTCGCGGATTAGAAATTCCTGCGATTTTGCATACTCCATCCTGAACAACCCGAGGAGCAAAGTTAGTCCAATGATTAGTTGGTTTTTACTGATAAAAAGAGTAAAATTTTTCATCATAATTTTAGCTTTTAGATATATTAAAATAATAGTTGATTTTCCCGGTCTTCTGATAATTTTATGTGGTAAAAATATCTAAAAACTCAATGGGTGATTTTCATTCGGGTGATTTTTTGATGAAACTGGGTTGCACTTAAACCAAAATGCATTCCGTAAGGATGAATTCCTGATACCGGATAACTACCATTACTAACCGGTAAATAATTAAAAACCAAATAATAAAAGCGGAAAAATTGAGTACACTTTCTTCACATAGACCCAACTTATTCTTCCTGTTCCAACACTTTTCCGGTACTTAAAAACGAAACCCCCTGCCCCCCCTTAAGGCCATAGCCCTCAATCTAAGAGGTATTAAAGTATTCATTATGAAGCTATAATGAGAAAGGAAAATTGCATATAATATAGGGGGATATATG
>JAIFLU010000098.1 GCA_020048915.1 Bacteroidota bacterium | reverse complement strand
GTTTTGGCCAGCGGGCATTTATCGATTCATATGCAATAATGGCAATTCCGTTGGCATTATTGTTGAAATGGATAGCTAGTCAATTGTTTTGGCGAAAAATAGCCATAGGAAGTATTGTTTTTCTGACATTTACCATGAGTATTGTCCATACAACCCAATATTATTATGGGGCAATCCATTGGGACAGCATGACCCGTGAAGCATATCGGGAGTCGTTTGGACATATTCGCCCGGGCCCGAATTTCTGGCAGCTCATTAAAGCTCCCGATTACGACAAAGCGTTGAAAGGAGAGAAGGAGTATTGACCTGAAAAATCAGATTAGCTTTTCTTTTTTATAATTGGCAGAACCATAGTAATAATGACTATAAATAGAAAAGGGACAAGCCAAATTACTCGTGATTGATATCGGTCTACCACGGTGGATAATGAACTGCAAACGGCAGCATTAATTACAACGCCGCTTATTACAATAAAGGCTAATAACGGCATATTGGTTTGAGGCAAAGTTCTTTTCCAATTATATAAAAGTAAAAGAGGCAAAGCGAGGATAGAAAGAATTACAAAAATATGTTGAATGTCGCTGATCGTTTTAAAATATAGATAACGATTGAATTGATCCGCTTTAATATATGCCTTTAAATTATTCGGATAAAATTCTTTTATAGTTCCGTATGGAGCAGAATTTTCTTTCATTGATGTAAGAACACCAATTCTAAAGTCGATAGCTTGTCTGTAAGTATCTCTTAGGGAGATTTTAATAAGTTTTTTTACATATTTAGGCGATAGAAGAATATCTTTTACCAAAACGCCATATTCCTTATCTTTTTCCAACCAGCAATTTCCCCAGCCAGGTTCCATGCAATTTCCTTTATATAGCGGGCTATAGAGTTCCCACATAAATATATAACCAAAGGCAGGAAGGCTGTCCTTATATTGGCAAAGGGAATAATTTTTGGCCTCACAGTTTTCATCCAGGTATTCTTTAACAACTCCAGTCTCTATTAGTCTTCCCAAAATAGACACGTTCTGGCACCTTGATATTTTAAAACCTGCTCCATAGGACATATTTATAGTAGGAACTATCAACCAGCTTAATAGAATCCATGCAACAAGTGTAAAGCTTTTAGATTTGGGATACCATTTAAAAAAGAAATTAAGTATTACAATTAGTACTCCAAGAGTAGTTGCTGCCATTATAATGGAAAAATGACTAATTGCAGCAAAAATAAAGACAATGCCAAGCAATATGTTCCTTACTGAATCATTCTCTTTTTGCAAAAGTAAAATCGAAATTGCCAATATCATAACAGAGACTAATATATCCGGCATTAACTGGCTCGAATAATTAGATAAGCTGGTTGTAAAGCTTAGTAAAATTGTTGTGCATGAGCTCCATAAAAGGCTATGTTTGGCTTTTACAATTGCCTGAAAAACGAGATATATAAGATAAAACAAAATTGCTGATTGGACAATAATAGGCATCCAGAGGGTTAAGTTTAAACTTGCAAGGGTTAAAAAAAGGCTATAGCTAATGGGGCGGTCAACCGGAATTGAATGGGTTGGGGCGGCTGCGATATAAGTTCCCGAATCTGAATATACCAGAGGGAATCCATTCATCAGGGCAGGACTAATTATAGCTGCAATTGAAAGTAATACCAAGAATGCACTAAATATGTTTTTATTTGATAATTTACCTTTCATGAAATTGCTATTTTTTCTGAATATTTTTTTCAAAGATTTGGATGCTGTCTATTTCAAAAGCGTACTTACCTGGATTGCTAATGTCGATTGTAAAAATTTCATCTGTCGATTTTTTAGGGAGTTTAACACATTTTCGTACTTTATTCCATTGGAGTGGTTCTATGTTTCGGGGGGTTATTTCAAAAGAGTATCCTTCAATTTCATGCAAAACCTTCCTGTGAATATCGATGTGAATTACATTTTTCTTCAATATGTCTTTTTGAGGTAAAACTTTGAAAACAAGAACTATATTTAGCGAATCGTTTTTTACATTTGGAAGAAAGTTTATGGTTGGTAAAGAGGAAGATGGCAATAATTTATGCTTCCCTGATATGAGCCTGGAAGATCCTGATTTTTCTGTTACTGCTTTAACCGGCGTGTATCCTTCTGTACTATCTGAGAATGGTTGGATTGGCCCCCAGAGATAGCCATAATAGATTGGATCTGTCCTCAGAAATACTTTCCAGTACTTTTCTTTGTTCATTTCGTCCCAATGCAAAATATAGTGCCGGTGTTGCGACATTTGTATTAGATTCAGCACGATTAGTAAAATCAGAATAACCGAGACGGCTGTTTTCTTGAACAAACTATTCATTTGTTGAAGAAGTAATCCTAAAAGAATACTAAATAATGCATAGTATTCAATAAAAGGGCGCTGGCCATAGGTCATGCCATACGTCCAAAAGTCCCACGACGAAAGGATATAAACAAGCAAGCAAAGAAATAACAATAGAATTAATGCCTTATATATACTTGAACGGAATAAAAAATAAAAACCTCCTAATGAAAAAAACAAAACTGGTGAGTACAAAAACAACCCTTTGCGATAGCTAAATAGAATGTCGATAAAATGCGGATCACGGAAATTAAATCCATATTTGCCATAGCTATAAACCCAAAAATGCCCTGTTTGGAAGTAATAAATACTTAACTGGACAAATATAATAGCAATGGAAATGACCAATCCAATTATGAGAAATCTATAGTTTTTAAAGGAAAAGTAAACACCATTTAGAAACGATTTCCAACTTCCTGCAAAGAATGGAAGTAATAACACAATAAGTCCATTTATTGGACGGATAAGAACAATTATGGCAATCCAGGCAAATAATAACAGTAGTTTTCCTGACGAAGGTTTTGAAAAGAATTGTAGCGCCGTTAATATAAACAGGTTTACTATAGCAAATGAATATATATGCGAAAAATCGGGATTGTAAATTGTGTAAAAAATCAGATTTGTGGCCAATAGGAAAATTAAAGGGACTAATTTTGATAAAATTTGTGAGGTATAGAAAGATAGAATTAGCATGAGAGCCCAAATCCCGACAAACAGATAAAAGCATCCTGCAAAAAGAACAGTATATTGGTAGATATGCGAATAGCCATCAGCCTCCTGACCAGTAATTAAGCAAGTACTATGTGTAATCAAAAAAAAAGGTAATTGCAGAAAAGCTGTACCAACATAATATCTGTTTACTTTGCCGTCAGGTGTTTCCATACGGAAATCGGCATGCTGGCCAGGAAAATAATGCTTCTTTTCGTACGATTCAATAAAATTGAACGAAAGGTCGTGGTAAATAAAAACTGCAGGTAGGTAGGCATAATACCCAAGACCATCTCCATTGATATAATTATTGTCCTGGCCTTTTTCTAAATACCCAAAAATAAATGCCACACCGGAAATTGCCAATGCCCATTTCCAATTCGAAAGACGTTCCAGCTTTGATTGAATTACTCTAAACATTCCTGCAAAAGTTGAATAGTGATATTATCGATATAGACTTCCTGTTTATTGGGGTTCCAGAGGTAAATACTGAGTTTGTCCCTGGTGCCCTTAGGAATTGGTAATGATGCTATAACTCTAGTTTGGCTCCAGTCATCCGATAACTTAGTTTCTGTAGGATGGTAATAATAAATATTCCTTCGGTTTTTAAGTGAAATCACCAATATAACCGGACCTTTCTTACTGTCAAATTCAACGATAATCTGAGAACCTTCGTTAATTGCTAACGATTTTGGGTTTGATTCAAAAAGCGAGTAGTATTCTTCACTGGAAGTCATATGCAGAAAGCGTTTACCTGAAATTGCCTTACCGGAATCAAGTAAGTTCTTGTTTTTCATCTTATTGATAGACTCAAAACCTTCTGTCATCAGTATTCTTTTATTCAATTTAGGAACTGCAGCCTTTTTAAGACTATCTAATATAACGTAATTGCTATGCGCCCCGGCAGAATCTAATCGTTCAAAAAAGCACATCATATATGGATGTCCAAAAACCAGAATTTCCCGCCTCGGAATCACTACTTTTATCAACTTATAATAAGGATTTGAGGCAATACTATCAAAAGGAAACTTGCCATCAACCGCAGAAAGGTGTGCATCCCAAATAACAATTTCTCCCGATTTTACTCCAATTTCCGGATGATGACGATCAGGAATTCCATCGGCCATTCTAGTGGTATCATAAGGGTCGATGCCTAAAAAGAAATAAAAGTAAGCATCCCAAACGTATATTTTTCGATTCTTATATGGTGAGTTTTCAAACCATTTGGCCGTCTTTTTAACCAGCTGTTCTTTTTCAGGCAAAGGTACTGGTATAGTATTTACTTTAAAGGAAGTCGAAATATTAAGATAGATTGCAAAACCAACTAAAATTGTCACAACGTACTTACGAGCTTCTGGTACTATTCTCCACCAGACTTTGTTTTCAAAGAGTTGGTTATATTTTGAAGTAGCATTAACGCTGTCTAGAATTATATTTAGTCCTCTTAAGCCGTATAGTGCGTAAAGCGGAGAAATACAAGCCATCACCCTGATTAGACCAAGGGATGTAATCCCTTTCCACCAAAAATAGGAATGAGCCGCATAAAATGCAGAAAAAGAGCCAAGAATGATTAAAGCTTCAAATAGTAATTCAGCTCTTTTAAATCTAAAAAAGGAAATAATAACAGAGACCAATCCTATAATGAATAATAGTGTCAAAGGGAGCCCAAAAATTATTTTTGTAGCGTTTACAAAATGAAGCAATTCGCCATGCCCATATACATCAAGTGTGTTTGAGTAAGGCATTCTGTTTATAAGCCATAAAAAATCGTTAAAATAAAAACCGCCGATTATTGAATAAATTAAACTGCCGGTGATCATGAATGGCAGGGATTTCCATTCTCTTTTCCAAAGAAATACCAATGCAAAAACCGGCCATATCACAATTCCTTCAGTTCGGGCTAATGGCAAAAACGAAATTACAATAGCACTCCAAATATAATTTTCTTTAAAGGCAAAGTAAATGGCTAATATCAAGACAAAGCTGAAAAGAATTTCTGTCATTCCACTCAAGAGCATGGTGGAGTATACCGGGATAAAAAAGAGAAATACAGGCAAAACCCATCCACGACGAATTTTAAGCAGCAATGTTATTTTATATAGAAAGTAAGCAGTTGCGGTTCCTGTTAAAACATTGAATACCTTAATTCCCCAATATCCCAATTGTGCAAATGGGGATGCCAATAAGGTAAATAAAGGTTTTGCCCAATGGTCTAAAAACAATTCCGGGTATTTGAAAGCAAAATGTGCAAAACGGTAGTGAACTATATCATCACCTCCACCATATGATCCTTCAGATAGCAGGTTTAATATTACGAATAGTACAAAAAGCAGGAATAGTATCCAATAGAATAATCGTTTTTCAAATTGTTCCGAAAGAGCATTTAGCCGCATAATCGCTATTTATATGGGTTTCGGTATATGATATTATATTTCAGGATGCAATAAATTGCCCTTAATCCATCCCGCCAATTAATTTTTTTACCTTCCGAAAATGTTCTGCCGTAATACGAAATTCCCACTTCGTATATCCGAATCCCTTTTATCCGCGAAATCCGCGAGGTAACTTCGGGTTCAAAGCCAAAACGATTTTCTCGTAGTTTGATGTTTTTTAAGATATCCGACCTGAAAAGCTTATAACAAGTTTCCATATCGGTGAGATTCAGATCGGTAAACATGTTCGACAGAAAGGTAAGGAATTTATTCCCCAGGCTATGCCAGAAAAAGAGTATACGGTGGGGGTTTCCTCCCATAAAACGAGAGCCATATACCACATCGGCAAAACCTTCTAAAACCGGTTTTAATAGATTCGTGTATTCGCGCGGATCGTATTCCAGGTCAGCATCCTGAATGATAATAAAATCGCCGGTAGACAATTCGATTCCTTTATGGATGGCAGCTCCCTTGCCCCAATTCTTATCCTGCGAAAAAATCAAAAGCTCAGCGCATTGTTTTTCTTTTTTGAAATCATCTAAAAGAGATAGTGTGGAGTCTGAGGAACAATCGTTTACCACAATTATTTCTCTTGTGACACTTTCAGGAAGTGGAGCCTCGATTATTTTTTCTAGAATGGATTTTATAGTGGCAGATTCGTTGTACGCGGGAATGATAATTGAGAGCTTCATGTACAATAAAATTGGTTTAGTTTTTTTGAGCGATGCAAATAACCGAGAGGCCGATTTTATGAAAAGTAACAGCATCGGCAATTTTGAATATTGGCACCAGGGAGTTGTATAGATTCATTTCCCCTTTTTCAATTTGTTTTCGACCTAAGAGTTTTCCAAACAGAAGCCATCCGGCAATACCGGCTAAGTTAAAATAAAAATTTTTGACTGGTGAAAATCCTCCGTTTGCGATTGCCTTCAAAAGTGTTTTGCGGGTATAGCGCCTGTAATGACCTAATTCTTCATCGAAACGGCAGTAAAGTTTTTGGTACGCAGGAACCAGGATAATCAGGCGACCTTTTTCGCAGAGAAGTTTCGATGCATTTTGAAGGGCGAGATTTTGATTCTCGATGTGTTCTAACACGTTTAGGGCAAAAACAGTATCGAATTTGTTACATAAATGATTATACCGGCTCCCGAACATTGGATCGGCGAGATCGATTAGTTCCACACCTAATAAATTGGTTGATCCGGAAAATTTTTGGCTGAGCGATTTGCAGTAGTCCGCACGTATGTCGGATAAGTATATGGAGGCATTCTCCTTTAAGAAGCAGGAAGATATATTGCCAATGCCACTGCCAATTTCCAGGATATTGCCCTGGCAATAAGGTTGAATAACCGAGAACATCCAGTAATTAAACTTGTCAGCAGTATTAATAGCCTCAAGGGTTTCCTTGCCAACAAAATCGGTAGGATAGTTTTCCATAAGCTCCAAAAAACATAATGGTTTTAACCCGCTGATGAATGGGTTTTCGATTCAAAACGGAGCTACGAATATAGAAAATTTAAGCATTCCTTTACGACTAAAAGTAATTGTCGGTTTGGAATGCTTACAATAAGCGAATAAACAAATGTGTGATGTGGAAAAGAATGTATTTGAATTAATCCTTAGGGATTAAAGAGCCGTCTTCTTGTTCTTCGTATTCGGGAGAAGTAAATACTAAATAACTTAAAATTCCGAATGATATGATGGAAACAACCGCCCAAAAAACTACTTGTGTCATAAAATTATCCATTCGTCAAAGTTTTTTAATGTTTAGTCAAAAATAGAAAATATTTATCAACAGGGAATTAACAATTGATATTTTTTTGACAAAATTTTTAAATTGTAAGATGCAGGAAATGAGCGTATTCTATTTTTTCTGTCTTTTTTTTGACGAATGGATTTGAGAAGGTTGATTATTTTAAATAAGCGAGTCAATAAAATTCGAAACAGTTTAATTTTAACACAGAGAATTAATTATGAATATAAATAGATAGTAGATAAGACATATAACAAGGTGCAACTAATCAATGTTGTGTTTTTGAGAAGACACAGAGCGCACAGAGGGAAAATCGCCAGCGATTTTTAAAACTCTGTGACCTATGGGCTTTCTCAATACCCTAAATTATTTAATAGCGTTAATTTTCAATGAACAGATTTCTTTTTAAGATCAAAAACAGATTTCTCTGTGTTAAAAAGCATTTTGTTCCATATTTTTACCATCTCATAGTATAATTATGTATCAGACCAATTTAAAACTGAAAATATATAAATGGCTGTATATCGGATGTTTTAAATTGATATATAAGTAATGCAACTACAACAATAACAATGAATTTAGCCGAAACAGGCAACTTAATAAATTGTCCCCGATACCACTCTTTCCACCTAGCAGGAAGCCAGTGTATTGTCATTGCCAAGCCAAGTATCGCTAGAATACCTGCAAATTCACTAAAAAATTGTTTGGCAATGGCAAAGTCAATTCCACTCGCGATGTTTCGAATAATTGAAAGAGCAACTTCCATGTTCTCAGCCCGAAAAAATATCCAGGCAAAACAAACAAAATGAAAGGTCAAAAACCCTCCGCATAATTGTTGCCAGATGGGAATTCTCAGTTGTTTTGAGAATAGGGAAGCGATTACCTTATTAATTACCAGCCCTGCTCCATGAAGCATTCCCCAAACAATAAATTTAATGTTTGCTCCATGCCATAGCCCACCAATAAGCATGGTAATTAATACATTTAGTTGAGTAATCATTTTCCCTTTTCGGTTTCCTCCCAAAGAAATATAGAGATAGTCTCGCAGCCAAGTTGATAGCGAGATATGCCAGCGCCTCCAAAAATCAACTAAACTTATCGCTTTATAGGGCGAATTAAAATTGATAGGAATCCGAAACCCCAGAAGCATGGCTAACCCAATGGCTATATCCGTATACCCCGAAAAATCGCAATATATTTGAAAGGCATATCCATAAACAGCCATTATATTCTCAATACTACTATACAATTGAGGGGCATCAAATACACGATCGACAAAATTCAGGGAAATGAAATCGGAGATTATCATTTTTTTTATTAAGCCATTCAGAATAAGGAATACAGCATGGCCAAATTCATTTTTGGTTAAGGAAAATTTCCGGGAAATTTGAGGAATGAATTCCGAAGCTCGAATTATTGGTCCGGCCACCAATTGCGGGAAAAATGAAATATAAAAACCGAAATCGACGATGCTCTTTACCGGTTTTACCTGGCTGCGATATATATCAATTACATAACTAAGCGCCTGAAATGTAAAAAAAGATATTCCTACCGGTAATACTATTGTTGCTACCTCCAGGTGAGTATTCATAACAGAGTTCCCTAAAACAGCGAAATAGTCTTTAATTTCGATGTTCGAATGAAACAGGGTATTCATAATTCCTGTAAAAAAATAGATATACTTATAGTAGAGGAGGATAAACAGATTAATAACTATTCCGGATGTTAGCCAAGTTCTTCTCCGAATTAATGTTTTTGATCTAAATAGTTTTATGCCTATGGTGTAGTTTATTAATATAGAGATAATAAGGAGCAAAACAAACAAGCCTCCAGTTTTATAATAAAAAAACAAACTGGCAATAAAAAGGAAGCTGTTACGAACTTGGATATTCCTATATAGCAACGAAAAAATTGAAAATACTACAAAGAAAAAAATCCAAAACGCGGGTTGCGTGAAGAGGAATGGCTCCGTTGGGCTGTATACAAATGCTTTCAGGTAGTGCTCCATTAATTTGAATTGCACTTAGGTTAATTCCAATACCTTCAAATATACTATCTTTTTTTATTCTTAAGCAAATGGGTTATTTTGCCAACTTTATGAAAGCAGAAAAAAATAAATCTCCTTGCAGTTTATAACCAGTTTTGCTTAAATGAATAAAATCCCGGTAAGCAAGTTGATTTTTATACCAAATCCCGATAGAATTATTTCCTCCCATAACATTAAAGAAATCCCAATAAGCGCAATTGTTTACAATAGCAGTCTGCTTTATTATGTTGCAAGCAACAGGTAATTTTCTATTTAGATATTTCTTATTTAACAGGTGATCTCCGGGTGTAGTAAATATTAATGGGACAGCAGGGAGCGCCTCCTTTAAAATAGCGATAGACGTAGAAACTTGTTTTTTAAATCGCGTAGAATCGAGGTTTCTGTCAAGGGCATCGTTGGTGCCATACGAAATTACAATACAATCGGGGTTTATATGTTGAAGCATTTCCTTTACGCCATCCATTTTTAAAAACGTACCAAAGGTAGCACCATTGATACCTACACTATGATATAGAATTTTATTGTCTGTGTTTTGAAGACTGAAGCCAAATATTCCAATAGGTTTAGCTCTACCAACTGTTTTTACCTGTAGTTCGAATTCAGAATGAAAATCTTCTGTTTGAAAAAGGGAAACAGCAGTTGAATCTTCTAATAAAGTGGTAGATGCCGGAAAGGCCTTGTTTATTGTCAAACTGGAGATACTAGTTGGGCTGTGGTATAATAGAATTTGATTAAAGCGATATCCGGCAGTATCTTTTAATGTGAATGAATAAGATGAATCGCCTCCCTCAATGCAATACCCTGTTAAAGGATAAAACATTTCTTTGGGTCGCCGGATACTGCTTCCTTCAAATTGTTTAGAAGGAGGATAAATTAATTCGTCAGGTCCATTTGAGGAGATTAATGGATAGGGGAAACTAATTCCTCTTGATTGAATTTTTGTTCCAGCGTATTCAAAAAGTTGTTTCCTTATTTCGCCTGTAAAATAGTCTCCCTGGATATGCGAATCTCCAATATGTAACACTACAAATTCCTTGTTTTTACCCTCTTTTAAGGTGGTAAGCTTATTCCCCAGGCTTATCCAGGTCGAACTGTCTTTAGGCAAAACAAGCTGATTGAGTTCGTATTTTATAAACGGATAGTGTTTTTTATTCTGACTCCGAAGAGGAAGAAAGATGTTTACAACAAAAAGTAAGGCAGCCCAGAAAGGTATTCCCGACCTCATTGTTTAAAATATTAGTTGGAAGTTTGTATCAGAAATTTTTCGTATTCGGCCATTAAGGAGCGATAGAACATTTCACCTACCAGTTTAGCCCCCAGGGGACTGAAATGAGTAAAGTCTTTTTGTGCCAGCGGCGGATTGGCAAATACCCAGCTTGGCATCGAATTTTTCCCTCCCATTGCCTCATAGAGGTCCCAAAAGGCACAACCAGATTCAAGAGCTGCCCGTTTTTGAGCATCTCGAATTTTTTCTACAGCTTCATTGGTAGTGTATCCTTTTTCAGATTTCTGTGACAAATCACTAACACCAATTACCAGTATAGGTAATTGTGGATCGGATGCACGCAAAGCTTTTAATTGTTGCCGAAACGATTTTTCGTACCCCTTAATGTTATGAGGCATTGCATGCACGGCATTTACTCCAAATTGCAGAATAACAAACTTAACATTTAGGGTTTTAAGAATGGTATTATAGGGCGACTTGAAAAGCCGGGTAAATTCCAATCCTGAACTTCCTCTTAATGGAATGTTGTCTACGGCAATTCCACTTTCGGAATCAAGGGATATTGCATATAAATCAGGTGAATCTTTCCCTTTAAACGAAATCATTAAGTTCCGGGCTCCCGAATCAACTTTCCATTCAACTATTTTCAATTCTTTATTTGCCGGATAAATATCGGCATCCAGAACGGTTTGTTTTTTCTTCAGTTCGATGTAAACAGGAGATTTGTTACCTCCCATTATAAGTTTACATAAACCAAAACGTGATGCTTTCGAATAGGGGATATTTGAATATTTTAATAAAATCCATCCTTCGGAATCTTGCTTTAGTAAAGATGAGGAATTGCTGAACCGGGAAAAACTTCCAAGTACTCCGTAATTCGAAATGCCAGAGTTCTTAGCGCTGTTTAATATGGCATAACGGTTCCAGTTTTCAGAGACATCATATACATACGATATTGAGGATGGACTAATAGCTACTACGGGGATCATTCCGATACCGTCGCCACCAAACCGGTTTTGCATCTGATTTCTGAAATACGAGGTAATGCGATCCCCTTCAATTTGCGAGTCTCCATAATGAAGAATCCGAATCAGTTTTTTTTGTTCGGGCATTGCCGAAAATACCCTGAAAAGGGGGAATAAAAGACTGTCATATCCAACAGGAAATTCAATATTTTGAATTATGCTTCGAAGAGTGTCTGTTCTAAAAGCAGATGTATCTATCCCAATTGATTTTAAAGAATCGTTATTTGTTTTTTTTAGTGGAGGGGGAAATTTGGAAGAACTATCAGTTAGCAGGGTAGTTAATTTTATTATCCTCGAAATATCTTTGTATTCAGGTTTTGGAGTGGGTTTAAACCATGAATATTGTGGAATTTTTAATTTGAAGAATCTAAAGTCAATTTCTCCAACAGAAAATAAAGATGGCACTAATAAAATAACACTTAACAAAACTACAAGAAACCACCATATTTTTGAAGGCTTCATGCAGCGTGCCGGTATTTTATTAATGCATCATACAGCATAAAATACACTTCTAATTACTTTTTCGGATTTTTATTTTCTGACCTGGCATTAATTTGCTTTTGCTGGTAAGGTTGTTCCATTTTAGCAAATCGTCACCTGACACTCCGGGGTATTTATTGGCAATTCCCCACAACGTATCGCCTGTTTTAACTTCGTAATAGATAAACTCTCCAGGCTTTACATTATTGAGCGACGAAGCTGCAGATGCAGTTAGGGCTGAATCGTCTTTGGAAGTATTTTGAGCATTATTTTTGCGGGGCACATAAATAACAAGGCGTTGTCCGGCACGAATCATATTCCGGTTTATGTTGTTCCAATATCTTAAATCGGCAACTCGTACATTATATTTTTCGGAAATAGCTCCTAAATTATCTCCCGATCGCACCACATAATTTATCCGTTGCATATTTCCGGATGGAGCAGTGGCTACATAGTGCCCTGAACCACGATAATTGGAAGGATTCCCCAAACGTAACTGTGTTATTCCAAAAGATGCATTTTTGTAATTATAAATAGAGTCTTCAAACTCTAAAAAACGGGTAGTATAATTCGCTGGTAATCTAAGCGGGTAAGAACCCCATTGGCCAGGAACAATATCGAGTTTATACTGAGGATTGAAGTCGCGAAGTTGTTGCATTGGCATATTCAAAACATCAGCAACCTGTTGCAGGTGCATATTCTGGTTAATCATAATGGTGTCGGAAACCTGAGGCACATCGATGTACTTTGGGCTAAGGTTATGGTCCTTGTAGAAATTCATAGCATAGGTAGCAGCTATAAAAGCAGGAACATAACCACGTGTTTCTCTTGGAAGGTAATAATAAATATCCCAATAATTCTTTTTTCCTCCCGATCGGCGAATGGCTTTATTCACATTGCCAGGGCCGCAGTTATAAGCTGCAATTACCAAAATCCAGTCATCGTAAATCCGGTATAGATCTTTAAGAAACCGGGCTGCGGCATGAGTAGCGGCAATGGGGTCCCGGCGTTCGTCAATAAATGTATTTACATTTAAATTGTACATTTTTCCGGTACCATACATAAATTGCCACATTCCGGTTGCACCAACTCTCGATTGAGCCCGGGGATTAAGAGCCGACTCAATTACAGCAAGATATTTTAATTCTAACGGAAGGTGGTAGGAGTCTAATATTTGTTCGAATATCGGAAAATAATATTCCTTCAACCCAAGCATTATCTCAAGTCTGTCGCGCTTCTTAACGGTATAGACCTGAATATAACTTTTCACGATATCGTTATAGGTGAGTTCAATAAACGAAGGAATCTGCTTTAACCTCGAAATGTAAAATGAATCGGGGATATTAGGGAAAAGTATGGTTGTATCGACAGTAACCATCTGGGTAGTATCACTATCGACAGCTTCCTGACATAAGGCTATCGAGGTTTTTCTCGAAGTTCGAAAAATTTAATTCGGGGGGGATGGTATCTTTTCTTTCCTTGTTCCCAAAAACCAGCGCTGCATTACATAAAAAAATCCCTAACAGCAGTATCCTCATCTTTGTCATTCGCTTACAGTATTATTTGGGTTACTAATTATCAGAAATTCAAATTGAATGAAATTCCAATGTTCTTTGTTTTATCTAAATGTTCAAAAATAGTTGGTTTTGCATTCAAAGTCAAATTATCGGAGATGTCAAAATAAAAAAAATGGGCATCTACATTTGCGTCTATGATATTTAAGGCATAAACACCCGCTAAAATTAAGACATCCAAATCGCGCCACCTTCTATAAAAATCTTTATATGCTTTTAAATATCCTTTTTTATCGGTATAATTCTGAAGACCCTGAATATTGTTAAACCTACCCTCATTCGGAGTTTCAGCTAGTTCGAGAATATAATCATTGTATGCATTATAATACGAATTATATTTTTTATTGAAATCTCCAATTAAGTAAACCAATGTGCCTAAACTTGCATATACAATGGGAACTTTCCAATATTTTCGATTATAAACCTGACCTAATCCAGGTACCAGAGCTGACATAATAACAGCTTTGCGGGGCGAATGTTTAACCTGAAAAGTATCTATAGCAGAAACTGAGTCGGCAGAAACAATTTGGGCTGTGGTATTTGAAAGAAAAAAACCTAGTAAGAATATTATCAGGAATATGTTTTTCAACGCAATAAAATTATTCTTTAATAAACGGCAAAGCTAAAAGAAAATTGCCAGAAAGCCAAAAACACGGATCCCGGCAAGAATCAATTTCATCTGAAAATTGTTTAAAACTAATTAGGACTGCACTTCAACCTTTTGAAACAATTCCAAAATCCTTATTAATTCAGTTTCGGAGGCAAAGGGAATGACAATTTTACCGGCACCTTTTTCGTTACGCGAAAGCTGAACTCTGGTTTTAAGCTGAGATCTAAGACTATCCCGGTAATTAACAAATTCGGAAGGCAAATCCCGAATCGATCGTTTGTCGGTTTCACTATGTTCTTCAGGCTCATTAAACTGGCGAACAACATCCTCAATTGCCCGCACGGAGAGACCTTCTTCAATTACCCTGTGATATATGGAAAGTTGTTGAATACTATCCTCTATGTTTACAAGGGCACGGGCATGGCCCATTGTAATTTTGCGTTGTCTTATGCCTGACTGTATTTCAGCAGGGAGCCTTAGTAAGCGTAAATAATTGGCAATGGTAGATCTTTTTTTACCAACGCGATCCGACATATCTTCCTGAGTAAGGCTGCATTCGTCGATTAGGCGCTGGTAGCTGATCGCGATTTCAATAGCATCGAGGTCTTCGCGTTGGATATTCTCTACTAACGCAAGCTCCAGCATCGCCTGATCATCTGCTAAACGTATATATGCAGGTATAGTTGTTAAGCCTGCCATCTGTGAAGCTCTAAACCTTCTTTCTCCTGTAATAAGCTGGTATTTATTATCTTCAATTTTTCGAACGGTAATTGGTTGGATAATACCAAGCTGTTTTATCGAATTTGCTAATTCCGACAGAGCATCTTCATCAAAAGTTTTACGGGGTTGAAATGGGTTAATTTCAATAGACCGGATTTCAATTTCATTAATAGAGGCAACATCTTCGGACTTAACACTTTCTGAATTTTCAATTAATGCACCTAAACCGCGGCCTAACGAACTTTTTTTTGCTATCATAATTATATGGACTCTGTTTTTATTTAATTTATAATTTTTTCGCTGTTTTTCATTTTGGTCATTTCATTTCTTTGCAACACTTCTTTGGCTAAATTTAGGTAATTAACCGAACCGGTCGAAGCGGCATCATAAAGTACCACGGGCTTGCCAAAACTTGGTGATTCACTGAGCTTAACATTACGCTGTATGATAGTTTTGAACACCATTTGCGAAAAATGTTTGGTTACTTCATCAACTACCTGATTACTCAGGCGCAAACGAGCATCGTACATAGTAAGCAAAAATCCTTCAATTTCAAGGGCCGGGTTCAGTCTGTTCTGTATGAATTTAATAGTGTTAAGCAGTTTTCCCAATCCTTCCAAAGCAAAATATTCGCATTGAACAGGTATAATTACAGAATCGGCTGCTGAAAGCGCATTAACTGTTATTAATCCTAAAGATGGAGAGCAATCGATAAAAATGAAGTCATAATCGTTTTTAATTTTTTCCACTACATGCTTCATTATTTTTTCGCGGTTTGGAATATTGACCATCTCAATTTCTGCTCCAACAAGGTCTATATGTGAAGGAATGATATCCAAGCCGGGGATTTCTGATTTCAGAACGATGTCCTTCGGGTTAACATCGTCAATTAAACATTCGTAAATACTGGTTTTAATGGTGCGGATATCGAAACCAAGGCCTGAAGTTGCATTAGCCTGAGGATCAGCATCTATAAGCAATACTTTTTTTTCCAGCACAGCGAGGCTAGCCGAAAGATTGATTGCTGTAGTTGTTTTACCAACTCCTCCTTTTTGATTAGCCAATGCTATAACTTTTCCCATTTCACTAAATTTTTCTGATTACTAAATTAATTATAAAAAACGGCTCAAAAATAAGACTATCTTCTCACTTCAATTGAAATATAGGATCGCAATTGTAAACAACCCATTTCCATTTACCAACATTTTATTAACACATTACTAACAACTCAGGGCTATTGTTTGATATTGTAATTTAGTGTGTTATTTTATTTTTTCACAATTTTTATCTCGTACAGTTTTGGCCAATTTTTACCGGTAATAAAAATACGGTCATGCTCTTTATCATATGCAATGCCATTTAAATAATCAATGGACGAATGGTAGTCTTCGGGCTTGAGAATGTCCTTTATAAGAATTTTCCCCAGTACTTTCCCTGTTTTAGGATCGATCCTTACTATATTATTCGAAGTATACACATTGGCCCATATTTCGTTGTTGATGTATTCCAACTCGTTTAATGAGTCAACAGCTCCAATATTGTCATACACATCAATTCTCCCTGTTTCTGTAAAATATTGGTTATCCAAAAAATATAACGTTGAGGTTCCGTCGCTCATAATAAGATTTCTTCCATTATAAGTCAACCCCCAACCTTCATTCATCGGGAAACGAAATTTCCGTACTTGTTCGAATGTGTTTTTATCGTATTCGAAAGCCAAATTGTTTTTCCATGTAAGTTGGTATATTTTGTCTCCAATACTGGCAATACCTTCCCCAAATACATCGGGAGGCAGGTTAAGTACTTTTATTTTTTCACCTGTTTCGAGTTTTATTTTCCGAAGGGTGGATTGTCCTTCTACCCCCGTTCCTTCATATAATATCCCGTCTTCGAAAAAAAGGCCCTGTGTATATGCTTTGGTATCATGAGGAAACGTATTAACTATTTGGTAGGTGTATGATTGAGGTATAATATCGGATACCAGGCTTATACGTACAACTTTGGTATCGACAGTACTATCGGAATAATGAGCTGTAAATGAAATATTTTTAACTCCCGGAAGTTGATTTGATGTTGGCCATTCGAACATGGTTTTTCCACTCCTGTTTATTCGGGATACCCAATTACCATTTACCCGAAGAACAACAGAGTCGGCAATTTTTGCTGTGTCGGAAAAGGAATATTCACAAACAATACCCTGCCCAATGGTAAACTTGCTGCTTTCTATTGGCTTAGCAATTGACAGGTTTTTTATTTCAGGTATCTCAACATCGTTTTGGGATGTGCTCGAAGCTAATCTAGTTTCTTGTTTACATGAAAAGGCCAGGATAACAATGGTGAAAAACCCGGAAACTATTTTAACTAAAAAACTCATTTAAAAAGATTTTTAAGTTTTTCGCCAAAAGACTGTTTGCTGTTTGCTGTATCAAATCCTCCATAAGGACCGGGGCTGTCAGGATTATTTGGGTTAAGAATATTCCAAACGACCTGCCAGCCTGGAAATCCTCCCAAATTACGATCATCAATAAATAAATCAGCATTTAGCTTACGACTCATTGTATCGTCAAAAATTTCTTCAGGATAATTTTTATTAATGGCATAAAACTCTAGTCCTCGCTGACGACAAAACTCAACAGCTTCATCTAATTCTTTACCTGCGCGAAATGTCCAAAGAACCAGTTGGTACTGATGCCGTTGGAGTTCTTTCAATGTTTCAATTGCAAAAAGTAATTCCTCGCCAATTGCGGGATATTTATGTTCAACAATGGTTCCGTCAAAGTCTACTGCAATTTTCATATTGTATTATTGTTTAAATGCCGAAATGATACTATTGTTTAGTTTTCAGAAACTTAATCCTGTGTTAATGAATAAAAAGTGCTCCGAATACAACCGCTAAAGATATATATTATCTTATAAATGACAAGTGATTTGTTTAATGGGCATCGATTTCGCTAACTGGATTTTTTCATGAAGCTGATTTTTACAATTATCCGTTAAGGCAATAGCATAGCATAAGGAGATCACGATCTCCTTATGCACCCTTCCCCTACCAATCTGGTATTAGTATAAATGTAGAAACAACATAAATCACTTAGCAAATAAGAAATTCAAGGTATTATTGAATTTATGTACTACCGTTTCTATAACGTGTAACCCCGAAATGAAAGCTTATTTTGAACGACGAAAAAAAGAAGGAAAAAACGAAATGAGTACCATAAACATTATTCGCAACAAATTATTAGCAAGGATATTTGCAGTGGTAAACCGAGGCGCACCTTATGTAAATACCTGCAAATATGTTGCATAGTTAAACAGTGCATGTTGTTTCGTTAATCGTCATTGTTTCCGTTTAGACAACCAAAAGCTAAAATGAATTTTCGTGGAAGACTTTTTCGAAAAATACTACCCAAGGTAAGAGGGTGGAGATTTTTCGAAAAATCCAAAGGGCTTGGCCTTGCAAAGAAAAATCATGCAGGCTAACTTTGTCTAAACGAGAACAAAAGTACCTTGATGAATTTTTGATGAACAACATGTAAATAATTTACAATTTACTTGTTGTTACTTTAGAATGCTGGAGGATTATAAACCCGCACCAGACAGTTTACGGAGCTTTGTCAGCTGATGCTTACCAGGTTTTATTTTTAATGCCATTTAAATAAGCCATAAAAAGCATAGAAAATAGGCTGAAGAATATATAGCACCATGTGTATATAGTACCTCTAATTGATTGCCATTTAGTTTCTTTTTCAAAAATTTGATTCTTCTTCTTATACTTACCATTATATGTAAGGATTAAATTCTGAAATAGGAATAATACAAAAAATACGATAATAAAAATGGTCTTATCTTTAAGAATGGGGAATCTACTTAAAATACTAATGAAATACTCCAATATAAACAGAATTGCCAAAATATTTAGACAAACTAAAAATGCCAGCGTGGCAAAGGCTGTATGAAAAGGCGAATTTTGTTTATTTAAGGAAGCCCAACTATATAATTTGTAGAAAGTGTAATAATACCAATCCATATAATCCGAATTTTAGGTCGAAATCAAAAATAATAATAAATACCATGCTGGCAAGGATTGCAAATCCGCACAACCGTCATTGCTAAATATCAGATGAGTTTTCGGCTTTAATGAAACAATAAAAAAGGCGCAGATTAAAAATCCGCGCCAGCATTTTTTTAAAACTTTCGTTAAATGCTTTTAAAAATTTGTAAAGTCCCCGTCTTGATTTGTACTATCTTTTATACCTAGATTGATATTTATTCCTTTATTCGATGTCGTATGTGGTTTACTTGTTCCAGCTGCATTTTGAGCTCCGGACGGAACCCTTTTTGCATAAATTGGTTGTCGGTTTACAGGTTGCTGCTTTCTTTGGGTGGTTACGCCATCAATTTTAAAGAATGAAATAGTTTCAAGCAAAAGCTCAGCTTGCGAAGAAAGTTCTTCGGAGCTTGTGGCAATTTCTTCGGAAGAGGCTGCATTCTGCTGTGTTACCTGATTCAATTGTTGCACCGCATTATTTATTTGATCCACACCAGAGTTTTGCTCAATGCTTGCTGCGGCAATCTCCTGAACGAGCTTCGCCGTACGTCCAATTTCAGGAGAAATTTCCTGCAACTGCATTCCGGCACGTTCGGATGTACCAACGCCATCTTGCGATAGCTTATTAATTTCATCAGCGGCAATTTTACTGCGTTCGGCCAATTTCCGTACTTCGGCGGCAACAACGGCAAAACCGCGACCATGTTCCCCTGCGCGGGCAGCTTCTACAGCAGCATTCAGCGCTAATATATTGGTTTGAAAGGCAATTTCGCCAACAATGGATATTTTATTGGCAATTTCTTTCATGGTGGTAATGGCCATCATTGCAGCTTCCCTGGTTTGATTGATGCCATTTGCCGCTGTGAGGGATATCTTTTCGGTTTGCATGGCATTATCGGTATTCTGTTGAATATTCGAAGCCATTTCTTCCATAGATGAAGATACTTCTTCGGCTGCCGATGCCTGTTCGGATGCTCCCTGCGATAATTGCTGCGAACTGGCGCTCAATTCAAAACTGGCTTTTGCAATATTTTCGCTGGCTACATTAAATTCCTTAATTACCTTAGAGGTAGCAAGTACCATATTGGTTAGCGATTCCATTAACTCGTCATTATCAGAACGTTTTTTCAGCTCAACAGTGAGGTCGCCATTGGCCACCATTCTGGCCTTTTCAGTTATTAGGTTTAATGCCGCGATAAGTGAGTTCAGGTTGTTTTTTATTAAGTTGAAATCGCCTTTATACTCATCAACAATTGGGTCGGGCATATCGCCTTTCGATATATGGTCAATATATTTGGCAGCCACATTCAATGGCGTTATTAACGAATCAAGAATGCTGTTTATTCCGGTAGCAATACCCCGAAATTCGAAATTGATTTGGTCTTCCTCTAAACGTGTTTCTAATTTACCTGCTGTCATTTGGTTAGTAATAACAGCAATATGTTTAAGCATCGTGTTGAGTATGTTTTTTATATTGCTGCTGATATAGAAAGCAAAAATCATTAAACCTGCTAAAACAATCAATATTACACCAATTAATATCCCTGTGGTTGACGATCGTTGTTTATCAAAAAGTTCATCGCCTGCTATATTTTCAGAAGATATGCTCGCTGTAATTTTTTCAATAGGACTTTGAGTTGCTGCAATTAATTTGTCAATTTCGGCATCGATTTCTGCAATTTTCTCTTTTTGGTCTGTAATTTCACCTGTTTGATTGAAAAGTAATGGGAGTAAGGTATTATCTACCAGACTTTCCAGTTCATAATAGCTCTTTTTCGCATCTTCCAACCATTTTTTTTCTTCCGGGGTATCAACAATTTTGGTAAGATCATCAAATTGTGTATGAACTTCTTCTTTTCGGTTTACCCATTCGCGCTGTAAAGATTTATCGCGATTAATAATGACATCAGCAATAATCCGATAACTTACAGCTCCCAGGTTAGAGTATTTAGCAGTTTTTTCTGCCTGAGAAGCCCGGATAGCTCCTTCGTCCTGAATTGCGCCAAGTTTGTTAAGACTGTAAAAAATGTACCCACCTGTTAAAATAAATATAAATCCAAAAATGATATAACTTACCATTATCTTCTGCCCAATCTTCATGTTTTTCATCTTCCGTAGTATTTATTGATATATTAAATTCCTATAAAATATTTTGTATGTACTTAAATTTACAAAGTATTTAAATGGAAATCAATAGATAAAAGGGGGTATTTTTTTGGCGGGAAATACCCATAAATTGGATTTGCAAATTTACGGCTATTTATATACTAAATTGGTTAAAAACAGATTATAAGGGCTTTGAGTTTTTAAGTTCAAACACATAACTCCCCGAAGCTATTTTAAAGATGTGCACTTTTTCGGTAGCAGATATTTCTTTTATAAATCTATTTTTGTTATTGATTATTTTACCGCTCTCCAAAAAAGGTTGCCCTTCGAGAAATGGTAAATAAACTGTTGCTGTGGAATTTGCGGGAACTGTTAATTTGAAAACTATTTTTCCGTTGTTCCTTTTCCAGTCGGTTATTATTTTGCCGTTAATACTTTCAATAGAGGCTGAGGCATGATTTAGGCCGGTCACAAACAGGGGTTTGATGATAACATTGGTAAACCCCGGACTTTCCGGATCGGGGAAAATCCCACCCAACGCTTTGTAGCACCACGCTCCAATTTCGCCAAACATGATGTGATTCATCGATATATCGGAATTGGCATTGATGGGCCAGTTTTCGTAAAGTGTTGTAGCTCCATTAGCCATCCACCAGCCCCATGAGGGGAATGTTTCCTGAGAAGCAACTGTATATGCCAGGTCGGCATAGCCGTTTTCGCTAAGAGCATTTAAGATGGCTTTAGTGCCCAGCAAACCAACGTCTAAATGGTTGTTGTCGGCTATTACCCGTTTTGCTAAATTGTCGGCAACTTTCTGTTTTAATTCGGTTGGAACAATTCCCCATTGCAGCGGAACGCTTAGTTCGGTTTGCAAACCGGTGCCATAGATTCCTGTTTCTCTATTTAAATACTTTGCATTAATAGAAGTTTTAATTTTTTCAGCCAGGGCAGTGTAGATAGTATAGTCAGTTTGTTTACCTAGCAATTTGGCAGCTTTGGCCAAAATAGTTACATCCACAAAATAGTATGCCGACGAAGTAAGTTCTTTTGGGGCAACCGATTTTACCGGAACCCAGTCGCCAAGCCCCCAGTCGGTAAGTCCTGCTGGACTTATTTCGGTTATATGATCTACATACCGTTTAATGTTATCGTAGTAGCGTTCGAGAAGATAGGAGTCACCATAAAACAGATATATGTTCCAGGGAATTAGGGCAATAGTGCTCGTCCAATCAGGGCCATTGGCCCAATCGTATCCCCAGCCATCGGTAGGGATTATGGCGGGAAGTACGCCATTTGGTTGTTGTTCATCGGCATGATCGGCCAGCCATTTTTCGTAGACTGTTATACCATCGAAGCTGTAAAGACCTGTTTCGATGGCAATATGGGCATCCCCTGTCCAGCCATTTTTTTCGCGTTGAGGGCAGTCGGTTGGATAACCAAACAGATTTGATAAATAGGAATTCTTGGTTGCATATAGAATCTTGTTCATGGTAGGGTTCGAAAATTCCATGGTGCCAATTTCCGGGACATCGCTATGCATAAAATAACCGGTTAAGTTTTCTTTCGTGAGTTCCACAGGCTTGCTGCTGGTTACTTCTACATATTGAAATCCTTTGTAGTTAAAATGCGGCATAAACGTTTCTTCGCCATTTCCTTTCAGAATGATAATATCGGTTTGGAAAGGGTCTTTATCGTCTGTAGGGCGGTAATGCACATCAATGTTCGACTGGTCGGCACGGTTGCTAACGTTCAATCGTTCGGCATGTTTCAGACGAAGAATTGTGCCGGTTTCTCCCTTTACTTTTAATTTACTTACTCCCGAAATATTCCTTCCTAAATCAAAGAGAAAAGTAGTATCGTTGATGCGCGTTAAGGTTTTAGCAGGAACTTCTTCCATATTGCGTATCGGATGCATGGACTGGGCAACAATATTGGTCGATGGAGCAGCTGTATTAGCACAAGATTTCCAGGCGGTGTCGTCAAAATCATTGGTATTCCAGCCGGGTTGTTCCAGTCGGGCATCATAATGTTCTGCCGTATAAATGCTGTTAAAAATAATAGGGCTAAGACTTGTTTTCCAGTCGGTTCCTGTAGAAACAGTTTCTTCAGTGCCATCATCGTAGGTTAAATAAATATCCATGCAAAATTTTGGCCGGGCCCGCCAGGGAGCTTTGTCGAAATACCAAACCGCAGTCGACTGGTGGTTATACCAACCATTCCCCAACAATACCCCAATAGCATTCTTTCCTTTTTGCAGCAACGAAGTAACATCGTGTGTGAGATAAAGCGTCCGTCGGTCAAAACGGGTATACATGGGGTCGAGCCGATGGTCGCCAACTTTTTGACCGTTGATATATAATTCATATAAACCTGCTACGGCAATATATGCCCGGGCACTCTTTATTTTTTTTGATGTATTAAAAACTTTTCGAAAGTATGGGGCTGGTTTAAGGTTTACATCTCGGGTGTCATTTATCCATGAACCTTTCCAAGCATTGAATCCCATAAGGCCAGTTTCCCAGAAAGCAATAGGAGAGGGGATCGCAGGTTTGCCATCTTTGTCCCAGACCAGAACACGCCAGTAATAGCGGGTACGACTCTGCAAGGCTTTTCCATTATAAGGAATAGCATTGCTTTTCGACGATTTAATTTTGCCAGAGTTCCAACAATCAGTCTTTCCATTCACCAATAAAATAGAATCGGACGCAACCAAAACCTGGTAAGATGTTTGGGAAGCTCCTTGTCTATTATCCTTCATGAGCCAGGATAAACGTGGAGAAACAGCATCAATTCCGATAGGGTTTATCAGATATTCCACCCGTAAACCAGCTGGCTGGCAAAAATTCTCAGCAAATAATGGGTTATAACAATAAAATGAAAGGAGAATACTAAAAAGCAGGAAGTTTTTTTGCATTGGAAATGTGTTTATTCGTCTTTTAAGTTAATCTGATTTATGAATTTGCGCTTAGGTGTTAGAATAATACAAACTTACATATCTTAATAGAAAAAGATATCTTCTATGGATATATTTTGTTTAAAGAATGAGCATAGGCCTATATTATATAAGCCCTAAAAAAAGAAATCAGACAATAAAATCTTCACGCATTAGTCTGTTTATTTATTGCTAATTTTGAGATATCATTAATTCACTACAAATGATTTATTCTCCGCAGCAATATAATATTTCCGATGAAGCTCAAAAGCCGTTTATTGATGCACGGGAAATATGGAACCTGATTCGCAACACCAAGTCCGATAAAATTCTCGTTCGGGAAATTATTCAAAAATCGTTGGATAAAAACCGGCTGAATTTGCAAGAAACAGCCGTTTTATTAAATACCACCGATCAAGGATTAATTGAAGAAATAAAGCAAGGGGCAAAGGAACTTAAAAACAGGATTTATGGTGATCGCATAGTGCTTTTTGCCCCATTGTATGTAGGGAATTTATGCATCAACAATTGTGTTTATTGTGGTTTTCGGTCTACAAATACTGATCAAAAAAGAACAACCTTAACTATTGAAGACCTGATTCGGGAAGTTGTTGCGCTTCAGGATACCGGTCAAAAGCGGTTGATCCTCGTTTATGGGGAACATCCCCGGTATAATGCCGGTTTTATTGCAGAAACAGTTAAGGCGGTTTATTCAGTTAAAAGTGGTCCTGGCGAAATTCGCAGGGTAAATATAAATGCTGCCCCATTGGATGTTGAAGGTTTTAAAACCGTTAAGGAATCAGGAATCGGCACCTATCAGGTTTTTCAGGAGACCTATCATGAAGAGACCTATAAAAAAGTTCACCTTTCGGGAATTAAGCGTGATTTTAATTGGAGGTTGACAGCACTCGACCGTGCGCAGGAAGCGGGTATTGACGATGTGGGTATAGGCGCATTATTTGGATTGTACGATTGGCGGTTCGAGGTTTTGGGGTTGGTAAGGCATGTGAATCATTTTGAGGCTGTTTACAATGTGGGTCCACATACAATATCTTTTCCAAGGGTAAAAGATTCATCCAATTCAGACCTCAGTCAGGAGTATATGGTTTCTGACGAAGATTTTACCCGGTTGGTTGCCATTCTGCGTTTGGCAGTTCCCTATACCGGAATGATACTAACAGCCCGCGAACCCGCTGCAATTCGAGATGAAATACTGTCGTTCGGAGTTTCTCAAATTGATGGTGGAACCAATATTCAAATTAAGGGGTATACCGAGCATGCCGATGGTCAGGATTTAAATCAGGAACAGTTTCAAATTAACGATAACAGGTCGTTAAACGAAATTATTGACGAACTGATTAGTAAAGGGCTTATTCCATCGTTTTGCACTTCGTGTTATCGCGCGGGCAGAACAGGCGAACATTTTATGGAATTTTCGGTTCCTGGTTTTATCAAACGGTTTTGTCAGCCAAATGCACTGCTTACGCTAGCCGAATATCTCGAAGATTATGCTCCTGTCGAAACCAAAGAAAAAGGCTATCAGTTAATCTCAGAAAAACTTTCAATTTACGACGACTTTAATTTGAAAGAAAAACTGGTCGAAAAATTAGAAAAGGTTAAGAATGGGGAACGTGATTTGTATTTTTAGCATGCTTTAATTTTCCTTCAGTACCCTATTTATTGCTTAAAGCATCGTTAATTTTCTTTTTTAAGGTTTCTGCTTTAATGGGTTTGGAAATATAATCAGTAAATCCTGCCTCAATTATCTTTTCTATTTCATCTTTCATAACATAGGCAGTTTGGGCTATTACTGGCATTTGAGGGTAGTATTTTTTTATTACTTTAAGAGCCAAATACCCATCCATTTTAGGCATTTTTATATCCATCAGAATAAGGTCGGCAATTGGTTCTTTCGATTTAGTAAATGCCTCTGTTAAAGCAGCTCCATCTTTATACCACAATACAGTAGCCCCCATTTTTTTAAGGGTATATTCGAGAAACATGTAATTAGTTTCTTCGTCTTCGGCAATTGCAAATATTTTCCCCTTCCAACTGAAAGCACCAAACTCCGATTTTTCGATTGGTTTTAGCGGTTCGCTTTTTGAACTTATTTCGTAGTTGTTTAAAGTAAAGTAGAATGTAGATCCAATACCAGGAGTGGATTCGGCCCAAATTTTCCCTCCTAATAACTCAACAAGCTTTTTCGAAATGGATAATCCTAATCCATTTCCGGGAAAGAATTTTAACTGGGTGTTTTCAACTTTATTAAACCGTTCAAAAATAGATTTCAAATGGGCTTTTTCTATTCCTATTCCTGTATCTTTTACATAGAAAAGAACGCCCTGGGCTCTGTTAACCGTATAGCCAAGTTCTATATACCCGTGACTTGTGAATTTAACAGCATTCGATAATAGATTTAAAATAATCTGCTTAAATCGTAAGATATCAGTCCGAATCAAAAGGTTTTCAAATTTAGGATCGATGGTGATTTTAATCTCAATATCGGGGCTTTGATTTCGTTTTTGAAAATTAAAGCCTAATTCTTCAATTATCTGTTTTGCTGAATGTACTTCTTCTTTAATAGTAATTTGCCCGGATTCAATTTTAGATAAATCCAGTATATCATCAATCAGTCCTAATAGTGAATCGGAGTTAGAGCTGATGATATTTATAAACTCTTCGCGCTGATTATCGTCAATATCCGGTAAATGCAGCATTGATGAGAAACCAACAATTGCATTAAGCGGAGTACGAATTTCGTGCGACATATTTGCTAAAAATGCCGATTTTAAATTGTCGGACTCCTCGGCTTTTATTTTTGCTAATTCGAGTTCTTGCGTTCGGTTCTGAACGAGCAGTTCGAGTTTACTGCGATGACTCTCTAATTCTTCATTTTGGCTCTGAATTTCGTATTTTTGCTTTTCTAAAAATTTATTTAAGTTTCGTAGTTCATCCCGTTGCGATCTTACCTCTTCCTGCTGCTGTTCTAATTCTTCTTTTTGCTCTTCCAGAATAACATTTACTTCCGATAATTCGGATGTACGGGCTTTAACAAGCTTTTCCAAAGCAAGTTCGTTTTCTTTGTGTGTTTTAATTTTTCGGGCATACCAATAATATAACAATAACCCGGCAAACGCAAAAATCCCAATCTTGAAATACCAGGTTGCCCAAAATGGGGGTTTTATTGATAATTGTAACTTGGCTCCCATATTATTCCAGATGCCATCATGGTTAGAAGCTTTAACCCGAAAAGTATATTCCCCAGGAGGAAGATTGGTGTAACTGGCAAAATTTTTATTGCCGGCAGAAATCCATTCTTTGTCAAACCCGTCAAGTTTATAAGCAAATTGGTTTGTTTCAGGATATAAAAAATCGAAAGTAGTATATTCAAATGTTATGGAAGATTGGTTGTGTTTCAGCGAAATTGATTTGGTTTCCTCTATATTTGTTTTTAAAGGTGTCCCATTTTCTACCTTCATACTTTTATTGAAAACTTTGAAATCGGTAAAAATAATCTGAGGTGGGATAGTATCAAATTTAATGCTATCGGGAAAAAATGACAAAAATCCATTGTTCTGGCCGAAATAGAGCTTATTGTTTTTTGCTTTAAAACAGGCTCTGGGCATAAATGTATTTGGCTTTTTCAGGTCGAAAAAAAAGAAATTTGTAAAAGCTTTTGTTTTTATATTAAATCGCGAAAGGCCATTGCTGCTGCTAATCCATAAGTTATTAGAATTATCTTCCAGAATTCCATATAAAATATCGCTTGGAAGGCCATCTTTAGATTGATAGGAAACGAATTGTTTCTGCACAGGATCGAACATGCTTAATCCACTGTTTGTGGCTAACCAGATTTTCCCGTCGGTGGCTTTTACACTAGAATTGATATTATTACTGCAAATGGAATGGAGATCGTTTGTATTGTATTGATAATACGAAAATTTCTCTGTTTTCCTGTCCATAACTATCAATCCACCTCCATAGGTTGTAATGATTAAGTTCCCGGCACCATCGAACTGCAAAGAAGTGATATGATAAATGCTTAGACCATCAAACGTTGCCGTCTCAGAAATGTATTGTTTGAATGCTTTTGTTTTAGTATTTAATTTAAACAGTCCAGCATCAGTAGCTAACCATAAATTTCCACCACCTGCATCCAGGGTTTGGACAAAATCGGTTGCTGAATACTGTTGGTTTTTATCCCGGAAAGAAAAGTAATAGTCAAATGAATTCGATTTTGGATTATACCTCGATAATTCAAAGATTTTACCACCCCAAATGTTTTTTGCAGAATCTTCATATATCGAGTGGACTAGTTTAAAATTGCTATACCTTGGAGAGGTGGAGCTTGTGCTGGTATATTGTTTTGTATCCGGGTTAAATATAAAAACACCTAAGGCAGTACCTAACCAGATATTTTGTTTTTCATCTTCATAAAACCCTCTTACAATGTTGTTCTCAGAGAGTTTTTCTTTCCCATTAATATTTATTTTTTGAAAGGAAAAGGTTTTATTGCGTTTGCTAATCTGAAGTACTCCCTGATTATTTGTACCAGCCCAAATAATTCCACTTTTATCTTGTATTAAGGAATAAATGAAACTTGAATCGATTAATTCAAACGATTTAGGAGAAGCAACGCCTTTTGATTTATTTGCTTCTATTGACTTGTAAAGACCAAAGTTAGTCCCAACCCATAACGTACTATCGATATCCCAAAGTATTGTATATATCGTAAATTCGGAGTTTGTCTTTTTTTTCTCCGGGTTAATAGGAAACGAAATATAACTGTTCGTTTTAAGGTTAAACTTTACCAAAGGATCTCGAACAATGAGTATCCAGATATTTCCCTTACTATCGTATTGTAGTTTCCAGATATTATTTTTTTTTAATTCGGCAGCCCTTGAAAAAACAGTTTCTATTGGAAGAAAAGTATTATTCTTTTTATTAAAAATATTTATGCCACCATCCCAGGTTCCTAACACAAGTTGATTTGAGTTATCTTCGGTTATGCTTAAAACTTTGTTGGAACTGATGCTATTTTTCACATTTGGGTTGAATTGAAACCGGTTAAAAGTTTCTTTTTTCTTTTCGAACTTGTTTAAACCACCTCCATCTGTTCCAATCCAGAGGTTTTTTTCCGAATCTTCAAAAATGGTAAATACTTCATTATGACTAATGGAGGCTGGGTTATTCTTGTTGAAAATGTACGAAAAAAAACTGTCGGCTTTCCGGTTGTATTTGGAAAGTCCACCTCCTTTAGATCCAATCCATAGGATACTGTCACTATCTTCGAAAATGCAATTGATATAACTTTTTCCTAACGAATTTTTATCGGTTGAATTCTGGCGAAATATCTTAAAATTTCTTCCATCAAAGCGGTTAAGTCCATCCTGAGTGCCAATCCAGATATATCCTTTATAGTCTTGCTGAATAAATGTTATTTGGTTGTTCGAAAGTCCGTCGCTGGTATAATAATGCTTAATTATATAATCGTCTATAAAGGATTGGGATACTACTTTTATGGGATAAAACAGTAGTAATAAGCCAAGTAAAAAAGTAAAAGCCCCCCTGAGCATCATAATATTGTTATGCATATCTAAATATAATAAAAATGCTATTAATATATAGAAGTATGCAAATAAAATTTTAAATCAGCTAATTAAAATTCAGCAAGATATAATGTTGTTAAGTTATTTCTCCAGGTCTTTTTTTCGTTCGGTATAATATTTTGAGTCACCCCATTCGTTCCAGGCAATTTCGTCGCCGGCAATATGCACACGTGCTTCGAGACACGATTTACAATCTTCGGGGTTTTCGTCAGTACATGGTTTGTTCTCATATAAGCGATAATCGTTCCGGTGTTTTCCCGGTGTTATGTTGGGCATTATTACGTTAGCTCCAATTTTAAGGGCCTTTTCCCGTCCCAGACTATCAATGCTCTGCAAAGCTGTTGTAGCTGCTATGTTTATGTTTTTCATTAATATACGCAAAACAGCAATCATTTTTAATGCAAGGTCAAAACGACCGGATAAGGGTAATAACTGATCGCGATATTGATAAAGAGGAGTATCGGAATGTTCAATATAGGGGCCCATTCCAACCATGTCGATATTAAATTCTTTAAAGAAAAGCAAGTCTCCTGCCAAATCGTCCATTGTTTGAAAAGGTAACCCAATCATAACTCCGGTTCCGGTTTGGTATCCGGTTTTTTTTATAGTGGAGAGACATTCAAGCCGTTTTTCGAAACTATGGATTGGATTATTGGGGTGGATTTTACGATAAAGTTCTGGATTTGAAGTTTCAATCCGCAGCAAGTATCTATGAGCGCCAGCTTCAAACCAACGGCGGTATGTTTCTTCCGTTTGTTCCCCCAGCGAAAGTGTCACGCGAACTTTTCCCTGCGTTTCTTCTTTTATTCGTAGTAATAACTTTTCAATTCGGTTTGTAAAAGAAGGACTTTCGATTTCGCCCGATTGAAGAACAATGGAAGCGTATTTGTTTGTGTGAGCAAATTGAATGGCTGCTAAAATATCATCATCATTAATACTATAACGGCTAATATCAGCATTCTCTTTTCGAATTCCACAATAATAACAGTCTTTTCGGCAGATATTCGAAAATTCGATTAATCCCCTGAAAAATATTTTGTTTCCTACATATTTTCTTTTGACGGCAGCTGATTCACTAAATAGCATTTCTTTATCCTTCCCCTCACACGAAAGCAGATAAACGATATCCTGTATGCTTAAATCGGCCTTGTTTAAAATAGTTTCTATCATTATAAATATTCAAGAGAGGTTTTACTAACTTTTACAAAGGGGGCAATTGCCCGGTAATAGATTCCATGAACCCAGGCAATGGCCATTCCATAATTGGTTACCGGCACTCCCGCGTCTATGGCGGGTTTAAGGCGGTTTAACAGTTGTTTACGTGTAAACATACATCCGCCGCACTGTATTACCAGCTTATATTCGGTAATAGGTCGGGGGGGGGTATCTAATCCTGACGTGATGTCGAATCCCAATTTTTTTCCGGTAAAATTAGATAACCACCGGGGTATTTTCATTCGGCCAATATCATCGCATGATACATGGTGGGTGCACGATTCAAGGATTAATACTTTATCGCCATCTTCCAGTTTCGAAATATACGGCGTGCCCTTCAGGTAACTATCGAAATCGCCTTTAAAACGGGCTAAAATGATACTAAAACTGGTTAGCGGAATATCTTTTGGGATGGAAGCATCTGCTTTCAGAAATACCTGGCTATCGGTTATTGCCAATATCGGCTTGGGCGAAAGCCGCTTAAGCATGGTATCAATTTCCTTTTCTTTAGCTACAATTGCAATACAATCGTTGTCTAAAATATCGCGGATAACCTGTACCTGAGGGAGGATTAATCTTCCTTCGGGTGCTTCAATATCAATGGGGGTGATTAACAATACCGTATCACCATAACTTAACAGGTCGCCAATTAATGTTTGCGGCCGGTATGCCGATTCGGGAATAATAATTTTTAATTCGGCAATAATTTGCTCATTGCTTTTTGGCAATATAGTGTTGAAATCCAGTACAAGGCAGCCATAATCAGCACTTAGTTTATCTTTGAGCGAGGGGTCGATTTCTTTTATATCGCTCTTGTTATGTAAAATAAAAAAAGGGATATCGAATTCGCGAAATTTTCCAATAATCATTTCTTCGGGACCTCCAAATGCATCTTCGGCAATGACCAAAATTGCAGCATCTATGGAGGCTAAGGTTTTCATCGTTTTGTCAATCCTTTTCTTCCCCAGTTCTCCGGTATCGTCAATACCGGCGGTATCAATAAAAACTACAGGTCCCAATCCCGGAACCTCAATTGTTTTTTTTACCGGATCGGTTGTGGTTCCTGCGGTTTCAGAGACAATGGCAACATCTTGTCCCGCCAGTGAATTTATAAAAGAACTCTTTCCGTTATTGCGGCGTCCAAAAATTCCTACATGCGGCTTTGCTTCTTTCCCTTTTATCATTTGAAGAAATAAAAGGTTAAATTTCGGATATTTTTATCCAATATAAAAGCTATTCGTACCGAAGTGAGTCGGATGGATTTTTCGTAGCGGCTTTTATAGCCTGATAGCTAACAGTTAACCATGCTATAATAATTGAAATAGCACCGCCCGAAAGCAATATCCATGGACTTATATTAATTCTGTAGGAGAATTGCAACAACCACTTGTCGGCCGAAAAATACACCAATATGGCAGCTAAAGCCGAAGCAATTATTACCAGATAAGTAATGTCTTTCGAAAGCAGGATAACAATTCTAGTAACCGACGAACCTAAAACTTTTCGTAGACCTATTTCGCGGGTTCGGCGCTCAGCCATAAACGATACCAATCCAAATAACCCTAAGATGGCAATAAAAATTGCCAGTACCGAAAATACGGACATTAACCGTCGGGTTTGGAATTCCGATTTATAAAGCTTATCGAATTCTTGCCCATAATAGAAATATTGAACCGGAGAGTCAGCCGAGAATTTTTTCCAGGTATCAGTAATTTGTTGAATAGCTGCCTGGTGGTTACCTGCGCTTAGCCGGACTGTAATATATCCATCATAATAGTCGCGGTTCATAAACAAAATCATTGGGTTGATTGGTTTATGCAGCGATTCGTAATTAAAATCTTTTATTACGCCAATAATATTTAGGAAATGTCGGTCTTTTGCCTCGCCAGGACTAATTAGCCTTTTACCAACGGCGGTGTCGTATCCGAGATATTTTGCTGCCGCTTCATTAATTACTATTGCAGTTGTGTCTGAGGGGAATTCGCGGGAGAAAAAACGACCTTCTTTCAACGAAATTCCCATCGCTTTTGTATAGTCGGCGTCTACCGCATAGGTTGCAAATAATAGTGGTTCGTTGGTCTTTGAGTTTTCCGGCAAATAACCATTATGGTTCATTAATCTACCCGGAATCCCCGACGAAAGGCTCACTTCTTCGATAGCCGGATTATTTTTGAGTTCTTCCATAAAAACTTTCACTTGTTTTTTTATGGGGTCGGTACGTTCAATAACTACCAACTGCTCTTTATCAAATCCTAATTTCTTGCTTTGAACATACTTTAATTGCTGCGAAACAATAAATGTTCCCAGGAGAATGAAAATGGATATAGTAAACTGGCATACAACTAAAATAGAACGTAGCATCGAATTTCCCGATCCTTTATTCAATTTTCCTTTAAGCACTTCGGTTGGAATAAAGCCTGAGAGGTAAAAAGCAGGATAGCCACCTGCAATTATTCCTGTTACTATCGCAAATATTAACAATAGCGGACTAATTAGTAATAATTTGGTAAAAGGTAAATTTATCTTTTGATTAACTAAATCGCCAAAGTGGGGCAATGTCATTTCGACTAATAATATTGCAATACCTACGGCTATAATACTTATAAAAACTGATTCGGATAGGAATTGAATTATTAAAGCAGATCGTTGTCCGCCAAATACCTTTCGGAGGCCAACTTCTTTAGCCCTTCCTGCAGAACGGGCTGTAGCAAGGTTGGTGAAATTAATGCAGGCATTGATTAAAATAAACAAGGCAATAACAATAAAAATGTAAATGTAATCCATGTTCCCATTTGTCTCAATTTCAAAATCCATGTTCGAATGAAGATGAATATCGGTCAGTTTTTGAATTTTATAGCTCATTCGGGATCCCGATTTAATAAGATCTTCAAAGCTTATATTCATGTATTGGGCAACCTGAGGTCCAATATACTTTTTAACCATTTCCGGGAACTTGGATTCCAAAGCCAGGGCATTGGTGCCAGGTTTTAGCAAAATATAGGTATAAAAACTGTTACTTACCCATTGTGTATTTTTCGAATACTCAAATGACGACATAGACGCCAGAAAATCGAAATGCATATGACTATTGGAGGGAAACTCTTTAACAACTCCTTTGATTTGATAATATGAGCTATCGTTATTTAAAATCCGCAAATTTTTTCCTAATGCACTTTCATTCCCAAAATATTTTTTAGAAATAGCTTCAGTAATAACCATTGCCTTAGGCTGTAGCAAGGCCGATTTATCCCCCTCAACAAACTCAAAGCTAAAAACCTCAAAAATATTGGAATCGGCATAAAAGAATCGATCTTCGTAAAATGATTTTTCCTGGTACTGAATATTTCTGTTACCATCCTTAAACAGCCGGGTTGCCGATTTTACTTCCGGATAATCTTCCTTTAAGGCAGCAGCCATGGGCGCTGGTGTTGCAGGGCCAAGAAACTTATTGGTACCCATTTTGCCATCCAGATAAATCCGATAGATTTGACTAGATTGCTTGTGAAATTTATCAAAACTAAGTTCGTTTACTACATATATCCCTATCAATATTGCGCAGGTTAACCCTATGGATAATCCCAAAATGTTGATGATTGCATAAGATTTTTGGCGGAGGATGTTGCGGTAGGCGATTTTCAGAAAGTTTCTAAACATACGGAGATTTGTTTTGTTTTTTAGCGCGATTCCTTTTGTTTTTAGTTTAAGTACGAAATTTAAACAATGACCATGCCAATAATTATTAAATGTCTGTATACTATATTTATATGAAATTTAGAATAGCGATAAATTGTGAGAATGAGTGTTCGAAATGAAATAAACTGCGTTCGAAAATGAACGTTTTTTTATGGGATAATCCCTAAAGTTTTTTTGCAATTCAATTCACAGGTATTTTCGCATCCTTCCCTGTTAATTTGAGTTTTTATATTTAATAAACGTTCGCTATTTTTATATTCAAATAAAATTAAACAATCAATTATGATAGACCAAACAGGAAGACCTTATATTGCAAAATCGGACAAGGAGATTTTTTTGGTTCCTAAAATGGCAAACCGTCATGGGCTTATTGCCGGAGCAACAGGAACAGGGAAAACAGTGTCGCTCCAGGTTATGGCTGAAACTTTCAGTAATATGGGAGTTCCCGTTTTTGTTACCGACATCAAAGGGGATTTATCTGGAATAGCCAGTATGGGAAAGGATAATCCCCGTATTACCGAACGTATTGCTCAACTTGGGCTCGAAGGGTATGTTCACCAGCAATTTCCGGTTTGCTTCTGGGATATATATGGAGAACAGGGGCATCCGCTTCGAACTACTATTTCTGAAATGGGCCCTCTTTTATTGAGTAGGCTATTAAATCTAAACGACGTACAAAGCAGCGTACTTAGTTTGGTATTTAAAATTGCCGATGAGAATGGTCTTTTACTCCTTGATTTGAAGGATTTGCGAAAGATGCTTGAATTTGTTGGCGAAAATCGCGAAAAATTCATCAGTGAGTTCGGAAATATATCTCCGGCAAGTGTTGGGGCAATTCAACGGGGATTAGTTACGCTTGAAGAAGAAGGAGCAGAAAAATTCTTCGGCGAGCCAGCCTTAAATATTCTCGATTTTATTCAAACCGATAATAAAGGGAAAGGCATTATTAATTTGCTTACTGCCGATAAGCTAATGATGGCTCCCAGAACCTATTCTACATTTTTGTTATGGCTCCTGTCAGAGCTTTTCGAAGAATTACCGGAGGCGGGAGATTTAGAAAAGCCAAAGTTGGTATTCTTTTTCGATGAGGCGCATTTATTGTTTAACGAAGCCCCAAAAGTACTTCTTGAGAAGGTTGAGCAAGTAGTTCGACTGGTTCGTTCAAAAGGAGTAGGGATCTATTTTGTTACGCAAAATCCATTAGATGTGCCCGATACTATTTTAGGTCAATTAGGAAACCGTATTCAGCATGCATTGCGGGCATTTACGCCACGCGACCAAAAAGCTGTAAAGTCGGCAGCAGAAACGTTTCGAGCCAATCCAAAGCTTGATGTTGAAGCAGAGATTACACAACTTGGGGTAGGAGAGGCTTTGGTTTCATTCCTCGATGAGAAAGGTATTCCTGCTATGGTAGAGCGGGCGAAAATTCTTCCTCCTCAAGCTCAGATTGGGCCCATTGCGCCAGAAGAAAGAAATTCCATTATTCGGTCATCTTTGGTTTATGGATCATACGAAAAACTAATCGATCGGGAGTCGGCATTCGAAATACTTCAGAAAAAGCTCGAAGCTCAGCAGGCTAACGAAGAGGCTATGCAAGAACAAAAACGTATTCAGGTTGAAGAAAAACAAAACCAGAAATCTTCTGGCGGAGGTTCTTTTGCAGGCTCCATTTTTGGTGAATTAACAAAAATTGCAGGCAAATCAGTTACCCGGCAGATTAGCAATGAAGTTGGTCGACAATTGGTTAGGGGGCTGATGGGGTCGTTATTTGGCGGCTCTTCGGGCAGAGGGAAAAAGTCTGGCGGATTATTTTAAGGTAAAAAATCAGGTTTATTGATGCCTGATTGCAATATAATAAAACGGGTGTATAAAAATGTGAGAACATATTATGCACCCGTTTATTCTTTGATAAGGTTGTTTGACTTATGATAAGGTAACCTTCTTTTTAGCAACATTTTTTGAAGCGATTGTGGGTCTGCTTTTATTTTCCATACTCTTGAAATAGAGTGTCTCAATCTTTATGTCAGACTTTTTCTTTTCCAGAGTTTTAAATCGTGATATTAACGATCTTAACTGGTCGGCATTTAAAGCTAATTCCTGAGCCGATGCAGCTACCTGTTGCATACTTACCCGGGTTTCCTGAATAGAAGTGGCTACTTCTTCACTTGCTGCTGCACTTTCCTCAGCTACTGCACTAACGGTTCCCACCGCTTCCTGAACTTGTTCGGAGGCCCTTAGTTGTTCTTCGGTAGCATTGCTAATCCTGTCTATTTGATTAGTGAGTTCCATTACAAATTGGCTAATGTTTTCAAGGGCAGATAAGGCTTCGTTAACGACTTTGGTACTCTCTTCGACTTCGGATGAACTCGATTGCATAATTTTTGAAGCATTTTCAACCGTTTTTACAACATCGTGTATCATTTTCGCAATTAAACTGGCCGATTTTTGAGATTCTTCCGCAAGTTTTCGAATTGCCCCTGCAACAACCCCAAAGCCCTTACCGGCTTCTCCGGCCCTGGCTGCTTCAATAGCGGCATTTAAAGCCAATAAGTTTGTTTCTCTCGATATATTTGTAATTACTTCAACAACATCATTAATTTTTTTGCTTTTACCTACCAATTCAAGAATAATTTCTCCGGAAGTATTTACACTTGTTTTAATAGCATTCATTTTTTCGGTTGCTACTTTTGCCGAAATGCTGCCGATGGATGCCAGGGAATTTACTTCAGATGCTTTCTTTTTTGATTCATAAGCTATAGAAGCAACTGATTGAATAGAAGTAATAAGCTCATCGGTTTGTTCTTTTGTTTCGGCAGCCGATTGGCTTAGGGAATAACTCCCTTTTGCAATTTCGTCGATACTGAGCGATACCTGTTCAGTGGTGGCATTTACTTCTTCTGTTGAAGCGGAAAGTTCTTCTGCTGTGGCTGCTGTAATGTTTGAGTTTTCGGATATTTCGGATACCAGTTTCTTTAAATTTTCGAGCATTACTCCAAAAGCATTTGTCATGCCTGCAATTTCGTTTTTCCCGTTGTTTTTTTCGCTCGTTAAAGTGAGGTCGCCTTGAGCAACCGTTATAATTCTTGATACCAGGTGGTTAAAAGTGGTTGACATATATTTTGCAAAAGTATACGCTACGATCGATCCCAGTAGAATCGATATAAGGCATATGATGGCCGTTGACCGTTGAATGTTTCTTAAAGCATCCATAAATTCTTCCTGATAAGCACTTGCTCCAATAACCCAATCCCAATTTTTAAAATAAGATAAGCCTGCAATTTTCAGCTTTGCCTTGTCATCGCCTGTATTTTTCCAGGGGTAATATTGTATTGCATAGGATGTATCTTTCATGCTCAATGCTTTTTTTACCATATCCTGAATGAATAGGTTCCCGCTGGCATCGGTGTTGTTCCAAATGATTTCACCATCGCGTTTCCTTTTATTGGACAATACATATGTCCCTTTTTGATCGATTACGAAAATATAACCTGTTTTTCCAACCACTACTTTTGAAAGTTCGGATAGCAAAGCGTTTTGAAATTCTTTTTCGTTTACGCCAATAAAAATTGCACCAATTATATTCCCCGAAAAGTCTTTTATTGGTTTATAGGCTGCCATATACCAGGCATTTACTACAAAGGCACGCCCATAATATATTTCACCTTTTATAATCGACTGAAAAACGGGAGATTCTTCGGGAATGTATGTTCCAACTGCCCTTTCCCCATTTTGTTTAACCACATTGGTGGATATACGGATAAGCTTATTGTCATATAATTGAAAGATGGTAGAAGTTCCACCTAATAATTCTTTTATGCGATCGACTACTTCGAAATTCTGATTTAATGGATTTGAATTTATAACCAGGGAAGGCAGATCGATGACACTTGTTTCCTGATTTACCTGGTTTATAATGGTCGTTTTTGTTTTAACACCTGTATTTACAGCAAGTATACCAGCTCTTTTTAATTCGATTTCGGCTACGCGAAGATCGGAAATTGCTTTTTGAATGATAACATTATAAACATTTACAGCATTTTGGCCTATCATTAAGGCTTGTTGCCCTAACCGCTCTTCTATTTGCGATAAGGTTTCTATTTTTGCCTTACGGTAGGTAAGTATGCCCAGTATTATAGTAGGAACCGTTACCATTAAAACGCATATTATTAGCAACTGCCACCGAATAGTTAAATTATTTGCAATAAATAACATAGCCGTTTTTAGTGATGTATTTTTTACCTGATTATGGGTAAAAATATCTCCATCTTGTTCAATTCTAAAGTCGTTCATAATTTTAATAATTTTCGTTTGTGTGATGAAGCATGAAAATTTAAAGGAGTTTATTGGTTTAATTAAATTTAATCAATCCAATTGAGAAATCAAATTTTAAAATAGAATTTGATTAAAAGGAATGATTTTCTTATCAAAATGAATATTAATTTGTTATGAATAAGGTTTTATACCTTATGAATTGTTGGATATGTTTTTTAAAAATTTAAAAAAAATTCTTTAGAGCAACAACTTCCCATATAGTTTGTTTATTAAGAAATCGAACGAAATTGATAATGAAACCGCAACGAATAAATTTCTCCAATGATATGAATAATGATTTTTTTGAAGAAGCCCGCAAAAAAGTCAATTTGTATTTTGCAACTAAGAATATCTCCAAATTTGGAGACTATTCGATGGTAATTAAAACTATTGTAATGCTATTAATTTATCTGGCTCCGTATATTTTATTGTTGAAGGTGGATATAAGCAGTTTGTTTGTAGTTTTTTTATTATGGTTTATTATGGGCTTTGGTATGGCTGGAATAGGACTATCTATTATGCACGATGCCAATCACGGGTCGTATTCAAAGTATCCGATTGTGAATAAAATGCTTGGTTATTTTATTAATTTGGTAGGAGGAAGCGCTACAAACTGGAAAATTCAGCATAATGTCCTCCATCATGCATATACCAATGTTGACGGACATGATGAAGATATAGCTACCGTATCTATTTTGCGGCTGTCGCCAAATCAAAAAAGGAAGAGTATTCATAAATATCAATATATTTATGCTTGGTTTTTATATAGTTTGATGACGATTTTTTGGTTTACTTATAAGGATATTCCACAGTTAATCAGGTATAAAAAAGCAGGTCGCTTACAGTCTCAGAAAAATAAATATGGCTGGCTGATGTTTGAACTTATTGCATCAAAAATTATATATGTTACTTACATTCTTGTAATTCCGATCCTTGTTTTAGATATTCCATGGTGGGCAACAGTGCTGGCATTTTTAACCATGCAGACAGTTTGCGGTTTACTTTTAACAACAATTTTTCAACTGGCACATATTATGCCTACTTCTGATTTTCCTTTACCCGATCAACAAGGAAATTTGGAAAACAACTGGGCGATTCATCAACTGCATACCACGGCAAACTTTTCACCTCGCAGCAGAATTTTCTCCTGGTATATAGGCGGGTTAAACTACCAGATTGAGCATCATTTGTTCCCTAATGTTTGCCATATTCATTATAAAAACATTTCTAAGATTGTAAAATCTACTGCTGCGGAATACGGAATCCCTTATCACAGTCAGCCAAACTTTGTGGTTGCCATTATTAACCATATTAAAATGCTTCGATCGTTAGGCCGATCGCCTGTTTATCAAAATTAAATGCTAAAAAGAATAATCTTTTGTCGAAAATGAAGTGACTTTATTCCATGTTTCTAAATTCTTTTTACTTTTATTAAATCTCAAAAGGAAAAGAATGAAAGGAGTAATTTTCGATTTTAATGGTACCTTATTTTGGGATACTGCCTACCACAACAATGCCTGGGATATTTTTCTGGCAAAAAACAATAAGAAACTCTCTGATTCGGAAAAGGATGTTTTTATTCATGGTAAAAATAGTAAAGCAATTTTCGAATTTCTGTTCGAAAGAGAATTAACTCCCGTTGAAGTGGGTACTTATACCGAAGAAAAGGAACAAATTTATAGGGAAATATGCCTTAGCAAAGGCATGGAATTAGCTCCGGGTGCTATCGATTTCATTGAATTTTTAATCGGGCGTAATATAGTATTTACCATTGCTACTGCCTCAGGTTGGGAAAATGTTCAGTTTTTTGTAGATCAGTTTAAATTGAACCGGTGGTTTAATATTGAGAAAATAGTATATGACAATGGTAAAATTCAGGGGAAACCAAGTCCTGATATTTTTTTAGCAGCAGCCCGAAATCTTGAATTACCAATACATGAGTGTGTAATTTTTGAAGACTCAATTTCAGGGTTAAAAGCCGCGCAAAATGCTAATCCTGGCAAAATATACCATGTAAATTCTATAAATATGGATAGTTCCGAAGTCTCGCAAACCAGTATTACTAATTTTAATCAGGTTGATATTCAGTTATTTTGAATAAAAAAGTCTATTTGCTAATCAAAAGTTTTAAGGTTTGGTAATTTCCTGATGTATCTAAAAGGCGCACCAGATAAATACCGTTTGGCAGGTTGTCAACCGAGAATTCGAACAGCATTATATCTTTCTGAATATTCTTAATACATATAGTTTGCCCTTGCCGGTTTATTAATTCCATCTTTAATTTTTTATTCAATGGCGACGAAAAAGCAATTCTGGCAATCTCCGATGCTGGGTTTGGGAAAATTGACGCATGATAACCCGGGTTCAAAATTTCGCTTAGTTTTACGGATGGCCCAAAAGACGGAGCGCTTGCTGTTACCTGCAATATTTCTTTTGTATTTTCAGATTGAATAAAGGCAATAAGTTTTATATTATTCGGGTCATAGACTTTATGAAACTGCCAATTGAAATTTAGTTCGTATTGCTGATCTTTATACCAAGTGTTTGGTAAAGAAGTTCCTGCGGCAGTGGGAACAAGCTTTTTAAGAACATTGTTTAAGATGCGTATCGAATCTTCCACCTGAATTTGGATGTCTTCAACAACAGCAACATAAAGTGTATTATTTTGATTTACAAGATTGCTTAAAGCCGCAATGGTTACTTTACTAGTGAGGTTATTGGCTGTTTTTTCGGTTTTTAAAGCAATGTCATATTTCGCATCTTCTAACGATTGATTTATAAGATCCTGCAGGGTAGGTTTCTTATTAACATAATTAAACACCAGGTTAGTGCTAGTACCTCCATTCAAAATACTTATAGGAATATTTCCTATACCGTAATATAAAATACGGGCACCGGGATCAGAGGGGTTATTGGCATTGAGAGAATCGCTACCAGGAAAAGAGGCATGATATTGCATCCCAATAACGCTATTACTTGTTTGCTTCAAAAGTTTATTCAAATCTTCGTTCGATTCCAGTCCAGCATTGCTCGATAAATTTGTAAAATGTTCCATTAGGGTATTTCTATTCCTTTCGCCAATCAGAACATCGTCGAATGAAAAACCGTTGTGGTTTTCTGCAAGACTATCGGAGCCATATACTATCCGGAACTTGACATTTTTCTTTTCCGTCAGAGAATCGAGGTTATTGCGCGTTTTTATCCAACCATTGGTATTTCCGGTCCATCCTGTTGGTTGCCAACCCGGATTCGATACAATTTCACTACCGTTATACCAGTTTGTTCCAGAACCTACTTTACCGGCGGTTTCCCATTTCCCCGAACTGTTTATGTTATATTGAAGAACAGCACCTTCCCGATTTATTGAGTTGTTACCGTTTATCCACATTTCGATAAATGGACGCTTAATGCCAGTAAAATCAAAGCAAGGACTAGTTATTATTAATTGCTGGGATTTTCTTTTTTCAGGAAACTGAGTGAAATTTGCTTTCTTACCGGAGTGAGCTCCTGCGATTTCTGAACCTTCAGGGGTACTCCATATCCAATTGTTTTTATAAGGTTGTTCAATGTGCCAAGCTTTTTCATGTTTTTCGAAATCATTTAAATACAAGGAGTCCTTCAGAATATGAGTTTTAGATAAATAATAGTTTTTTGCAATACTATCTGTGCATCCATGCATAGATGTTACTTTTAATTGAATTTGATATTTTTGATTCGAAGTAAAGGAATGAACTATGTTTTTTGAGTTCATTAAGGTTTCTCTATGAGAGGAGTCGGTTACAATCCATGCATAAGACTGGAGCGCATCTATTCCGGAACTTAAATTTGTTATATGCACAGTCTCACTGCTGTCCACGCACTCTTTGTCCCACTGGAAATTTGCCCGCGGTATGTCTCCCAGATGAATTGTTGTCTTTAGTGTATCGATGCAGTTAGCGAGGTTTTCCGTAATAAGTTCAATAGTATAATCACCCGGTTTCGAATATTTATGCATAGGTTCAAAAAGTACAGAGTTATTTTCTGTTTCGGAGGCGTTTTCGTCTCCAAAATTCCAGTGCCAACTGGTAATAGAATCTGCCCGAATTGTTTTGTTTTTGAATATTGTTGAGTCATTTTTCAGGCAATTGTTTTCAATAGAAAATTTTGTTGGGGTAACAGGGTTTAATTTAATCAGAAGAGTATCGTAGACTTTGCATCCATAAGATGTTGAATAAGTATATTTTATTTTATTAATTCCCGAAGGCGCATTTTCGGGATTGAAATAATATTCATTGCCCGAATAAACTATACCGCTCCCTTCAAAAATGCCGCTTGCATAGTTTCCATGGATTTTAAAAGAAGGAGTGTTTTTGCAATATCTCGATTCTGCAAATCCATAAATAATTGCTTCATCAAGATGCTCTATTGCAAAGTTTTTATATATAGTTTGGTAAACTTCATCAAAATACGTGTAACTAATTGTGTAGTTACCTGATTCCAACTTGCCAGGGTCAATAACTGCAGAATTATTTTTGTTGTCGGTAAGGCCAATCCCCCCCGAAATAGAAAAACTCCCAATAGCATTGGCAATATTTGTTCCAGTAATTTTAAACGGACTGTCAAAGTTACAGTATTTGCCCTGTGCACGAAATCCTGCAATGCTGGCATTAGCATCAACAATTTCAACTTTTACAGTATCGGAGTTGCCACAGGTTGTTTGCGGATCAAGATAGAAATATACAATAGCATGAGGAGAATTTAATACCCCCGCCAAAGAAGGGTAGAAGGTATTGGTAGAAGGATCGACCCCATTCCCTGAAAATATACCACCGGTTGGAGCCCCTTTAAGACTTACCGGACTGCCTCTTAAACTATAGGCACTATTTAGGCCAATAATATCAACAGTTGGTTTGGGTTTAACAGTTATAGTTGCAGCAGATGGAAGATTAGAGACAGCACAGCCTAATTGATCCATTAGGCTTACTCCTTTGTAGACTCCTCCTTTTGAAACTTTAATTGCTGCATTGAAATTTGGGCTAAGTAAGTTAAAGTTGGTACTTCCATCAGTATAGGTAAAATTAAATGGTGGGGTACCTGTAAAATTAAGAGATAGATAGGTGCTAGTACCTTCACATATGGATGTTGTTCCAGTAATCGTAACTCCCGGAAATAAATCCATAATAGCAGGGGTTGGATCGCTAATAACAGGTAACCCAAGTTTGCTACCGGTTTTGGAGGAAGGTGTTACTTCAAAGAAAATTCGTTTTCCCAGATCAGAATCGGTTAATGTGTAGATTTTACTTGTGGCGCCTAAAATGGGTGTTTTTGTGCCATTAATGTCCGATGCTCTTAACCATCTAAATGAAGTAATATTTTCAGTATCATTTTCCTTGTCCGAATATGTATAACTACCTGTAAGTATTTTACATACAGTAGGAGTTCCTTCAATTTTTACATTAATAACAGTTGGAGGTGCATTAACAGCTAATAATCTCTCAACCCGAATGCTCGATAGGTTCCCATCATTCACAGTAAAACCAATACTACGGTTTGTTAAATTAGGATTGGTGGTATTCTTATTTTCGTACCTGATATTTCGCAAGGCTTTCTGATAGTTCGCCAATGAGGCTATACCATTAAGCTGCAGAGTTCCTGTATTTACATCCCAGGTAGCTGTAATACCGTCAGATGGTTCGAAAGACAAAACATCTTCCGAAGGAATATATCCACTGGTTATCTTTACTATTGCCGATTCCAGGGTATTGTCATCTAAATCGCTCGCATTTATTAAGGCTGTAATAATAATCTTCCCCGAACTTGTATTATAAGGAAGAGTAGAAGTTTCAATATTTTTTAGCTCTGGAGCCCTACTTGTATGGTTTATAGTAATATTTCTACTGATAGAATTCGAAGTCAAAATCCCATCATTTACATTAAAAGAGATAACTCTTGTTTCAGTGTTTGGGTTGGTAGCATTCGAATTTTCATATTTTACATTTCGAAGAGCAGTTTGGTACTGGGGAATAGTAGCATTCCCGGAAATAGAAAGAACTCCGGCAGAACCATCCCAAATTCCGGTAATACCGTTAGAAGAAATAAGAGACAGACCATCCTCAGAACTTTTAAATCCACTGGTAAATTCAACAGAAGCGCCATTAATATTTGCATTGTCAACATCAGAAACAAGAATGGAGGATGTAATGGATATTTTACCAGATCCTTCGTTATAAATTAAAGATGACGACTCAATATTATCCAGTAAAGGTGCTCTGTTTATATGAATAACGGAAATGTTTCGTGTGAGAGAATTGGAGTAGTCGATACCATCGAAAACCACAAAAGAAATAGTCCTAGTGATTACCGAAGGATTTGTATTATTTGAGTTTTCGTAACGAATATTTCGCAGTGCCTGCCTATAATCGGCAAGTGATGCTGTTCCAGTCAACGATAAAATACCCAAAGAGCCATCCCATGTTGAGGTAATCCCGTTTGCAGGAGTAAAAAACAATCCATCTTCCGAAGCAACAAAGCCAGTATTAAATTTAACTGTGGCCGATTGCAGATTCACATTATCCTGATCAGTTATAGATAAAGTTGATGTCACAACAACCTTACTGCTACCTTCTAAATACGATAGGGATGTCCCTTCCATATTGCTGAGCACGGGTGCTCTGTTAGTGTGGTTAATGGAAACATTTCTTGATTGGGTATTCGAGAATTCTGTACCATCATATACAGCAAATGATATGGTACGGGTTGAAACGGATGGGTTTGTACTGTTTATGTTTTCATAAAATACATTTCGAAGCGCTGTTTGATAATGAGCAATAGTTGATGCCCCGGTTAATGTTAACACTCCATTGACATTGTCCCAAGAAGCTGAAATGCCATGGGCACTGGTAAACGATAAGATATCTTCGGTACTTCTATAGCCACTGGTAAACCTAATAATTGCCGATTGAAGATTAACATGGTCGGCGTCGTTTACAGAAACGGATGAGGTAACTGAAATTTTGCCGGAGCCTTCATTGTATTGTAAGACACCAGTTTCCAAATTACTTAAAACAGGAACTCTGTTTGTATGATTAATAGTGATATTTCGTGCTAATATATTCGAACTGCTTGTTCCATCAGAAACGACAAATGTAATATTTCTGGCAGTTGTAGAAGGGTTTGTAGTATTAGTGTTTTCGTATTTTATATTACGAAGGGCGGTTTGATAATTAGCAACCGATGATGATCCGGAAAGTGTCAAAACTCCTTGAGCATCATTCCAGGAAGCAGAAATGCCACTAGCAGAAGTGAATGTTAGTAGGTCTTCAGAATTTAAATAGCCTGAATTAATTCTTACAATGGCCGATTGAAGAATGGCATGGTCGGCATCAGAGACATTAATGGTGGATGTTATGGATACTGTTCCTGAACCTTCGTTGTAAAAAAGAGGTGTACTTTCAATACTGTTAAGCGAAGGCGCTTTGTTGGTATGAATAATTGAAATATTTCGGTTAACAGTATTCGAGTTATCGGTTCCATCAGAAATGGTATATGAAATATTTCTGGTGGTGACAGAAGGGTTAATATTATTGGTATTTTCGTATTTTACATTTCTAAGGGCTGTCTGGTATACTGTTACCAAAGCTTCGCCCGAAAGTGCTAATATTCCTTGCGAACCGTCCCAAACTGCGTTAATCCCATTTCCTGAACCGTAAGACAGCATATCTTCACTGCTTTGAAAACCGCCGGAAATCCTTATTGTAGCCGATTGAAGAGTTGTGTTATCGGGATCATTAGCCTGGACAGTATTGGTTATGCTTACTGCACCAGAGCCTTCGTTGTAAGAAAGTGTCGATCCTTCAATACCCGAAAGGGACGGTATATGATTCGTATGCAGAATGGCAATATTTCTGAAGACAGTATTTGAATTATCTGTTCCGTCAGAAACTCTAAATGATATAGTTCGCATCTCAGTAGATGGATTTATACCATTTGAATTTTCGTACTTAACATTTCGTAAAGCATTTCGATAATTAGTTTCTGAGGATGAACCTGAAAGCGAAAGTGCTCCAGTGCTGCCATTCCACGAAGCTGTTATTCCATTACTTGTTACAAAAGAAAGATTATCTTCTGTGTTTTTATATCCAGACGTAAACCAAACGGTTGCCGATTGAATTGTTGTATTATCGCTGTCGTCTAACGATATTGAATTTGTAACGGAAACTTTGCCGGAACCATCGGAATATGAAAGAGCGGAGCTTTCAATATTGCTCAGAACCGGCGCATTATTCGTATGGTTAATGTTTATGTTTCGCGATACTAAATTTGAATTTTCGGTACCGTCGGAAACCCTAAACGAAATTGTTCGTTGTGCAGTGGATGGATTTGAGATGTTTGTATTCTCGTACATTACATTTTTAAGCGCCGACTGGTAACTCAATAGTGTCGAATTTCCGCTGAGTGACAAAGTTCCATTGGCACTATTCCAAGCAGCTACAATTCCATTTGCAGTTGTAAAAGAAAGAACATCCTGTGAACTGGAATAACCACTCGTAATTTGAATAGTCGCCGATTGTAAATTAACATTGTCTAAATCTGAAATAGCAATAGAATTGGTAATGGACACTTTTCCTGCCCCTTCATTATACGAAAGAGGAGTGCCTTCTATACTATTGACAACAGGTGCTGAATTAATCTGCACAATGTTTATGTTTCTGGAAAGCGTGTTCGAATTCGACCCCCCATCATTAACGGCAAAAGAAACAGCTCTGGATGCTGCAATGGGATTTGTTGCATTTATATTCTCGTACTGTACATTTCGCAAGGCATCACGGTAATTAGTTATAGTTGATGCCCCCGAAAAGCTTAAAATGCCTAAGGAACTATTCCATGAAACAGCAATCCCATTGCTGTTTGAGCAAGTCAGAATGTCTTCGGAGCTTTCAAATCCTTGAGAAAGTCTTACTTCTGCTGATTGGATAGTGGTGTTATCGCTATCAGTAACAGAAAGTGTAGTAGTTACATTAATTTTCCCTGAACCTTCGGTATATGATAGTGCCGAAGCTCCAATACTACTCAATACAGGGGCAGAGTTAACAGAATTTACCGTAATGTTCCGTGTAACTGTATTTGAGTTAGAAGTGCCGTCATTAACTACAAACGAAATCGTTCTGGTGGTATTGGAAGGGTTTGTGGTATTTGTATTCTCGTATTGAATATTTTTTAAAGCAAGTTGATAATTGGCAACAGTGGCTGAGCCCGAAAGAGGAAGAATTCCCTGGCTTCCATCCCAGGATGCGGTTATTCCATTTGCTGAAGTGAAAGATAAAACATCTTCAGAACTAACAAAACCCGAAGAAATCCTTACAGTTGCCGATTGGATGGTTGTATTATCATCATCTGAAATCGATAAAGATGAGGTTAAGGGAACCTTCCCCGTCCCTTCGTTATAACTGAGAGCCGATTCTTCCAGTGCTGATAAAACAGGAGCAGCATTATTGTTTATTATTGATATATTCCGCGATACAGGATTAGAATTCGCCGTGCCATCGTTCGCCAGAAATGTAACAGTGCGTTCCGCTGTGGAAGGGTTGGAGGTATTGGTATTTTCGTATTGTACCGAACGCAAAGCCGCCCGGTAGTTTGC
>JAIFLU010000231.1 GCA_020048915.1 Bacteroidota bacterium | reverse complement strand
ATTAAATAATGAACAAATTCTTTCGCTTCAGTGTGGTTATTAAATGAAATTAAAGGGTTAGAAGTACTATTACCATTGTCTTCAATTGAAAAATGCATATATCCTTTTTCGTCGGTAAAACTATACAATCCAATATGAACAGGCGTTCTGCGCTGCGCCCGGTTATATAAAGGTTTATGTTTTTTTATTTCGTCTGATTCCAGTAAAAGCGCAATTAGTTCACTTCCTGTTATTTCATAATCGATGGAAGCGATCTGGGATTTCATATCGATCGCTTTTTTGGTGCTATTATTATTAAAATGAGCTAACACCCGAGTTTGAATGTCATTACTTTTCCCAATATAAATAATTTCACCTTTATCGTTCAAAAAGTAGTAAACACCAGGTTTCCCCGGGAGCTTAGAAAAAGTGCCCGTATCAAATGATGGATGAAGGCTTTGAGATTTAATTGTTTGTGGCTGAAAAAGAGATGGCTCTTTGTTTCCACTTACCGAAAGTAATATGTCGAATAGTTTTGCGGTTGCAATAGCATCGCCCGATGCCCTGTGACGCCCATGAATGGTAATCCCCAGTTCTTCACAAAGATTTCCAAGGCTATAGGATGGCTTTCCAGGGATAATTTTCCTACTGAGTTTTACAGTACACAGGGTATTTCGATTATAATCGAAACCTAGCCGCGCAAACTCTTCTTTAATAAATCGATAATCAAAATTTGCGTTATGCGCTACAAAAACATGACCATCGGTCATTTCTACAATTTTACGGGCTATTTCAAAAAATTTAGGAGCATCGGCCACCATCTCGTTTGTAATGCCAGTTAACCCGGTTATATAATACGGTATTGTTTTTTCCGGATTTATTAATGTGGTAAATTCCTCAATAACCTGATTACCATCGTGCCGTATGATGGCAATTTCGGTAATTTTCTCGTGCTTTGGGCTTCCTCCGGTAGTTTCTATATCTATTATGGCATACATAATTGCAAAGATAGATGAACAGCTTTAGGAAAAAAAGAAAATATTTACCGGATTACTATATAAGGCTCAGGAGGCTGATTAACTAAAAAACAAATAATTTGGATACATTGATTAGTCTTGGTATTTCCCAACGGGCCTTTATATTATTCAAAATATTGACCAGGCCTATACTTAACCTCCTCAGCAAGGATATTTACCAGACTATCCAAAGGCTCTTCCTTTGCGTAAATAAAAATATCTTCAATATTTTCTACCGGACGAAACTTTACCTGATTTTCGAGTTCTTCCATAATAACAGAATTACCCAACCCTACTGCACTTCCGGAATTTAGATTTCCATTTTTTGTCCATTCTTTCAAAACTGACTTAACCGATTTCTTTAAGGAATTGTCATTCTTAATCTCCCATGATGTATTTGGAACATATCCAACTTTCATGCTTTTTGTGTTTTGTGAAGTTGCTTCTTGCGATAAAAGCAGCATACCTGTGCTCAATAAAGCAGCTATAAATAATGGTGTTGTTTTCATGTCTTTTTGTTTTAGGTTATATGCCAATACTTTTCTATAATTGTGCCAAAAAACACATGTACTTGACATTCAAATACTACCGTATTAAATAGTTGTTGATTGATGAAATATCAAGAAGGGAAATGTTTCAAAAAGAACATCGAGTGTTCAAAAGCGAACATTCTGTAACATAAAGGAGAATTAAAGAGAACCTAGTATGATCAAGGATATTACGATTTACTGGAAAGGTATTTGGTAATGCGAAAAATGCACTTATTTTTGCATCTTTTAAGTATTGAAACTACCATTTTACTAACTAAAGTTCGAAATGAAACTCTTTCGTACTTTTCGCAATTTTATAACCGAATAATGTCACTAGCTCCGGCCCCTCTAAATTTAATTGAAAAATTAGGGATAAAAGAAGATAATTATATTATAGTTGTAAATCAACCGGATAACTATTTTGGATTGATTAATGATTTACCTGATGGTGTAAAATTTGTTCAGGTAGAAGATAATCTGAGAGTAGATTTCATTCATGTATTTGCCCGAAACCAATATGAACTTATACACGAACTGTTTGCTTGCAAACCTTTGTTAAAAAGCGACGGAAAGATCTGGATTTTCTATCCTAAAAAATCATCGCGAGTAAAAACTGATTTGGATGTAAACACTATCATCAATTTTGGCAATGATATTCATCTGAAAAATATTCAGTTAACCGATTTCGATTCTGTTTGGACCGGAGTTGAATTTAAAATTCCAAACGATTAGCTTTTGTTCAACATTTTCAGTTTCATCTGGGCTACATCGCGCTTTAATCCGGCGACGGTTTTTATCAACTCCGTGCTGGGAATAGAAGGCTCCGGTAATTCGGAACTTATATAATTAACAAAGCGCCAAATTTCTTTTATTTCAGGTAAAGTAACATCAAATGGCTCATAAATGGGGTTTAACGAATATAATTTCAGTTTACCTTGTTGTTCTATGAGGTTTTCGACAATTTTAAATACAATCCCTTCATCGACAGTGAAAATAATATAGCCATTTCCCGTAATTAACGTATTCCAATCTTGAACAAATTCTCCGGTAACCCAGGATCCGTCGGGAATTGGAAGCATCGAATCGCCTTTAAGTTGAAAAGTACGGTATTTTTTACTTTTCGAAAGGAATGGCAGCTGAAATGTAGGCAACTCTTTAATAAAATCAGGATCGGCAAAGCCGGTAGCATATCCCGCTTTTGCTTTCTCAGGCACAAGTTCAATATTCTCTTCGTTCTCGCGCGATAAGGTTGTAGCTAGCACCCTCAGATTACTTCCTTTAATAAAAACATCGTTTCCCCGCTCCAGTTCAGAGAATTGAAATTCAGAAAGCTTGGTCAGGTCAATGGTTACCAGGGTATCGATCGCAATTTTATAAAATTTCGAAAATGCAATTAATACCTCCAGGCTGGGCTGAGAAATGCCATTTTCGTAACCACTCAATGTAGACCGCTTCATGTTCAGCACCAGGGCTATTTCATCCTGGGTACGACCGCGACGTTTCCGAAGAATTTTAATATTACTCGTAAAGAACATATGCTGAATTTATTTAGTTTAAAGTCGAAAATCAAAAATGGCAAAATGTTACTACCTCAAAAAGTGACAGTTTAGAGAGCAAGAGATATGCAGGGGGTGCTATATATCCTTGTCACATCTCCACCAAGATTCTGCCTTTACTCGACAATTGCTTTTTCGATAATATTAGAACAACTTTTGCAGTGGAATGTAGTTCATATCGAAAGCCTTGGCAACATTTTCGTAAACGCATTCCCCTTTATACAGATTTACACCTTTGTAAAGGGCTAGTGACATTTTGGTAGCTTCTTCCAATCCGTGTTCGGCAATCAGAAGTCCGTACGGAAGGGTTGTACTGGTTAGTGCTTGCGTAGACGTAAGCGCTACAACACCAGGCATATTGGCAACGCAATAATGAACAATATTGTCGATTACAAAAATAGGGTCGTCGTGGGTTGTAGGATGGGTTGTTTCAATGCACCCACCCTGATCGACGGCAACATCTACTATTACAGCTCCCGGTTTCATCATCGACAAGTGATATTTTTTGACCAACTGTGGCGCTTTTGCTCCGGGAAGCAACACTGCTCCAATAACCAGGTCGCTTTCACGAAGCGCCATTTCAATGTTTGCGTCAGTGCTGTAAAGCGGAGTAATGCGTGAACCAAAAATATCATCGAGATAAGCCAACCGGTTGGAGTTGACATCGAGTATTGTTACCTCGGCACCTATACCTGTTGCTATTTTACAAGCATTAGTCCCTACTATTCCTCCTCCGATAATTGCAACTTTTCCACGTTTTACACCAGGTACACCTCCTAAAAGGACACCACGGCCTCCATAGGTTTTTTCAAGAAAACGGGCACCTTCCTGAATGCTGAGTCTTCCGGCTATTTCGCTCATTGGACGCAGGCAAGGCAGTTGACCATCTGAGCTTTCAATAGTTTCGTATGCTACAGCTTTAACACCCTGCCTCATCAAAGATTCAGTGAGTTCACGACTGGCGGCGAGATGAAGATAGGTGAATAAAATCTGTCCTTCGTGAAACATTTCATACTCTTCCGGAAGAGGCTCCTTTACCTTCACAATCATGCTGCACTTATCAAAAATATCCTGTTTGTTATCGGTAAGCCTGGCTCCGGCCAACTCATACTTTTCATCTTCAAAACCGGCAGCCACACCTGCCCCTGCCTGTATATATACCTCGTGCCCTCTCGATACATAGGAGCGTACACACGATGGGGTTAGTCCAACTCTATACTCATGATGTTTAATTTCTTTTACACAGCCAATTCTCATGTCGTTGAATTTAAAATTAGTATTTGACTTTTTTATAACTCATTTCAAATCTAAACGTTCTGCCTAATAATCCAAATGATAGTTATCAAGCTAAAAAGTGCATTTTGATACCCGTATTTTCGAACAACAAAATTTTAATTTCGAACATGGGTCAAAAAACTTTTTTCAAATATACAAAAATGATTATATTTTAACCTCAATAAAAGATTAATTTTTAATCATTTTTAATGTAAATAAAAGAAAATTAATGAACAATAGATGAAAAATACACCTGAGCCTGATGTAAGTCCCGCAAATTAAAAAGCGCTAATAACTGTCAAGATCACGATGTATTAACTATCAACTGACGGATGAAGACTATTTATTATGGAGAGTGGGGAACGACAAATAGTGCATATGGACCTCGATACGTTTTTTGTATCGGTAGAACGCTTAATTAACAGGAGCTTGGTTGGACTGCCTGTTATTATTGGAGGCACAGGCGACAGAGGAGTAGTAGCCAGTTGTAGTTACGAAACCCGGCATTATGGGGTTCGTTCGGCTATGCCCATGCGTGTAGCGCGCCAACTGTGCCCCGATGCTACAGTGATAAAAGGTGACATGGAACTATACAGCAAATACTCGAACGAGGTAACCGAAATTATAGCATCAAAAGCACCTGTATACGAAAAAGCTTCGGTAGACGAGCATTACATAGATGTTACAGGCATGGATCGATTTTTTGGCACCCTTAAATGGACCCAGGAATTACGAAAAACTATTATTAAAGAATCGGGATTGCCCATATCTTTTGGACTTTCGGTTAACAAGACCGTTTCGAAAATTGCAACCGGCGAAGCAAAACCCAATAATGGTATTTTAGTAGACAAAGTTCATGTAATGCCATTTTTGCAACCGCTTTCTATCCGGAAAATTCCGATGGTTGGCGACAAAACTTTTCAGCTACTCCGTTCTATGGGAATAGCTACTATTGGGACCCTGAGCCAGATTCCGATGGAGATGATGGAAAGGGTATTGGGAAAAAGTGGAATTGATATTTGGAAAAAAGCGAATGGTATCGACTATACTCCCGTACAACCCTATTGGGAACAAAAGTCGATGAGTTCCGAACGCACTTTCGAGCAAGACACCACCGACATAGAGCTCCTAAACCGCAAACTTGCCGGAATGGTCGAACACCTGGCTTTCGATCTCCGGGCACAGCAAAAACTCACATCGTGTGTTACCGTAAAAATCCGTTATTCTAACTTCGACACCCACACCTTACAAAAACTAATTCCTTATACTTCATTTGATCATACGCTTCTTGGGGTAGTAAAAGAGCTATTCAAGAAGTTATATCAACGCAGGATGCTTATCCGGCTTATTGGGGTAAGATTTACGTGCTTGGTACACGGTTCTCAGCAATTGAATTTATTTGAAGATACTCCGCAAATGGTGAATCTTTATCTGGCAATGGACCGAATGCGGCTTCGGTATGGGTACGATGCCGTAAAAAAGGCTATTGGTTCTTAAGGATTACAGATTCTGAACTATTAAGATATTTATGTATCATGCCCGAAAGAACATCTTTTTGAATTGGTTTTCCCAGATAGTCGTTGCATCCTGCATCTAATGCTTTTTGACGATCGTCGGCCATTACAAAAGCAGTTTGAGCAACAATGGGTGTTGCAATCCCAATTTTTCGAAAATGCTGGGTAAGCTCGTATCCGTCCATATCAGGGAGACGAATATCCATAAGAATCAGGCTTACTTCTTGCTCGCTCACAATCTTAATAGCTTCTTCGGCTGTTGAAGCAATTATTGTTTTGCCCCCCATTTCTGCCACCACCTCCTCTAAATAATAAGCACTGGCCTCATCATCTTCTATTATCAGAATTGGCTTAATATGTATCATGAATGCCTGTTTTAAAAATTATATCTGAACCTTAGTCAAAAACTCTGCCGAATACCTCTTAATTCTATTGAAATGTATGTTAATTAAACGAGATTGCCGATATTTCGTTGTGTAATTATAAAATATTATTATCGAAAATAAATAGAAAAAAATAAGTAGTTTACTGTTTGTTTTTTACCATTAACGATCTCTAAAGATAGGATGAAAAGTGCAAATCAGATTGATACAAGTGCTGGCAATAGAGTACCACAATTCATTATCAACTAATCTGCGCTGTCGGGAGCTAAAGTAGTAAATAATTTGATCGGCGAAAGGTGAAATGCATCACACTTTAAGCAAAAACACACTAATTACCACCCCTATCATACTGAAAACATGAACGTCCGACATGAAAAGCATATCGGACGTTCGGTCAGAAACAAAACAATATTTTGTTAAAGAACTATTTTTTGCCGGTTAATTCATTCACTAAACGGTTAGCTTTATAGATATATTTAAGAGCAGCGATCATCCCTCCGGAATGAACCCCAACAGCACGGTTTTTGTCGGGAATAAAAATAAAACTACCGGGAAGGCTTTCGATATTTCCATCGAATACCAGACCCACAACTTCCAAATCTTTATTTACCATAGGGCTACCAGAGTTACCTCCAATAATATCATTTGTGGTAACAAAGTTCATGGGGGTCTTTAAGAGCTCGGCTGAAGGATTTTCCCACCTTTTGGGTAAATAAAATGGAGCTTTTTTATTAAAAGAATAATAACGGTCGTAGAGTCCAAAGAATGTTGTATTAGGAGGAGCTATTGTACCATTGTACTCATATCCTTTTACCACACCGTCGTTAATACGGAGGCTAAAAGTAGCATCGGGAGGAATTTGAGTACCGTAAAGATCGAAAAGCATTCGCCCAAGTTTGCTGCGATAAGCAAATAACTTAGCTTGCAATTCAGTATACTTCACATTCAAGGCATTGTATCGTGGAGCTGCCAAACATGCCAAATTAATAATAGGATCGTTTAAGTTCCATAATGCTGCTGAATCCTTTGTTAATAGCTCGGCGCGAAACTGAGGATCGCTTAGCTTAGTGTTTCTATAGGCATATTCGGCTACTTCGGCAGGAGTTTTACCGTTTAACGCAGCTTTTACAAATGGGTCGTTTTCGCCAAGATTGTCCAACGTCATTTGCAAATAGATTGCCAATACCTGCTGATCCAAATCAATGTATTTGGGAACCTGCTGATTTGCCAATCTCTTTTTCATACCTTCCATACGTCCGGCATCTCCCTTTTTTGCCAAGGCTACATTAATTGCGCCTCTTGCATATCCGAGTAATTGTCCGGCAAAAGTTGAACTTTGTCCCAATACACTGAATTCGTTATAAACAGAACTAAGTTCAGTATTAGATTTGGCTATTTCATCCCAAATCCACAAATTACTGTTTAACGAAGGTTTATTTTGCACATCGGCTTTGAATTTCTTCTCGAATTCGGCTTTGCGGGTCATCAAGCAAGGGTCTTTTAATCCCGAAAGCTGTCCACCATAAGCTTTGATGGAATTTTCATAACCAAATATAACATTGATAAGGCTATCGCTTTTCGCTTTTTCGTTATACTTTTGGTTTAATAGCGAGAGGTTTTTTAATGCTTTCAAAATATAGGGAAATTGTTTATCGCGATAAAATTCGAGGTCAGACATGGTTGACATACGCCGGGTTGTTCCCGGATTTCCTACCACAAATACAGCATCTCCTTCAGCGGCACCTTTAGGGTTGAACTTGAAATAGTGAGCAGTTTTAAGTGGTTTACCATCGTCGCCATACACGCGAAAAAAGCTAAAATCGAGGTCGTAACGAGGGTAGGTGAAGTTATCGTAATCGCCACCAAAGAATCCGAGATGAACCTCGGGCATAAATACTAAGCGAACATCGTTGTATCGTTTAAAACCATAAAGGGCAAATCTTCCTCCCTGATAAAACTGAACGGTTTGAAGCTCTAGCCCTTTCCATTCAGCCTTTTCGGCATATTCTTTTTTTATAGCTGCATATTCTTTATCGCGTTGGGCAAGTTGAGCGGCATCGGTAGTTTCTTTTGCCATACTTGTAAAAACACGGTCGGTAATATCTTCCATCTTAACAAGCTGATCAACAAACAGTCCTTCAACTTTACGCTCATCGCCCAGCTTAGGAGCATAAAAGCCATATTCGTTAAAGTTTTCGCCTGGACGCTGAGCATCGTATCCCGATTCACGGGCACAATGGTGATTGGTCATAACCAATCCGTCAGCCGACACAAATGAGGCAGAGCAGTAACTGGCAAAGCGCAGAGCCGACAATCTGGCTTCCTCAAACCATTTTTGATCGGGCGAAAAGTTATAGGTAGTACGGAAATAATCGGCAGGTGGAAAATCGAATGTCCACATTTTTCCCATATCAAAAAGGCCCGGTTCTGTAGGCTGGTCACATGTCGTATTTTGCGCCATCAAGGCAGAAAAACTAAAGACACTTAAGATGAATGCTACAAAAGCTTTCTCCATCAATCTTCTCAATTTTTGGTCCATCATTTTATTATTTAGGTTTAGGTTTCAAATATAGGACGCTTTCTTTTGTCTCAGGAGTTTCAATAACATGATTTTTGTTAGCTTTTGAAAAGTATTTTTTATTTCAATCAATATTTGCTTAAATTATACACGTAGAATATGATTAATAATTAATCATTCACTCGTTTCATTCAATATATATATCTGTATAGTAATGCTATTCATTAAATAAGAACGTCTTTAGTCAATGTGGGGTATTGCTTTTCAAATGATTTTAACCATCTAAGTTAAATGTATCTTAATTGTCACTCATACTATAGTTTACGCTACGGCACCATGAGCCTGGAGAAGCTGGTAGAACAAGCTGTTACTATGGGGATACCCTATCTCGCGCTTACCGATATCAATAATTCTACCGGCTGCATCGATTTTGTGAAACTTTGCTGCGAAAATGGAATAAAGCCCTTAGTAGGCGTGGAATTCCGACATAAGGACCATTACCTGTACACCTGTATTGCTGCAAATAACGAAGGTTTTAGCGAAATCAACAGTTATCTGACCTGCCATAATCTGGAGGAAAAACCTTTTTCGTCGTCGGCTCCCGAATTTGAGCATGCCTGGGTACTTTATCCTTTTGGCTCAAAATCGGCCAACCAGTTAAAAGAGAACGAATATGTCGGAATTCGCCCCTGGGAGGTTCGAAAAATAGTAACATCCGAATATCGCAACAAAACCGAAAAACTTGTTGCCCAGTACCCTGTTACCTTCGCTTCAGTTGCAGAATACGACCTTCATTGCCATTTAAGGGCTGTGGATAATACTATTTTATTAAGCCAGTTAACACCGTCGCAAACTGCACGACCGGAAGAGGTACTGATGCCTCCAGATCTGGTACGAAATATCTATAAAGATTATCCCTGGTTAGTATATCAGGCAGAGCAACTGGCCGATAAGAGCCGGTTTACATTTGATTTTTCCACTAAAAAAAACAAACGCACTTTCACAGGAAGTAAATACGATGATTTTTTGTTATTAGAAAAACTTGCCCGCGAAGGCATGATATATCGCTATGGCTACGGTAATAAAGAAGCAGAAAAACGTGTTCAGCAGGAGTTGAACGTGATCGACAAACTGAGTTTTTCGTCGTATTTTCTGATTACCTGGGATTTGATCCGGTATACCATGTCGCGGGGATTCTACCATGTAGGGCGCGGAAGCGGAGGTAATAGCCTGGTGGCTTATTGCTTGCGGATTACCGATATCGACCCTATCGCATTAGATTTATATTTTGAACGCTTTATCAACCCCAAACGATCCAGTCCACCCGATTTTGATATTGATTATTCGTGGAAAGACCGCGACGATGTTCAGGATTACATGTTTAAGCGATATGGCAAGGAACATACCGCCTTGCTGGGAGCCATGAGCACTTTTCGCGGAAGTTCCATTTTACGGGAGTTGGGTAAAATTTACGGACTTCCCAAAGCTGAAATAGACGCATTTGTTGATAATCCAGGAAATACTAGTAACCGAAATACCATTACCAACAAAATATGGGAGTTATCGAAAACAGTAATCGATTATCCCAATTTACGCACCATCCATGCAGGCGGAATACTGGTTTCGGAGTTACCACTTTCGTATTATACGGCGCTCGACCTTCCTCCCAAAGGGTTCGCTACCACCCAATGGGATATGCATGCTGCTGAATCTATGGGTTTTGACAAATTCGACATTTTAAGTCAGCGGGGAATTGGCCATATCAAAGAAGCCGTCGAAATTATAGCGCATAACCGCAATATTACCGTCGACCCGCACGATGTCAAAAGCTTTTATACCGACGAACAGGTAATTGGCATGCTCCGAAAAGGAGAAACAAACGGTTGTTTTTATGTGGAAAGTCCTGCTATGCGCGGTCTATTAAAGAAATTGAAGTGCGACACCTACCTGGGACTTGTGGCTGCCAGTAGTATTATTCGCCCGGGAGTAGCTAAATCGGGTATGATGCGGGCTTATATCCATCGGTTTAACCATCCGGAGCAAATAGAATATATCCACCCCATCATGGGCGAAGTGTTGAAGGAAACATTTGGCGTAATGGTTTACCAGGAAGATGTGATGAAAGTTTGCCAGGCTTTTGCAGGTCTGGACCTGGGCGATGCTGATGTGCTGCGCAGGGGCATGAGTGGCAAATCGCGATCGAAGAAAGAATTTGCACTTATTGTCGATAAGTTCTTTATTAACTGTCGTAAGCGCGGGTATCCCGAATCGATTACCCAGGAGGTATGGCGACAAATAGAATCGTTTGCAGGATATTCATTTTCGAAAGCCCACTCTGCCTCTTTTGCGGTAGAAAGCTTTCAGAGTTTATACCTGAAAACTAACTTTCCGTTGGAGTTTATGGTTGCTGTTATCAATAATTTTGGCGGATTTTATCGTACCTGGGTATATTTTAACGAAGCGCGCCGTTGGGGAGCTGCAATTCATACTCCGTGCGTTAACCGTAGCGACTATAAAACCTGCATTCATGGCAAGGATATCTTTATTGGAACAATACATATAGCAAATCTGGAAGCTAATTTGGCCCAGGTTATTGTATCGGAAAGAATGCAAAGCGGCGAATATACCTGCCTGGAAGATTTTGTTCATCGGGTAAATCCAGGAATAGAACAGATGATCCTGCTTATCCGTATCGGTGCATTACGATTTACCGGAAAAGCTAAGAAACAATTATTGTGGGAAGCACATATGCTCCTCAATAAAGAAAAGCCTAAGCCCGAAAGCCGTATGCTGTTTCAAACCGAATTAAAGCCATTTCATCTTCCTGCCCTTCAGGAAAGCTTACTGGAGGATGCATACGATGAATATGAACTTCTGGGCTTCCCTGTTTCCGTTGCCATGTTCGATCTGCTTCAAACCAAATTCAGGGGCGAGCTTATGGCCGGAGATATGATGCAATATGTCGGGAAAAAAGTTCGGATGCTGGGAAACCTTGTAGCAATAAAATATGTGAATACCGCTAAAAACGAGTTAATGCATTTTGGTTGCTTTCTGGATGCTCTGGGCGAATTTTTCGACACGGTGCATTTCCCTAATTCATTGAAAGATTATCCGTTTAAGGGCTACGGTATTTATCTGGTATTAGGAACAGTATCCGAGGAGTTTGGTTTCCCCAGCTTAACCGTCGAAAAAATGGCAAAGATGCCATTACAGAGTGATCCGCGTTATGAGTAACATATTTTGGCCAACTTATAATGAGGAGGTTTATTGCTCAAAAATGGTAGCAAATACTTGATTTCAGGGTTGGCAAATTGTAATATTGCCCAAAAAAGGAGGGTGTATGGATACTAACTTTACATCGGACGAAAGGGAGCTAATGCTGATGTTACTCCAAAAGGAAGAAACAAACCTGCTTATAGGGATTAACCGCTGTGTTCACCGCGAATTTAAAGTTTACCTGAAAGAGCAGTTGCACCTGGTAACTGCATTATTGGAAAAACTAAAAATAGCTGAACACGCTGAAGCAGTTTAAATTACTGAGACAACTAAATAACAAAGGTTTACAAGAATTAACAGAGCCTGATAACACAAATACCATCAGGCTCTGTTTTTGATTGCAGTTAAGTATTTGGAGAAGAATATAAAACGGTATACATTTAATACCGAAACAAAAACAGGTTTTACGATGCAAAAATAAATATTTAAGCAATCACTTTAATTATGCATATCTCTGATAGAGAAAGATTAGCAGCAAATGAATTAACCACTTTATTTTTGAAAAATAAAGACAATTTACCTTATGCTAATATTGGAATTTGCAATGAGTATTTAGGTTGGGTTAACGATTTTCATTTGAAGGATTCAAGAAACAATAAAATACACCTCAATTTAAAAAGTAAGAATGATTTATTCTTACTTTTTGTTTTAGCAGTTGTATGGTCGAGAACTGGCCAATGGGAAAATGCTGCTTTTTTCGTAACTTATCTTAAGATATTTAAAAAAGACTCAATTCAATTTTGGGCAGAAGAATCGAATTATAAAGAAGAACAATATCTGCGTCAAAAGACTTCAGAAATAATTACAAAAGAATTAACAGGACTAATTCCACGAAAAAAGCTGGGTTTTAGAAAAGACATATTTGCAAGTATTCATTTACTATCAACTAATTGGGATAAAATTATTCAGAAATTAGCTGAGTCCGAAAAAGAAAAAGATTTTAAACTATTTATGAAATATCTCAGAAACATAGAAGGATTAGGTGTAGGCAACAGAAAAATCTTGATAAAAATACCTTTGATTTTGCGCGAATTACGTTGTCAAAATATTTATTCCAATATCTCAGGTGAATATTGTTGCGTTCCTGATGCAAGAGTTTACAAAGCTGGGAGAAAATTAAATATCCAATTACCAATTGCAAGTAATCTAGAAAAACTCATAGAAAGAATCCTGAGCAATCGGGATATTCTATGTAAATAGAAGGCGAACGTGGGGAACTGAAACATCTC
>JAIFLU010000177.1 GCA_020048915.1 Bacteroidota bacterium | reverse complement strand
AGTTGTTTTAGCAGTAATCGTATACTCATTATTCTAAGCTATGGCAACATTCGAAATTTGGGCTTATCGCGGTGTCGTTTCCTTGCTGTTAATTGTGGTTTGGTATTTTGTCCGGTCCGGATTTTCCGGAATAAGAAAAGATATCCAACTCTTAATCTCTGAAATAAAGTCTTTAAGCTTTAAAACTATTGAACATGAAGCGGAAATCGTTTCAATGGGAACCTCAGTTAGCTCCCTAACAAGACGGGCTGACATTGCAGATGATAGAATTCGGAGCCTGGAATTAGTCCAAGCTGCATGTAGTAATAAGAAAGGGGCTTAACACCCCTTCTTTACTCTTCTTTTGGGAGCCTATCAATTTGCTTTTTTGTTCCTGCTATTAAAATTAAAGCCAATCCACAAAGAACATAGATGCCTAAAAGATTTGAAAACTCATATGCAATTCCGATTATTAGAAACAAGAAAAGCAATGTTAACATATTATCGTAATATTCGTATTTCATTTTTTATAGTTTTTTAATTGTTAAAGTGTTCTAAATGGTGGCATTCGATGCAAAGAGATTCCAAATTATAGAAATCAAAAGCTAATTTTAGCCTTGCATTATGAGAAGTTCCTAGCATAAACGGGATTCGATGGTGTGTTTCTATTGCTGCTCTGGTAATATCCTTTGCTTCACACCGTTCACAAAGAGGGTTTTCAGCCAGTTTCCTTAACCTAAGTCCCTTATAAATGGGTGAATTATAGATTCTACCGGCTTCAATTTTTGGAATAGATATCTTCTTTTTGGGTTTATTCAGTAGAATATACGCCATCGGATATTTTCTCAAATTTAATTGGGTTCCTTTGAATCTTCAGAGTTTCTGCCTTGCTCGAATAGAATAAAAATTTCTTAATAAATCCAACTGTTTCAATATCGGTGGAATAAACAAAATCGCTAGAAAGTTCAAACATTTTCAACAATCCGGAATGAAAACTATCTTCAAAATTAAATCCGAATTGGTTTAGCTTTCTGGCTGACTTTGTCCCCCGATAAAGTTTTTTTAAAACCTCGTAATTTTCACTAACAACCCGATAAAGTTCGACCAACTTGGTAGAATCTACCTCAATTTTTACAGGAATACCAGGAGTTTCATAGTCCTCAAACTTAACTTTTCTGGCATATTTCCCAAATAAAACACTCTCCTGTTTCCGGGAACTTATACAAAGTTGTTTCGATGCTGAGTCTTTGCCGACTGAGTAAATAAAGTACCTAAGTTCTTCTAAATTAATCTTCTTCATCTTCTAATTTTTGTTGGTTAAGTTTATATTCTAATACAAAGTCTTGAAGGATTGCTCGTATCAATAAAGACATTTTTACTTTTTGCTTTTTACAAATGTTCTCCAGGTGTTGAACCGTGGGAGCATCAATTCTGTGACAAAAATTTTTCATAAAGATTTGTATGGTATAATTTTATTTTGTGTGTAATTTCTCCCATTGTGACATTCATATTAAAATCGTCTAACCGTTCATATGAAAGGGATGCAGTGCATATCCCTAGTTCTGAAAGTAGCTCATGTTTTACCAGGCAGCAGTTGGACATATAATGATTATCTGTTTTCATATACCTCCATTTATCACTATTTTCAGGGTTATACAGGAATAGTTTTAGCTTTTCAATGTCGAGAATATACATGCATTCACTGGAGACATAGATCCAACAAGGACTTTCTGTGGTGCTAATCCCAGAGTAATTGCCATTATGCGCATATTCAATGGCTAGATTTCCGGTGTCTCGGGTGTTGCGATCATACTTAATCTCTAACTTTAAAGGTTTTTCAGAAGGTTTTATAACTTCCAAATCATGCCCACGTAAGGCTTTAACCTTTTCTGAATGCTCAATTGCTTTGGTCTTGTTAAATCTCATGTTGATTCCAAAATGCTGATATAGATCAAACACAAAACTTTCGGCTCTTTGACCGTAATAATTTTCCTTTTTAAACGAACTATAATTTTTTCCCATTATACTAATTAATTGTGCTACAGTATAATGTACGAAAATTTACTGACAAAAGCAAGGTATATTACTAAAATGTAATACTATTTCGAAGATTATTTTTCCAAAAAAAGTTTCAAATTTTTATTTTGTGTAAACGACTCTGGGCGGGGGTATCTAGCTATATACCAATCCTTTGCAACCCCATCCCCCTTCGCTCATTTCTCAACTCATTATAGTCCATCAAATCAATAACATTAACCCTCACTACATTCGACAACCAGGAGTATTGAAAGCTTACGTACATACGTATATACTTAAATGCTTACTTACTCCCATACTTAAATACATGCATACTTAATTACGTCATTAAATAATTACTTAATGGCTTACTTATGTAATTGAATACTCACTCAAATACATACGTATTTAAGCCTTTAAAAACATACCTACTTACATATTGATGTACTTACTCATTTAAGTAGCTAGGATCTGTATTTGAGTCCAGGAGTTTGCTAGATCTATAACCTTACGACTTGTTGGATTCTAAGTGAAGTAAGATTTCTTACTTCAGATGATTTACTATAAGTTAATAGAACAAACTAAGCTATTCATCAATGAATTATCCGAGGTGAGAAAAATTAACTCGACTGATCTTGTTAAAGTTACGTATGGAGATAATGGAGGGAATCTGGATGCACGAAGATGTAGCTGTTGAATTCGCTCGTTGGCTAACTCCGGCTTTATCTATCTGGATTAACGACCGTATTAAACAAGTTTTAAATAAAAAGCCTGAACCTGTCGAAATGTCATCACTTCCAGGAATACCAAAAATTGTATTTGATTCAGTAAAACCTATTCCTGTGCTTAAAGTACAAATAGAAGAATTTGAGAAACCAATCCAAAAAGAGATCAGATCAGATTTAGATCTTTTCAACTTTGGTTCGAAACAACTTCGAGTTATTCAAAAAAATGGAGAGTCTTGGTTTGTTGCGAAAGATGTGTGCGATATTCTGGAAATTTCCAATGTGAGTGACACCTTAGAAAAGGTATTGGATGATGATGAAAAGGGTATAGATACTATCTACACCCCTGGTGGAAAACAGGATGTTAGGGTAGTAAATGAACCAGGACTATACTCCCTTGTTATCCGTTCCCGTAAACCGGAAGCCAAAAAATTCAAACGTTGGATTACTCATGAAGTTCTTCCGGCAATTAGAAAGACTGGCTCGTATTCAATTCAGCCAACTAAACAACTCCCGACTAATTACATTGATTCTCTTAAAGCGCTTGTAGCTTCCGAGGAGGAAAAGGAGAAGATGGTAAAGGAAATGATTGTACTGGAAGAGAAGATTGTGGAAGATGCTCCTCCAGTTAAATTACATGGCAAATTTCTTAAAGCTATAACAATCTTGAGGATTTTTTTTAAACCAGTAGAAATTAGCGTTTTCTTCATATAACCCTCGTTTTTTAAAATGATTATAAAGAAATTCATTATCAACAAGTTCGTAACGAACCGCCTCCCATGGGCAAATGGCTTCAACAATTGTTTCAAAAGATGAAAACCAACCTCTTCCTTGAATCTTTTCAGCCATCTTAATACTTGTTATATCTAACATTCGCATAGTTTGTCCTTGAACACTCCTTGTACTAAACCTAACATAGACTTCAATATTCCGCGCTTTTAGGATATTGTTTTCATAGATTAACCCTGATTCCACTAATTTAATGAAGAATGCGAGTTTAGATTCAATAGTAGGTAGTTTTTCTAATTTTAAAAAATTCTGATACTGTACATCAAACGTTTTCATATTTAAGTATTTAGTTATTTTATGCAAAATTATAATATTTTTTAAATAACTAATATACAGGTTGTTATATAATGTACTATCGTTTTCTGCTATTTGCAAGATTATTTACCTCTAATTATTTGGTAATCTGGTAATTTTTGACTACATTATATTAAATGCTGAATGAAACCCAGCTAATAAATAAAACCGAAAATTCAAATGAAGATTTTTACCAAAGATATTTGCCCTTTTGAGATGGCTAAGACGGGTTTATTCGGTCCCGGTTTCAGCTTATCATCTCAGAAGGGCTTAATTTTTTATATAAGCTTGCTATGAACCAACAATCAAAGTATATCATTCCAGGAATAGGCGAATTCAACAACAAAGAGACAGTATTTACAACTATCAAAGAGATTGCAAGCAATGTAAAACGTCCTATTACATTAGTTGAAATGGAGACATCTGTAGAGCGTTATTTCCAACTTAAAAAATACTTTGATAAGTATATCAAAAGAACTATAAATGAAATTGCTAAGATTCAAAATAATCCTAAGAGCATTAAAATAAAGAGAAATACACTAAGAAACTTTCTAGTATTAAAAAACTGCTACCTTGGAGTAATATCTAAATACCCTGAATTAGAGTTTAATGAAGCTGAATATATTGCATTAAAATCAGAGCATTCAATATTAACAGACCTCTCCATTTCAATACTTTCAAAACACTCCTGTTTGAAATTTGCTGATGTTATTATCCCACAAACTGAGGAATATCAAAAGATTTCACAGGAGATATATGAACTAAGAATGATTGAATCTCATACTGACTCAGATATTCGGAGAATTAATTCACAAGCAAAGCTTATTAGACTTGATGAAAAATTGAGGTACGAAAGACTTAAAACAAAACTTGAACCTATTCATTGTATGAAAATTGCTCTTAATAGTGATAATAGAAGACTTTCATTCAGTGTTTTAAAAGGAGTATTAGAATATGATATGGATGAGCAACGCACTAGCTTAGAAGTAGAAAAAGCAGGATTAAAGCAATCAAATAAAAAGAGCGTTCAAGTTTGGACTTGGAGACAAGCGAACAAAGACGGGAATATTACAAAATGCTCTTCTGAATTAAAAATAAACAGAGATACAGTCTCTAAATACTGGAATACTAACATTTTATAAAGCTATGCGGAAAAAAGAGGCAAAAAAGGAATATAGGTATATTATATATAATCCTTTTTTCATTGTTTTTTCCGCATGAATTTCAAAAGACCAGGAGTAGTAAGAGCTTTCAAGCAACTCCTGGAACCCTTTCCAATTCTACCAGGAGATGGATAATCTACTATGGTTATAACATATCAGCAAAGCAGCAAATAAGGATTATCTGCAAATTATGTTAGTTTTAGTAATACTCAATAAATCCAATTCCTTGGTCTGCCAATAAACTTTTATGTTTATTATCTGGACACATAACATAGAAATCACTTGGTTCATGAAGCTTATATAAATTAATTTGCCTTATAAGTTCCCCTAGTGAATTTATTTCAGTTTTCACCTCTATATTAATCCTAGTAGGTGAAAATATATAAGTAAAACCAAGTTCCCCACTAACATAGTTAGAGCAAAGTATTTTCCCATTTGAGGTATCATAGTTGTACCCACTTAAGGCTAAAACCGGTAAATTAAAAGTTCCAACAAAATCAATAAATCCAATAGTAGTAAAAAAATTCTTGTTTTGCTGATTAACAGTAACCTCCCATTTTTTATTTACTTCAGTAATAAGGGGCTTTTTAGGAATCTTTTCAACAACAATATCAAACTCTTCAATTGCTTTAATTTCCTCCTGATAATATTTTTGATCGCTACTTGAATAACAATTTTTATGCCTATTCTTTAAAAAAATTAGCCTCTCACTTAGATATAATGAAGCATTACTTTTCTTTTTATTCATTTCATCATCAGTAAGGGGAATAGAAAACAATTTATTTACTATTTCCAGAATATTTTGATCAAGCCATAACATAAGTTCATCGTGTTTTGGCTTCTTTAGATCCTCTTCAAAAAATCCTAGTTTTTGCTGAAAGGTTTGGGCTTGTGGTTTTGCCATGTGTTTAATTTTAGCTTAAAATTAAGCTATATTATTATTCAATTTCAGCATGTTAATAGAATGTGAATAACTTGACAAATTAGTTTTGAGTAATCTATTCTTGGAAGAATTTAGTATTGATAAACATTGTACTTTTGGAGGGTGTTGTTCCTAATGTTTTACCTTTTTGATTAAATGAAAAAGGGTCTCATCGCTGAAACCCTTTATTTATTTGGTGGAGAATATCGGGGTCGAACCGATGACCTCTTGCATGCCATGCAAGCGCTCTAGCCAACTGAGCTAATCCCCCATTGTTTTTTGACTGGCGCAAAAGTAAAAAAAAATATTGGCCCACCAAAAAAATGTTTGTTGTTTTAAATAAATGCGTTATTCCAGTTTTGAATTTTAATAGTACTTTTACCTTCCTGTGTATCTCAGTAATTAAACATTCAATGTCACATAGTTTAGGAATTGAATAATAAATACACACACTTCGACTCCGCTCAGTGTGACACTAATACCTTTTCGTCAGGCTGAGCGGAGTCGAAGCCTAACTCTTAACTTTATGATATTGATTTAACATTTGTTATTGCTTTTCAGCATGCTATTATTTTTTTAATTGTTGTTTATTTAAGGTATTAATACCAAAGCCAGCCTATATTTTTTATGTCGAAAGAACTCTCTACCATATCCGAACCCGAAAAAGCCGTTTTAGTTGGAATAATTAGTAGCGGACAAGACGAGCGAAAAACAAATGAATACCTGGAGGAATTGGCATTTTTAACCGAAACGGCCGGTGCTGTTCCTGTTAAATGGTTTGTACAACGGCTGGATGTAGCACATCCGCGCACATTTGTGGGTACCGGCAAATTAACCGAATTACAAAACTATGTTATTGAAAACGCTATTGATTTGGTAATTTTCGATGATGAGCTAACTCCTTCGCAGCTCCGGAATCTTGAAAAGGCGCTGGAGTGTAAAATTCTCGATCGCACAAACCTGATCCTCGACATTTTCGCTAAACGGGCGCATACTTCCTATGCTAAAACGCAGGTAGAATTAGCGCAATATCAATATATTTTACCCCGGCTTACTCGTCTTTGGACTCACCTGGAGCGTCAACGGGGAGGGATTGGTCTGCGTGGCCCGGGAGAAACTGAATTGGAGACCGACCGCCGTATTATTCGCGACAAAATTGCTTTATTGAAAGAACAGCTCATTAAAATTGACCGCCAAATGGCCACCCAACGAAAGGGTAGAGGCAATATGGTTCGGGTATCGCTGGTTGGATATACCAATGTTGGCAAGTCCACCATTATGAATTTATTAAGCAAGTCGGAAGTTTTTGCTGAGAATAAACTTTTCGCTACCCTGGATACTACTGTTCGTAAGATGGTTATTGGGAACCTTCCATTCCTGCTTTCGGACACAGTAGGGTTTATCCGCAAACTTCCCCATCACCTGGTAGAATCGTTTAAATCGACCCTTGACGAGGTCCGCGAGGCTGATATTCTGTTGCATGTTGTGGATATATCGCATGCAGCATTCGAAGACCAAATGGCTACTGTGTCGCAAACACTCTCAGATTTGGAAGTGAAAGATAAATTGGTGATCGTGGTTTTTAATAAAGTTGATGCTTACAGCCATATCGAAAAGGAAGAGGACGATTTAACCCCCCGCGTAAAAGAAAACCTTACATTGGAGGAGCTTAAACAAACCTGGATGGGGCGTGGAGGGAGTCATACCATTTTTATTTCGGCCACCCAAAAAACGAATATTGACGAGCTTCGCGAAATGCTTTATGCCGAAGTTAAAAAAATACATGCTATCCGATATCCTTACGATAATTTTCTGTTTTAATTTTTATCTGTTCATGATGTCCATTGGGATGGCACAAAACCGGTAGCCGTTTTGACTGCCTATTTCTAAAATCCGGGGCAAAACAAACAATAGATTATTTGCGGCTTTTGCTGTATCATGAAAAACGAGAATAGCGCCGGGTCGGATATTTTTTGACACTATTCTCAGGCATAATCCCGGAGTAATCCAAGGGTGAAAATCCCAGCTCAAAGCCGTCCAATGGATAATTGTATACAATCTTTTTAAATAATTGTATTGGCTGGGCTTTAGCTTTCCGTAAGGAGGCCTGAATAAATTGCTATAGATTAGAGCATTTGCTTTTTCGCAATCGTCAAAATATTTGTTGTTATTGGTATACCAACCGTTTAAGTGCGAAAAGCTGTGATTCCCAACTGAATGTCCTTGCGATAATATTTCCTTAAAAATTTCCTGATTTTGTTCTACCTGTTTTCCACTACAAAAGAAAGTAGCTTTAGCCTGATATCGAAATAATAAAGCCAACACCTGGCTTGTAATTCCTGGTGTTGGCCCATCATCAAAAGTTATATAAATGTTTTTTTCTTCCCCGGAGAATTGACAAATTACTTCGGGATAGAAAAAATTATTCCTGTAGTTGAGAAGGAGCGGCATTTTGAAGTTCTGGTGCATAAAGCTGATAGAACTGCTGCAACGATTTCTCAATTTTACTTGCTAATTCCTGCTGTTTAAAGAAATCGGTAATACGGTTTAACTCGCCCAGAATTTGCATGGCAACCCGTTTTTCGTAGTCGATTGACTTAGCTTTTCCGCCTCTAAAACTAAAATAGTATTGAAGGTCGGAAACGGTAGATTTAAAGAATGATTCAACAATTTTGTTTGCTTTATCAATCTGACCTGCCCGATAGTACTGCTCAATAACCGGAACAATAAAGTAGTTGAATGGAACCCTGCTTTCAGGCATTGTTTCCATACATTTATCCAATACTTTAATTGCCGAATCTTTTTTGCCCTCGTTTATTAACTCCTCTGCCAAACGCGAAAAGTTATTCCGAAAATTCGAAAGCATACGCAGGTTGTTTTCGTCGAGGTAAACTTTTGGATCGTTTACACCACCCCATTTAAATTTATTAATAAGGTTATTGTAAAGAATATCGGTATCTACTAAACCGGGTTGTCCATCAGGGCGTTTGGTTTTAATGGGTACAATCCGGTAAGCTAATCCGTCTAGACGGAAATAATCCTGCAAATTCAGATAGTTTTCGTCCGAAACGGTAATGGCGAAATAAACAGGTCGTTTCCAGTTATTATTAGCAAGCAGGTCGAGTACCATCATGTCATTTTTGTACAGGTAGTTTTTGGTAAGCTCAAACCGGATTTCTTTTTCGATTTTCGAAGCATGTTTTTCCGAGACAGTTCCATTGGCTAATACCAAAGCTGTATCAACATTAATAACCAATTTTTTTGCAGGCAGATACTCAACTCTATCGCGAGTATTAGGAAGTGTCTTCGTTTCTTTGTCGTCACTGGCTACCCAATCCATTGCATCTTTTAATGAAGCATATTCGCCGCCAACACGGTCGATCACATAAAGCATATCGCGGGTTCCGGAAACATATTTGTCTTTGGTCATATTAAAAGGCAACGGATCCGACTCGTAAGTTTTTCGCTGCATTTGTTCAATATACCAGTCGGCTCCCAAATAGCTGAGATTTACTACCCGAACATCGGTGCGGAAATTTTCAACTTCCTGAGCATACCATAAGGGGAAGGTATCGTTATCGCCATTGGTAAATATGATAGCATTTTTTTCGCAAGAGCTGAGGTAATTATGGGCAAAATCGCGTGCTGTAAAACGTCCGGAACGATTGTGGTCGTCCCAATTCTCGGTAGCCATAATAACGGGTACGGCAAAAAGGGCAACTAAACCGGCAACAACAGCTCGTCCTGCATATGGAATTGCCTTGGGAATAAAATCGATTAAGGCCAGAACCCCCAATCCTATCCAAATGGCAAAAGCATAGAATGATCCTGAATAGGCATAGTCACGCTCGCGCGGCTGGTAAGGCGTTTGATTAAGATAGACAACAATGGCCAAGCCTGTCATAATAAAAAGGAACATAACCACCACAAAATCGCGTTTGTTCTTATTAATTTGGTAGAAAAGTCCGATAAGCCCAAGCAAAAATGGAAGCATAAAATAGGTATTGCGCGACCAGTTATTTTTTAAGGTATCGGGCATTTTATCCTGAGGGCCAACTAACATTTCATCTATCGGTTTAATACCCGATATCCAGTTTCCTTTTAATGGGCTGCCATGACCTTGTATATCATTCTGACGACCCGAAAAATTCCACATAAAGTAACGTCCGTACATGTACCCGATCTGGTAGCGAAGAAAAAATCTTAGATTCTCTCCAAATGTTGGAATGCTTACGGATGTTGGCTCGCCCTTTTCGTTAGTTGACTGAACGGCCTTACCTTTCACTTCTCCCCAGTCTTTATAGGCACTTACATGCGAGCCTTCGCGGCTATACATGCGAGGGAATGGCATCATAAACCGTTCGTCGTATACATACTCAGGTTTATAGGTCGATACTACATACTTCCCGTCTTTCTTGATATAATTTGGCTTCCCGTCTTTCGAATCGATAATCGGAGCATTGTATGTTGGACCATATACTAAAGGCCTGTCGCCATATTGTTCGCGGTTGAGATATGAGATAAGACTGAACAGGTTACTAGGATCGTTTTCATTCAACGGAGGATTGGCATTCGACCGGATAACAATCATGGCATAACTCGAATACCCAATCAATATAACTGTAACGCCTAATAAAATGGTATTCCACAATACTTTTCCATGGTCGTATGTGTATTTAAGCCCCCAAATAATCAATCCCAATAAAAGTATGGCATAAACAATTACACCACTGTTATAGCCCATCCCAAAACCATTGACAAACAATAATTCGAATTTGGAAGCAACCACAAAGACACCGGGAATAATCACATACATTATAACGCCAAGAAGAACACCCGATGCCAGCAACGCATAAAAGGTTCCTTTGTTGGTTGGTTTATATTTTTTAAAATAATAAACCAGTACGATTGCAGGTATTGTTAAAAGATTCAAAAGGTGAATACCAATTGATAACCCCATGAGGTATGCAATTAGAATTAACCAGCGGTTCGAATATTTTTCATTGGCCACATTTTCCCATTTCAGGATAGCCCAAAAAACAATGGCAGTGAAAAGGGAAGAAGAAGCATAAACTTCACCTTCGACAGCCGAAAACCAAAATGAATCGGAAAAGGTATAGGCCAAAGCACCAACCGCACCACTTCCAATAATGGCTACTATTTGGCCAAACGAAATGCCGGCTTCTTTTACAACCATTTTTTTCGCCAGATGGGTAATACTCCAAAACAAAAATAAAATAGTAAAGGCACTGGCTAATGCCGACATTATGTTAACGGTAAGAGGAATAATTTCGGTGTTACCATTTGCAAACATGGTAAACAATCGTCCCATAATCATAAAAAGAGGCGCACCGGGAGGGTGTCCTACTTCCAATTTAAGCGAAGTGGCTATAAACTCTCCGCAATCCCAGAAACTGGCAGTGGGTTCAATTGTTAAAGTATACACAGCGGCAGCAATAGCAAATACTATCCAACCTGCAATGATGTTAATTCTCTTGTAATTATTCATGTTTGAAACCTGTATAATATGTATTGTTAAACGCTGACTTAAATTTTTCTTGAAAAACAAGGCAAAGAAATGGATTTTTTTGTAATTAAAAATGAACCAAGTAACAATTTAGCTTTTTTTAAGATTGACATTTTGAGATTAGAGGCAATGAATGAGAAATAAATAATAGTTTACCTTTACACATAAATGGCAGTTAATCGTATGAAAATGAAATTTAGCCTTCTGAAGAATTTATTTGTGGTTATTTTGTTTTTGTCTATAGGCAAAACCTTTGGTCAGTTTGAAAAAGAATTTTTTGCCGTCGACAGTTCTGCACCTGCTCCCCAATATATCAAATATGGCTTGAAATTTAACAGTTTAGCTTTTTTTAAGAACAATGAATATTTCCATCCGTTAGTTGAAGGGTATACTTTGCCTGGATTTCAATTGCAGCCTAGGGTTTATTTTCAGGCAGGGGATAAGTTTTCGGTAGAAGCAGGAGTTCACCTTGCTCAATATTCCGGAAAGAAGGGCTTAAATAGCATCGAACCGCTTTTTAGGGCAACTTACAATCCTACTCCTGCTTTTTCAATTTTATTAGGATGGATTAAAGGTACCCAGTATCATCAATTGATAGAACCTCTCTATCAATGGGAAAAGGTCTATACACACCCTTTGGAGTATGGAGTTCAGTTTCTTGTAAACAAAGATAAATTCACTCTTGATACCTGGATTGACTGGGAACGCTATATAGAACTAAACGATCCGTTTCAGGAAGAGCTTACATTTGGAACTAATAGCTGCATTAGATTACTACAAAGTGATAATTTTGCAGTTGGGATTCCTTTGCAAATTACAGTAAAGCATCAGGGAGGGCAAATTACAGCAGGCGGCGATCCATTAAAAACACTTGCTAATTGGGCAACTGGGTTTAAAAGCAGTTTTCAAACTAATCAGTCATTTTTATCTAAAGTTAATTTCGATTTTTATTATGTTGGTTTTTCTGATTTGTCACCGCAAAAGAGGCTGATTTTTAAGAATGGATTTGGAATTTACCCGATCATGTCTGCAGAAATGAAAGATTTCAATTTAACAGCTGGTTATTGGTATGGGTATCAATTTATTGCTTCTAAGGGGGAACCATTATTTTTGTCTGCCTCTGCTACAAATCCTTCTGCCATTTATCCAAACCGTCAGGTAGTAACTTTTAAATCCTCCTTCAGAAAACAAATCTATCGTACTATAAGTTTTAGCGCTTATGCTGAAGCTTATTACGATGCAAAGATCAGTCAGATTGATTATGCTTATGGTATAAACATGGCAGTAAGCGGGGATATATTTATAAAAAAGCAATAATAAGTCTGCTTCGAAAAGTCTTTTACCACCTGATCCCCCAAATGGGGGACTTAAAAATTCAATGATTTTCAGAGGATTTCCTGAAGGGGTTAGGGGTAAAACAGATGAAAATCATTGAATTTTGACTTTTCTGGGTAGACTCAGAATTTGAATCAATCACCTCGAAAAACCGGGAATAAAAAAGCGCCATTCCTTATGCTTCCATTCTCCGGCATATTCTACACCAATACGCTTACCTGTTAAAATTTGGGGAGATTCGCCATCGCTCTCCAGCCATAGTCGATCCGATAAAAGGAGGTTTTCTCCATAAAATGATTTGTCAATACGAAGCGATTTTGTCAATCTTCCCGGGCCATAGCAATGCTCCAATCCCCGAATAAGCGCTGCCTGGGGTTGTTCTTCTTTCCCGGTTACAATATTAAACATCCAATACATGCCATATATTAGGTATACATATATATAACCTCCCTTATGGAACATTATTTCGGTGCGTGGGGTGCGGCCTTTGCTGGCGTGGCAGGCTAAATCCCCATCTCCATGGTATGCTTCGGTTTC
>JAIFLU010000089.1 GCA_020048915.1 Bacteroidota bacterium | reverse complement strand
TGTCAAATAAATAATTTTTTTGATGAAAGTTTTCAGATAGTTGATAACAACAAATCATATTTTTGCTATATTTGACCGCAAAGAACTGCTTTATAAGTTTTTAAGTGGATAAGATACAGAAATTAACGATATTTATTTTAGCTATTTCTATTCATTTAGCAAATAGTCAGTCTATTACTCCATCGCTTTTAGCTTGTACAGGAAATACGCAAGCAACAGATGGATATTCTATTTCTTATACTGTCGGAGAACTAACTGTAGTTTCTCTAAACAGCAAAGGCTACTACCTAACTCAGGGATTTCAACAATCGTATCCCGAGAGCATTACCCCTCCTATTCCGCTTAACCTTATAAGCGTTACCCCTAATCCATTTCGTGATTATTTGAATATTAATTTTTTTATTCCGGAGCCTTATGATTTCGGAATTGAAATTTACAATTCGTGCGGAAGAAAGAATTATATAGATGATTTTAAGGATGTTATATATAGTCAACGAGAATCACTAAATCTGGAATTCTTGCCAAAAGGCTTATATTTTATTCATATCTACTCGATTAATGGGAAAATATCAAAAGTATTCAAAATTGAAAAAATGTATTGACATGAAATATACAACTCTCTCTTTTAAAAGATTATTTTCAGCTTTGTTGCTTTTAGTTATTTTGAGTATTTCTGTTTATTCCCAATATTCGCCCAATGGATTAAATTATCAGGCTGTTGCAAGAAACAATTCTGGTAAGGAACTTTCAAATGTTAAACTTACGGTTCAAATATCCATTTTAGCCGAAAACTCAAATGGCACTCTGGAATGGAAAGAGGAACACCAGGTAAAAACTAACGATTTTGGACTATTCACACTGACTATCGGAAACGGTAGTAAAACTGGGGGAAGTGCAACCAGTATTAGCTCCGTAAATTGGGGAGGAAGTGCCCATTACCTAAAAGTTGAAATTGATTTTGGTGATAACCAGCTCATTCATATGGGAACTACACAAATGCTGGCGGTTCCATATGCATTATATGCTGAAAAGGCTGGAAATTCAAATGGGGGAATTACTAATCTTGAATTTGACCCTTTAACAAATAATCTGAAAAGTGAAGGACAAGTAGTTACAGATTTGTCTCCATTAAAACAAAAGCTAGAATATGACCAGGAGAATTACCATCTTTCTATCAGTGGAATGCCGGGAATAGTAGACCTTCGGGCATTTGTCCACCCGCCGCAGGATTTACGTATTTCAAATGATAAAATTTGGCTGACTGGAAATAAAGATTCTACAGTTGTCGACTTATCTACCTATAAACAAAGTTTAAGCATCAATAGTAGTGGTAAATTGGTGATTTCAAGCGGAAATTATGTTTCGATCGACACCAGTTCGGTAAATGAAATTCAAACCCTCACCAGAAACGGGGACAAGGTTAAATTAAGTAATAATGGCGGTGAAGTAAGCATTAATGATGGGGATGCAGATGCAACCAATGAACTTATAACGTCATTAAGTTATAATTCAAATACTCAAAAACTATCAATACTGGAAGGATCAAATACTAAGACAGTTGACTTAGCTCCTAAACAAGTTGCATTTAGAACAATAAAACATATCAACAATAGTCTGAATCCTGGCGATAAATACACTGTTAAATTTCTAATCAAAGAATTAGATGATTTAAATGTTTATGATACTGGTACCGGATTTTTTACTGTTCCAATAGACGGAGATGGTATTTATTGCTTTTTTATAAATTTTGATAAATTAATCACATTATTTGATGTTGAATTATATGTAAACGATATTAACCCAAAACAAGTATTTTCATACAACCAACCATTATTAACTAAGCTAAATGCAGGTGATAAAGTTAAAATTATTGTAACATCTCATGCTACAGATTTAGAGATACTATAAAAAGGTTCATTTATTGGTTATAGAATAAATTAAAAGTATCGTCAGTATTGCTGCAACCAAACTTTTCTCTTTCCGTATAAATTTTCACTATTAAGTTCCGGGAATTGCCGGAAATTTGTACTTTTAATTTACATTTAAAAAGTCTGTATTTATAACTTACTGTCATGGCCGGAGCATTTCGTTTTATATTTGGTTTTTACCCAAAAACCGATTCTATTGAATCTAAAGAAAAAGCATTATTAGCCGAATACAATAAATTAAAAGAAATTGAGCTATCGGATGAACTTGCACGATATCATTTTTTGGAGAAGCATATACAATCGCAGGAGTTTAAGGACAGGAAAAAAGAATTAGAGAAATTAACCTTTCCCGGAAGCGAAGAGCACTTGAAAGAACAGGAATATATTCGTCTTAAAAAGCTTTCGGATATTGTTTTCTACTATAAATATAAAAAATCAACTGATTTAGCCGATTATCTGAAAGCTGATCAATCTAAAGACCTTGAAAATTATAAAGATCTAAAAGCATTTCTTCAATCGGATACCTATAAACAGGTATTTGAATATATGACCGATAAAAAACGTTTTGAAAAAACTCCTGAATTCAAACAACTTCAGGAATACAGTGCAATGAACGAAAACCCGGGTTTTAAAAACTACTTTAAATTTATCAAATCAGGTAAATATGCCGATTTTGAATCCTTGTATAAAACAGTCGAAATTGAAAATTTTAAAACATTAGAAAATTATATTAATTCGAAAGAATTTGCCCAGCTTAAATCGGGTCCAAAGCAAGATTACAGGAGTTCTGAGGCTCCTGCAAAATTACAGGAGTACAAATCTTTAAAAAAATCATCCCGTTTTAAAAACTATTTTAAATTATTAAATTCCTCGCTCTTTGCCGATTTCAAAAAACTCCATAGTTCCGAGGAGTTAAACTATTTTCTCACGCTTCAAAAAAATGTAGAATCGGAAGCCTTTAAAAGCAAGAAAAAGCAGATTGATTCAATGCGATTTGAAGGTACTCCGGAATTTCAGAAGTTGCAGCAATTTAAATCGCTGGAAAAATCTTCCTTGCTTAAGAAATATTTTAAAATACAAGATTCGAAACAATATGCGCATTATAAACATATAGACGGTTCTAAAGAAATTACACATTACGAAGAGCTTGAAAAGTTTATTCAATCGGATGAATTTATCAAGTCAAAAGCTTATTTACTGGATACCAAAAAATGGGAGAAAACAGAGGATTTTAAGCTTGCCCAAGAACTTGAGGTACTAAAAAAATCGAATTCTGTTATCTGGTACTTTAAGAATGTTAACCTGCCAAAATATTCGGAAATAAAGTCATGGAAGCTTCTTTTTGAAGATCATTTTGATAAGGGCAAACTAGATTCAGAAAAATGGATTAGCCGATATTTTTGGGGAGAAATGTTGCTTGGAGAATCGTTTGCCTTACCTGGCGAAAAACATATTTTTACAGATAAAAATATTGAACTAAACGGCTCCACTGTAAAACTAATTACCAAACAGGGAAAAGTTAGCGGCAAAGAATGGCATCCTGCATTTGGATTTTATCCAAAGGATTTTGATTATACTTCCGGACTTATATCTACCGGGAAAAGCCATCGCCAGAAATATGGCCGCATCGAAGCAAAAATCAAGATACCACAATCTCAGGGAATTTCTCATGCTTTCTGGTTATCCGGAAACTCAAAGCTTCCTCAGGTTGATATTTTCAAATTCTACAACCAGAAAATGTATTTCAATAGCTATTGGGGCAATAGTTCAAACAACGATATCAATAAAGATGAAATATCAATATCCGCCTCTGCATTCTCAAAAGGATTCTTTATTTATTCGCTCGAATGGACACCCGACAGGCTTGTGTGGAAAATAAATAACCTGGTTGTAAAAACTCAAACTATTGGAGTCCCTGAGGAACCTCTCTATTTGGTAATTAATTCAGGAAAATTTGATGAAGGAACAGCTTCGTTACCGTCTCAATTAGAAATTGATTGGGTTCGCTGCTACGAAAAACTAAGCTAGCTTTAATTTAAATTACCATGTAAATAACCTGTTTCATAATTAATTTCATCTATTTCAACAGTTAAATTCCGCTGCATTAGACGATTATAAAATTCATAATCATTGGTCATTTCTTCGGAAGTAACATTTTCACCTTGCTCAGTAAATAGAATTTCAGACAGAATTCTTTCTTTATTGTTCATTATCAATGTATTTGTTACAATTTCCAATAATTTTCAAATGTCAAAAATACATTATACCATTCGTAAAATTGAAATTGTAGCTCAATAAATTCAATTTTTTACGTATGATATTTATCAACAGCTTGTTAATTTATTGATTTTATGTATTTTACATTTTCAGAAACAACCCAATTATATGTTATCAATAATCATTATTGATTCATTATTCTATTTTGTTCTTCCTCTGTCCAGGCAATTAATACATTTTTTTGATCATTACTTAATTTGGCGCTACGATGAATAGCAGTATAAATAGACATAGGCATTTCCCCCTTATCTATTTGCTCTTTAATTTCACCCAGCTTTCGAATCTTCCTCCTGTTGTCAAAAGAATTCCATTCTGAAAAATTCAATTCTTCCCTTCCTTTGGAAACATCTCGGACAACTAACCATTTAACGGGCGCAACATACGAATACCAGGGATATTTGCTTTGATTGGAATGACAATCGTAGCAAGAAGTTTTTAAGATAATGCTAATATCTTCATTTACATACCCAGCCTTTACAATATCATCCTGAGTTGTTTCTTTATTTTCAGGAATTTTAACTGGAATAAACTGAAGAATTATAACAATCACAATAACGCTAAGCAATGCAATTTTCTTCATCGTTATTTCTTTATTTAAAAGGGATACGAAAAATATTTGTCAAAGAGATTCTAGTTCATTATTTTTTACCTAGTTAACTATTTTATCTGCAGTGCTTTTAGCCCAGGCTTTAATAATTTTTGCATCGCTTTCGGATAATTTAGCTTCAGGTTTCTTTTCAACAAATTGCTTTGGAGGCATTTCGCCCTTTTCAACAACCTCAAAAATTTCATCAAGTGTTGCTACCTGATCCGCTTTTGAAAGCGAAGGAAGTAATACCCAATTGAGTTTATCCTTAGCTTTTTGCCCTTTTGATTCAGGATTGTGACAACCATAGCACTTATTATCAATCACTTTCTTTACTTCAGCAGAATATTGAACTGAAACAGTATCCTTTATTGTTTTAACGTCATCAGTTTTAATAAAGCGGGCCTGAACTGAAATAAAAATAACAGCAGTGAGACCTAAGGTAATTGAAAGCTTTGTTTTCATATTTTACAGATTAAAAGGTGAACTGATATTGTAGGCTAACATTGTTAATGAAATGTAAAAATAATTAACATCATCACAACATTCAACATCGTTTATTTGTTTTGAATATCTAATAAAATTTTTAAAACCTTCATTATCTGTAATTTTTATATCGATTAATTCTGTACAACATAAATTATCCATGGAGCAGTGCATTTCTCAGAAATCCAATTGTATGGTTCATCAGTATAACCTAAAGGAGAATAGGTTTGAACTAATCTGCAACCAGCCTGAATAAACATTTCATAATAATCCGAAATTGTCCAGAGAATATCTTCTACAGGGCGCTGATCTTCAACATCGGTCATTACAATTTTTACTTTGTCTCCCGAAGTTGCTTTTTGGTTTTCGGGAAATTCGAAGGTTGAAAACGATGCCCATTCTTTGGTATACATTTCAGAATTTGCATCGATGCAAATTAAAGTTCCTCCTGATTTTAATAATTTTTTCAATCCTTTCAATATGTTCCCTCTATTTTGCTTCCCGGGAATATTATCAAACGTAAACACACATAAAATCAAGTCAAAATTTTTACCCAAATGTTCATAATTACCATCCTCTACAAAATAATAGTTGCCAGTCGTATCCAATTCTCTGGCTATATGGAGCATTTCCTTCGAAATATCAATACCAATGGTATCAAATCCCAACTTTTTCAGAAACCGGGTAGACCGCCCTGTACCACAACCAAAATCGACTGCAGTATTTCCAAGGACATGCTTACTGATTATTGTCGGTAAATCTCTGTACGCCAGATAATATGTATTTGGAAATTCGAGTTTGGAATAGGACGCTGAACGTACAGCATTGTCCCAGGAGTTTAAGAATTCCATATATAATAAATCTATGATGAATAATTGGTTAAGAAAGAATTGTGTTCCAGCAATATTTATCTTCCGCTTTTCCATACCGAATATCGGAAAGAAGTTTATGAGCTTTTGTGCAAAAGCTGTTTCGATCATATTCCGGTAAAAAGAAATCCTTTCCCTGAATATGTATACAACTTATAGGACTTGTAACCGCAGCAGTTCCCACACCAAACGCTTCGTGCAATAAATTCTTTTTGTGAGCTTCAATAATTTCAAAAACACTTAATGGACGGATGGAAACTTTATAACCCAGATCCTTTGCAAGATTTAACAATGAATCGCGGGTAATTCCATCTAGAATTGTTTCGGAAATGGATGGGGTTACAACAGTTTGATCAATCACAAACATTGCATTCATAGTTCCCGATTCCTCAATATTAAGTTGTGGAGTACCATCAGTCCACAGAATCTGATCAAAACCATTTTTTTGTGCCTGTTGTGTTGGGAAAAAAGCTCCCCCATAATTTCCACCACATTTTGCTGATCCGGTACCTCCTTTCGCAGCCCTCATAAATACATCTTCCACTTTTACTCTTAGTGGCTTTGAATAATAAGCCCCAACAGGACCTGTAAAAATTATGAATTTATACTCTTCTGAGACTTTAACACCAAACCGCTCTTCAGATGCGAATACAAAAGGTCTAATATATAAGGAATCTCCATTTTTTGATGGTACCCAATCTTTGTCAATTTTAACCAGTTGCTGCAAACCTATGTTGAATATATCAAAAGGGACTTCGGGCATTGCCATTCTTTTTAGGGAACGGCAAAAACGCTGATAATGTTTTTCAATACGAAAGATAGAAATTCTCCCATCTTCCATTCGAAAAGCTTTTAATCCTTCAAAAACGGTTTGACCATAATGCAAGGCAAGTGTTGAGGGGGCTAGGGTCAGGTTTGCATAAGGAACAATTTCGGCATTATGCCATTTCCCTTTAGAATAATTTGCAACTAACATATGATCGGAAACATAGGTGCCAAAACCTAAATTATTAAAATCTACCAGCGACAATCTGCTTTTAAAAGCATTTGAGTTTTCTGGATCTATTAATTCATTCATATTATATCCCTGTTTAATTTTATTTTGTTGAATTATTTATTTTCCTTCCGGAATAAACTCTAGAAAATCTCCATCAATAATCATCAATTTAACACCGTGTTCTGAAACAGATCTGTGTGAACTCATTTCATCCGAAACTACGTAAGTCATTCCAGAAATAAGTTTAAAACTTTCACCATTTAAATTTTCACTAATAAATTCCCCTTCAAGGCAATGGACAATATGGCCCTTAGTACACCAGTGGTCGGCAAGATATCCGGCTGAATACTCCACCATGCGAATTCGTAACCCATTAAATTGGATCGTTCTCCATAAAGCGATACCAGATTCTCCGGGATACTCCACCTTTGGAATACTTGCCCAATCGATGGTTTGAAAAGGAATATTTATGTTGTTCATAGAAATTTGTTTTATTTAATATAAACTTTCAAAATATTTAGGAAGGTATTTATTCTTAATACAGAAGTAAATCAATAAAACCTTACACGCAAAAATCTTGAAAAAAAATATACCAAAACAGATGCAGTTTTATTAATTTTGACCATTACAATTGTTAAAAATACAATCATGCAAGAAGAGAACTCCCATCTTTACAATAGAATAGCATATACTATTGAAAATCAAATATACAATGATGTATTAAAAATTGGGGATCGTTTACCTTCTGTCCGGATAATGAGCAAGGAACATGGTGTAAGTATTTCTACTATATTGCAGGCATATTATATGCTTGAATCGAAAGGATTGATTGAAGCCAGACCGCAGTCAGGATATTACATTCGTTTCTCTCCCCGAAAGTTTCCGCAAATACCAATAATGAGCCAGCCTAAAAGCTTATTAACAAGGAACAATGCTGAAGATATAATTGGTGAGGTGTATTCGGGTATTGCAGACGAGTCGCTTATGAAATTTTCGTTGAGTGTTCCTTCGCAGGAATTACTCCCTATAGCAAAACTTAATAAAGCAGTAACCGAATCGATGAGATGTCTTCCAGGATCGGGAACAACCTACGAAAATATTCAGGGCAATGAAAAATTAAGAAGACAAATTGCTAAATGGGCAATTCATTGGGACGGAAAGCTTACACATGAGGACATTGTTACTACGGCAGGCTGTATGAATGCGCTGTCGTTCTCGTTAATGGCTGTGGCTGAAAAAGGCGACACAATTGCAGTAGAAAGTCCCACATACTTTGGAATATTGCAACTTGCAAATAATCTGGGGTTGAAAGTTTTGGAATTACCGACCGATCCACAAACCGGAATTAATCCTGATACTATTAAAAAGATACTGGCAACCAATAAAATAAAAGCATTATTACTAATAAGTAATTTCAACAATCCACTTACAAGCATTATTCCCGACGACAATAAAAAAGAAATTGTCCGATTAATTGAGCAATATAATGTCCCTCTAATTGAAGACGACATTTATGGAGATGTTTACTTTGGAAAAGGTCGTCCCAAAACCTGCAAAACATTTGATACAAGTGGATTAGTGTTATGGTGTGGTTCAGTTTCTAAAACCCTGGCACCAGGCTATCGTGTTGGATGGGTCGCTCCCGGACGTTATCTGGAGAAGATAAAACGTTTAAAAATGTACCATGCAGTTTCCTCTCCTTCATTGCAACAAGAAGCAATTGCACGTTTTCTTGAAAATGGCAGGTATGAACATCATCTTCGAAAATTAAGGAATACACTCCATGCTAACAGTTTACAATACACCAGGGCAATAAGTGAGTATTTTCCTGAAGCGACCAGAATAAGTCGCCCTGAAGGAGGTTTTCTACTTTGGATGGAACTTAAAAAAACAATCAATACATACGATCTGTTTCGTGAGGCAATAAAACACAATATAAGCATTAGTCCGGGGCGAATGTTTACATTGCAGGATCAATACAATCATTGCCTGCGATTGAGTTACGGCTTAACATGGAATGAAAAGACAGACAATTCCCTTAGAATTTTAGGAGATCTTGTCAGGCAACAATGGAAATCAATGTAAGAATATTACAAACGATATAAATCTCACTTTAATTCGGCGCCGGATGATTTGAGTTCTGCTGGCTGAAATGTTCAATCTTTTTTGCTAAATTCTCAAGACCCTGGAGGTAATCGGGAGGAACATTTTCATTTCGCGCCATATTTAAAATTGTATTCATATAAAACTTCGCGGAATTGAAATCGCCAGAAACAGCATATGCCTGCGCAAGGGTTCTTCCGGCAGATATAATAGTCGCAGTGGGGCTGGCAATATTAAAAAAAGCTCTTTCTGAAAATTCCTTTCCTTCTTTTACATTTCTAAATTTAGAATCCGGACAGGAGATAAGTAATGCCCCTAATCGCTCCAGAAGGAATGGCTCATTTGGATGAAATTCAAGTGCTTTGGTGAAAAATCGAACTGACTTCTCCCACATTTGTTTCTCTAATAGTATACTTCCCAAAGATTGAATGGTAGAAATATCTTTGGGATCGCCGGAAAAGGATTTTTCATACAAGGTAATGGCCAAATCCAAATTTCCAGCTTTCTCAGCAATTGTTGCATTCAATTTTGAGATCTGGGGATTTGAAGGATCTAATTTAATGAGCTTATTTATATAGAATATAGCTTTTTCTTTTTGACCTAAAAATAACATAAAGCTGGCTCCATTGGCCAAAATTTTAGAATTACTCCCATTCTTATCAACCAGTTGAGTCATCAGGGAAATAGCGTTCTCATTCCTGCCAAGTTTCCAATAGCAAAGTGCAATACTAGACGGTATTTGGGCATCTTCAGGTATAAGTTTTAATAGCATTTCATAATAATTCAATGCTTCTGAATAAAACCCTTTTTTAAATAATAAATCGGCTACTTCATTAAGTTCTTTATTATTATCCTTAAAGAATTGCAAATGTTGATTCAAGTATGGCAATGCCTTTTTTCCAACATCCATCCTGAGAAAGAATTTTATTGTCTTTGCAATCAAATGTTTATTTTGGGGGAGGTATTTAAGCCCATTATTTAATAACTCCAATGCCCATTCAGGATTTGCACTTTTTACAGCATCATCAATTTGTTTTGGCAAATATAGTTCGGAACGTGAAATGAGGGCTAATTTATCAACAAGAGTATCCAGAAGCGGAGTAAAATCTGCCTGATCTTTTGCCCGAAGAATAAATCGTTTACTCTGAGCGGAATCTCCTTTTGTTGCATAAATATTGCCAAGAAGACGATAAACGGGACTATATGTCCTATTATAATTAATTATATCATTTAACAGCTTTTCGGCTTGATCAGCCCTATTGGTATTTACATAAATTCTGGCCAATTGATATTTTGCATTCTCTTGCAAAGGGAAAAAATTAATTCTGGTTGTTTTCGACTTCACCATATTTTCCTGAATAAAGGCAATTTTATTGTATGCCATTTCAGCTTTTTCATTCTCCCCTAATTTCTGATAACTTTCACCAATATAAAACCAGGCATGGTAAATTTTGGGATTTTCTTTAACTATTTCTGTAAAATTTCGAACTGCTTCATTCGACTCACCCATTTCCTGATTTAAATAACCAAGGTAGTAGCCCCAAATCCATTTCGATTTATTTTTCTTGATTGCAAGTTTATAACATAGAGCCGCTTTATCGTAGTAGGCGCTGGAATGATATACCATTCCTAAGCTACCAAGGTTATTTGATGTTGGATTATAATAAGCTTTTCTGGAGGCGGCAGAAATTTGCTCCTGAAGGGGGATAGATATAGTTTTAAAATCAGGAAGTACAGGAAGTTGTTTTCGAAAAGGTATATCTAATAAAATCTTACTAATTAGCGGAATAATAACCAGTCCGATAATACCTAATGAAATAAATAACCTTTTTCTATTAATACTCATCTCTATAAAAATTTTTTTTTAAAAGTAGGGAAATTATAGATATCTGGAAACGAATTATTAGAAAGACACCCATCTCTTAAAAACGGTGTTTCAAATGCTATCCAACAACTTGTTCAGCTTTGAAAAAATAAGAAATATTCATCAATTAAGGCCGCAATACCTTAAAAAGCACCATATCAACCTAATTTTCATTTATTTGAACATTCCAGCAGCATGTATTGAATCCAAAACATCTAGTTGTCTTTTATGCGGAACTTCACCGGAGGTAACATTATCGCCAAAAATCATAACCCGAAGGTTTGTCTTATCAAATGCCGGCCAGTTAGGCAGGTTAGCATCGTTTGGATTTCCTATGGCAGCAAAATTTACCCAATATGAGGTCATTATCTCAGATAATTTGTAATCCCAAGGTTCCCAGGGTTTATTCCATAAACTCAACGTTCCTAAAGTATACCCAAATTCAGCCGAATGAAAAGCTCCATAATTGGGTAATCCTGGTGGAACCCTTTTAAAATAATATAAATAGGCTTTATTTTTCCCTTTGTCGCTGTGCATAGCAGCCCAGCAATAGTTTAACCAACCAAAAGTTAGTTGGGACGACAGTTTACTTGACTGCTTTGCTTCTTCATCATTCGTTGCCGGAAAGACCTTTAAAAAATCGACGGCTTTTGAGTTGTACTTACTTATGGCCTCGGCTTTAAAGGATTCAGCTGTGGGACTTGATCCGAACGAAACACCATCATCGGCATTCCAACCAGTTAATAAAGGAACATCGTTATGGTTTCCATTAGCATATGTTGTATATGCTGGCAGTATAACATACCCATCGGTAGTAATGCTCCATCTTCCTCCAGCTTTTAATAACTCTTCGGCGGATTTAGACCTCAACTCATTTATTGATTTTGCATTTACCAATTCTGCAATTTTTAAACCAGCTTTTTCTGCATCTTCCAGGCGTTGATTTCGAGCAGGATCTGAACTTAACATTCCACCACTATGAGCAATTGCCCGCTGAAATAATCCTTTCGCCAAAGGTGAAACCATTAAGGCATTTACGCTAAATGCTCCTGCCGATTGACCAGCAATGGTAACCCGCATCGGATCACCACCAAAAGCTTCAATATTTCTTTTTACCCATTGCAAGGCAGCAATTTGATCAAGAATCCCATAATTTCCCGAAACGTTCATATCTGACTCGGCAGATAAGTTTGGGTGGGCTAAAAATCCAAATATTCCCAACCGATAATTAATCGTGACAAAAATAACCCCTTTTTTTGCCATAGTTTCACCATCATATAAAGGAACAGAGCCAGAGCCACCGGTAAAAGCTCCACCATGAATCCATACAATTACAGGCCTTTTTTCATCGGATCGTTTCGCAGCACTCCAAATATTCAGGTAAAGACAATCTTCACTTAAGGGTTCCTGGGGAGCCATAAATTCTTTTGTCCACATGGCAAAAGGTAAAGGCTTATTCTGCATTGCGCTGGGAGAAAAAACGTTGCATTTTCGAATTCCTGCCCATGTAGCGGCTGCAACAGGGGGCCTCCAACGAAGATTACCAACGGGAGCTGCAGCAAACGGAATCCCTTTAAATATTTTTACTGATACATCCTTCCCTTGCATTCCTGAGATGATACCTGTTTCAATAGTAACTTCATTTATGGATAATACTTTATTTCCCTTTTCAAATTGGAACGATGTAAAGAAAAATATGCTTACGGTAAGTATCAATATGGTTATATACTTCATAGCAGTTATATGATAAATTAAAAGAGTAGTAGTATCTGATAAAAATAAACGAAATTTATTTATTTTCATGCCATTAGCTAAATAAGTTTGATCTTAAATCAACCTATTTATCCAAAAATCATGGAGAAACTAGTTAAAATCCTTACCTTAGATTGAAATCAAACAAAACAGATATAAATGTTGTAATTATAAATTGGCGATAATTAAATATCACGCCTTCATTTATTTATAAACTTCTATGTCGAACTAACAACCATATTATGAAAGCAATTATTTCATCATTTTTTTGTTTTTTTCTAATTTCAGGAGTACTATTTTCTCAAAAACCCATAACTATTAATGAGGATAGCATTAGGTTTTCTTCAAAAAAATTCCCGGGATTTATAATGACAATTCCAGAAGTAAATTTTCAAACTGTTCAAAAAAACTGGATAAAAACATTGCAAAAGTCTACTAAATCGGATGTCACAATAGAAAAAGATGAAATGACTATTT
>JAIFLU010000301.1 GCA_020048915.1 Bacteroidota bacterium | reverse complement strand
CTAAAAATTGTTTTTCGAGATTTTTCTTGATGGTATTGAGTTGCGAAACCACTACACCTTGTTGGATGAGAAACTGGTTCAACTCCAGGCTGTTTTTTCCTTCGTTAAGCGATAATATAACATTGTGCAGATTTCGCTCAACAGAGGATGCGAAAGGACATTCCTTCAGCTTTTGTTCCAGAACATCCAGATCCGGAGCTGCCACTTCTACCTTTTCGGTATCGCCCATCGAATCTTCCACTCTGCCCGAATATACCATCTTTCCTTTATTCAAAACCGCAAAGTTGCTGCAAACCTTCTGGACTTCGTCGAGCAGGTGACTGGCCAGGATAATGGTTTTCCCTTCAGCAGAAATATTTTTGATTATTTCGCGCACATCTGCAATTCCGGTAGGATCCAAGCCATTTGTTGGCTCATCGAGCACGAGTACCTGAGGATCGGATAATAACGCCGAGGCGATGGCCAACCTTTGCTTCATCCCAAGTGAATAGGCCTGAAATTTCTGGTTCCTCCGTTCGAAGAGTCCAACTTTCGTAAGCGCAATATCGATTTGGGTAAAAGGAATTTCTTTAATTTTTGCAGCAATTTTCAGATTATCGGCACCTGACAGATAAGGGTAAAAAGCAGGTGCCTCCAATATAGCGCCAATTTTTTTCCGGATTTCTTTCGAGGGAGGTAATCCATACCATTTATATTCTCCTTTGGTTTTGGCAACTACATCGAGCACAACACCAAGTGTGGTTGTCTTTCCGCTCCCATTGGGGCCAAGCAATCCAAAAACTGAGCCGGGCAAAACTTCGAGCGAAAGTCCCTGGACAGCTTTGATGCGGCCAAAGTATTTGTGCAAATCGTATATCTCAAGAATCTTTTCCATCGCGATCGGGTTTATTATTTTTTTTCTGTTGATCTTTTTTATCCTTCCCAGCCCCGGTCATGTCCATTATTTTAGTAAGCGGACCAAGATTTAACTTTCCACTAATCAATTGCTGAATGGTAGCCGGCGAAATGTAGCCTTTGAGATCAACTAAAATAAGCTGTTGGTCCGAAGAGATTATCCCGGCAATTCCAACCGGTTTGGCATTTTTCTCTTTTACAAATAGGTAAAAAAAATCTTTTCCCTGTTGAATTTGGAGCATATCCTGGTACGATTCGGCTTTAATGCCCAACTTCATTTTCGAAAGCTCCGATTTTGGAAACGGTGTTTTGGTTATATCTACCATTACCAGTTTCAGTTTCTTTATATCCCGGGTAATTTGGTTGAAAAGGGTATCTTTTTTCACATTTACCATGCGCAACGTAGTAGGATAAAAACAAAAGGTTTGCATTCCGGGTTTGTTTTCTGTCCATTTAGCAATGGTTTTGCTTTGGGCGCAGGTGGTATGGACAAAACCACTTGTGCCGGCTATGAAAAGTATTAGAATAATGAGCCTCACAGTATTATTATTAAATTAAACTTAAAATTAACGACCCGAGGGCATTTATATAATGTAGTAAATACAGTTATAGACGAAATAAAAAGGATAATATTACAAAGACTTGGAAGAAAAACCAATATTCTAACCCGAAAAGGTTCCGAGCTATCAATCCCTTTGCAATGAATTATTTCTGTTAAATTGGTAAGCAGCCTTAGTCGATGTTCATTATTATAACCGAACTAACAATCAAGATATATGTTAAATAAGTAATTAGGTTTATCTGTTTCCTTTCTTTTTCAAATTCACCTTTTTCGAAAATAGGCTTGATTAGTGCTAACAAAGTAAGAGCCTTTTTCAAGTTTAAAACCAATCCTTTCATATGCTGGAAAAGATTTATTTTCTGCTTTTTATCAAGAATTAGTAAATAGTTTTCCAGAGTTAACGACCTGATCAAAGCACTTATGCAACCAAAAAAAATTACTAAATCGGCAAGTTTGACAAATAATTTATCAGAAAAGAATATAGTTCTATAAATCAATATAATTCCGATTATTACTAGAAAGATATAAATTGTACTATTATAAAATTTGTTTCTCATTATAGTCTATTTCTTTTGAACCAGAATAATTTGAATAGTTTGAGAGAAATTAGAATGAAATAGAAGATTGCCGGACAAAAATATAGTATTTAAAATTACTATCAGGAAATATTAACATTGCTCTTAAAAATGAAATTAAACAACTATTTATATTTCTTTTCTGTCACTTTTGGAGAGCCAAAAGTAACCAAAAACTCTTTGACGGCGCGAACGCGATCCGGCTCCTGTGTCGCCTTCTCTTGATCGGCGCGCCGTCTTAAAGGAATCAGTTTTTAAGGCTTCGCCTCGCATCAAATATGGCTATCTGCAATTTCTACTAATTTATTAATTTTTGTTGATAGTCATTAAAATAAAAATGCAGGTCACTACTTCTTTGTTACTTACATTTTTATTTTAAAATTCAATAGGTCTAATTCATTTGCTCGTTCCATTGGGAACGATCGGGAGCAACCGGAGGGTTTATTTTTTTAACCGGCTTATCCTGAAGCTCTTTTAACAATACTTCCACTGCTTTTTTGATACAAGGATCAATTCCTTTGGCCAGTTGCTCCGGCCGGTCAACCACTTCAATATCAGGAGAAACACCCACACCTTCGATAATCCATTGTTCATTTTCGTCATAAATTCCGAATTGAGGAACAGCAATGTACCCCCCATCTACCAAGCCAGCATTGCCCGACATACCAACCAACCCACCCCAGGTTCGGGTTCCAATTATTTTTCCGAGGCCTTTTTTACGGAAGTAATATGGAAATGCATCGCCCCCTGAGGAAGAATAACCATTGGTTAGCATCACTTTTGGACCGTTATGAGCCACATCTGGTGATTTCATAGATGACAATCCATTTCGGTGCCAGTAACTTAGTGTTTTTCGGTCGAGCAGATCGGCCATGACATCCGGGATAAAACCTCCCCCATTATAGCGATCATCAATAATAAGGGCTTCTTTTTCATTGTAAGCATACATTCCGCTGTGCAACTCGCGGTTACCTTCAACAGCGGTGTTGGGAACATGAATATAGCCTATTTTTCCGTCTGAAAGTTTATCGACCATGGCACGGCGTTCGTTTACCCATGAAAGGTAAAGCAACTCCAATTCGCTGGCTATGGGGCGGATAGTATACGTTTTTGAACCAGCAGTTTCCGGTTTGGAATTGACCGAAATTTCAACAGTTTTCCCAACCGTATTTTCAAGCAATTCGTATGGATTTATGGATGTATTTAAATCCACTCCATTGACAGCAATAAGATAATCTCCCTCCTTCACATTCACCCCTTGTTCAGTAAGCGGCGAACGGCGGGAGTCATTCCAGTTTTCGCCCGGGTATATTTTTGCAATTTTATAAGTTCCTGAAGTTGGATCTGCTTGTAATTCCGCTCCCAATAATCCGGTATTGATCCGTTTCACTTGCTCAAAATCGCCCCAATTCACATACGTATGACCTGTGTTGGTTTCCGAAACTATTTCACCGAGAATATAGTCCAGATCTGCCCGGTGGCTTACATACTTAACAAGTGGATTGTAACGCTCCCGAATACCTTTCCAATCGACATTGTGTATATTACTTACATAAAAATAGTCGCGAAAAATGCGCCATCCATCCGCATAAATCTGCGCCCATTCCTTCTTCGGATCTATTTTCATCATCAGGTCTTCTAAATTCAGTTTACCTGTTCCCGGTTTTTGTCCGGGCGTCAGTTTTGCGATTCCAAAATCTCTCCCGGAATGATACATAAACATTTTGCCATCTGCACTTAAAATTGCCTGATTCACATTACTCATCAAAGTTTCGTCCTTTTTTTCACTAATATTAAATTTGTGTAGTGAATCCTCAGTAATATACATTATACCCCCTTCAACAGCCACCAGGTTGCCATAATTGCCTGAATTTATGGGGAACGCTGTAATTCGGGAATTGATCCCTTCAAAATCAATCTGAACATTGACCAATTCCTTCGATGCTGCTTTCACTTCAGGTTTTACCTTATCTTCTTTTTTAGGTTCAACTTTTAGTTTTTCGGCTTCCTTCACTGGTTCAAAGTCGTTTTTGTCCTCGAAGAGTTTAGGACAATCCGCTTTTAGCGCAATGGCATAGATTCGGGTAGATTTGTTATACAAGTAATTAAATTCAAAACTTGAAAAATCAAGATTAAAACTGCGATCCGAAACAAAATAAATGTATTTGCCGTCGGTCGAAAATACAGGAGAACCATCATTAAAAGAATCATCGGTGACCTGATGATTCTGAGCTGATTCAAGATTGTACACCCATACAGCCGAAAGACCATTCACGCCTTCTTTTGTATAAGTAATCCATTTGGAGTCAGGAGAAAACGAATATGCACGAATTTCGCTGCGATTGGCATGGGTAATTACAGTAGTTTTCCCCGTTTCAACATCCACCAGTTTCAATTGCAGGGTGCGGTCGAAATAAAGCAAATACTTGTTATTAGGTGACCATTCTGTTTCGTATTTCCAGGCAGTAGATCCAGTAGTAAGTTGCCGGGGAGTTGCTCCCTTTTTATTTTCGAGCAAATAAATCTCGTATTCACCCGAAGCATCCGAATAATACGAAATGTACTTCCCGTCGGAAGACCAGCGTGGATATATTTCGCGAATACCCTGAGTATTTGTCAGATTGTAGGTGGAACCGTTTTCTGCTGGTAGGGAGAATATGTCTCCCCGTGCAGATATCAAAGCCCGCTTAGCTGTTGGTGAGACTTCGAAACTTTCAACAAAATCCTTTACATTTTTATAGTATGGTACAATGTTCTGGTTATCGAAGTGAATGTGGACATTTACTTTTTCCTCTCTGCCGGTCTGGAGATTTAGCTTATAAAGAAATCCGCCGTTTTCGAATATCATTTGTCCGTTTTCACCTGAAGGCCACATACAATCAAAGTCAGCATGAGTTGTGAGTTGCTTCAGTGTTTTGCTAACAATATTGTATTGATAGATATTTAATTTCAGATCGCGGTCGGAAGCAAAATAAATGTTGTCGCCAAACCAGGTTGGAATTTGGTCAGTTCCTTTGAAATCGGTAATCTGCTCTGATGTATTCTTTTCCAAATCATAAATCCATAAATCGGATGCACGACCGCCTTTGTAACGTTTCCAGGTTCGAAACTCGCGATCGACTGGTGTAAAACAAATTTTTCTATCATCGGGCGACAACGCTGCGAAGCCACCATTCACAATAGGCAACGGTTTTTCCAACCCTCCGTCTATACTAACCAGAAAATATTTACCGTTTCGATCGCCAAAAGGGGTACGATTGCCCCGGATCAGAATATTTTTACTGTCGGATGTCCAATCAAGCACCACATGGTCGTATCCTCCCCGGGGAGGCATCACCCCTACTGAATTATAGAATGTAAGTTGCCTTGGAGATCCACCATTAGAGGGGATTACAAAAATTTGCCGACTTCCGGAATATTCGCCCGAAAAAGCAATCCATTTTCCATCGGGTGAAATCTTCGGGAATAGTTCAAGTCCCGAATGGGAAGTTAAACGCCGTGCTTCCCCTCCGTTGGCCTCAACCGACCAAATATCGCCGGCATATACAAAGGCAACAAGGTTTTTATTTATATCGGGGAAACGCATCAGCCTGGCTTCGTCCTGGGCGTTCACAGCCATCCTAAATACCAGACTGCAGAATACAAAAGCAAAAAATTTAAGTCGTTGCATTTTTATGGAATTTGTTTAATAGTTTTTACGATTATTGGTGACACTAATTTAGAGATATTCTGCTATTTCAGTGCAATTAGCTCCGAAATTTCCATTTCATGCTGAAATAATCACCTTCTAAACAAAATTAAAGCTGTTTCGATATTACCCAATCTGTAAAATATCGATCGATATTTATTATCAAAATGAAGAACCAAAATACTTAGCGCAGGTAATACTTATGAAAAAATAATTCTTCCTTCGACATATTCTATAAATTCATTATCAAAGTAATATGTATTTATAGAGGATAAATAATATCATTTCAGTCCTTTTTTTTGTATGAAAAAGTAAATCAGGAAGAAAGAAAGGGGTCTATAAATTCAATTCATATTAACGCAAACAATTTTTATAATAACCTGTTCAATTTCTCCTTTATCCTCCAAAATACTATCATAAACTTCCATTAAAAATAATGCATGGTTTCCGAAGTATGACCCAACCAGTTTATAAATTGGTCTTCGCTCACCTGAAATAAATGATTTATATCAATCAACTGCGTTTATCAAACAAATTGACAATAGCCAAAAGAGCCGGAACATGGTAGAATACATTCCAGCTCAATTACTAAATCAAATAACAATATTAAACCAATAAAACAGACAGGGAGGCATTAAAAAATAGCATCAGTAAACCCTATTTAAAAAAATAACAGAACTATAGTGAAAACTACCCCAGCAAAAGCTATATAAATTCCTCGTTTAAATAATCGTGTCCCTGATTTAAACATCCAAAAAGACGATATGGCCAAAAAGAACAATGTAATACCAAAAATAGTTGTAAACCAATGAGTTACTCCCCTACTACCAGCCTTATGTAAACTGTTGAATTTATTAAATGGAAAAATAACATCTTTTGTAGTATAAACAGCCATTCCGGTTGCCTTGTTGTAAGTACCATTTTCAAAATAGAGTGTTTCACCATCGGTTTTGGTAACTTTTATTTCGCGTACATGAAGCTCCCTGCTCAAATTTTCTATGGGCAAATTTATGGCAAGCTTTCGCTCGATTGTTTTTTCGCTTTTCAAAAATTCGGTATCGCGATAAATAAGCACAATGCCGCTTAAAGCATACATAATTACCAACCCAATGGTAAAAAAGCCAATATCGCGATGTAAAGCTCGCATAACGCGGGTAATCGGTTTCTTTTCATTCTGTTCCATACTCAATTTTTAATTTGTTATTGTAAGGTATTTATAAATCTGTTTTATATGACATATTATTGCGCTAAAACTTTCGATTAACATCTCTAATAATTTGTTATATACTAAAAAAAATCAGTTGGTTGAAATGGTTACTATAAATGAAAAAGCCTTTTCTCAATCAAGTTATAAAAAGCAATAAACTCTAACTGCTACAACCATGAATTATTTGATGATAGAGCTAGTCAGATCAAACTAAGTAATACTGTGTTTTATAAAACTTCTATAAAAATAATACCTGTATCTACTTCCCTCAATATGGCTCTTTGCATTTCCCCTTAATTTTAGTAATTTAGTAATAACTTCTGCTCGAATGAAGGTTCTTTCAGTAAAGAATGTTTTTAAGAAATTATACATGAAAACAGAAAACTTCAAACTAGCGATTTTGAATGCTTCCTATGGATATGCATTTCATAAAGTTGTTCTCGATACTGAGGGAAAAATTGTAGATTATGAATTTTTAGAAGTTAATCCAGCATTTGAAAAACAAACCGGTTTAAAAGCCACTGATATTCTCAACAAAAAAGTTACTGAGGTCTTACCTGGAATTTCCCTGGGAGAATTTAACTGGATCGAATATTATGGCGAAGTCGCCTTAACCGGAGTAGAAAAAGAATTTGAAGAATATTCTGAACAGCTAAATAAATGGTATAAAGTACAAGTTAGTTCCCCTGAAAAATTCTACTTCTCAACAACCTTTATCGACATAACAAAAGAAAAAGAGCAATCAACTGAACTGGAAAGTTTTTTTTCCATAAACCTTGACCTCTTATGTATTGCCGATTTGAATGGAAATTTTATAAAAACCAATAAAGCCTGGTCGGATATTTTAGGCTATTCAACAGAAGATTTAAATCATAAAAAATTCCTGGAATTTGTACATCCCGATGATATTCAAGCCACACTTGATGAAATGGTTAAGCTTGGCAACCAAATGCAGGTATTAAACTTTGTAAACCGCTACCGATGTAAGGATGGAACTTATAAATTTATCGAATGGCGCTCTCAACCCAAAGGAAATCTTATATATGCTGCTGCCCGCGACATAACCGAACGCATTGAAAACGAAAGAACACTTCGAGAGAGCGAAGAAAGGTATCGTTTATTATTTGAAACAGCGCATGAAGGCATTGTAGTTGCACAGGGAACTAAATTAGTTTATTTCAACCCTAAATTTGAGGAATTAACAGGATATAACGCTAGCGAATTATCCAGTTTTGATTTTATATATTTAATTTACGAAGATGACCGGGAATTTTTATTGTCAAAATATAAATCCCGTTTAGCTGGAGAAGGAGCAGAAAATAAATATGAATTTAGGCTTTTACGCAAAGATAAAACTATCCGATGGGTTGAAATGAATGGTGCCAGGTTAGAATGGAACGGTATACCGGCTACTTTCAACTTTATGAATGATATTACGGAACAAAAACGAATCTTCACAGATTTGCAGGCCAGCGAAGAAAAATATAGGCTAATTACGGAATTTGCTTCAGACACAATTTGGATTTTAAACCTTGCTCTGGAGAAATTTACATTTATAAGCCCAACCATATATCAATTGCGAGGCCTTACTGTAGATGAAGCTTTGGCCGAAACGCTCGAAGATGCCTTGACGCCTGATTCAATAATTGAAGTCAAAAAAGCCATCGAAAAAAATATTCAGCTATTTTTACAAGATCCGGAAAAACCCAATTATTACCTGAACGAAGTTCAGCAACCACATAAGGATGGTCATATAATTTGGATTGAAGTCTCTACCAAATTCCGTTTTAACAATAACGGAGAGATAGAAATTGTGGGTGTAAGCCGTAATATCGATGAACGAAAGAAGGCTGATGCGGAATTAAAAATAGCCAAAGAACAAGCAGAGGCCGCCAGTAAGACGAAATCAGAATTTTTGGCCAATATGAGTCACGAAATCCGCACTCCGCTCAACGGAGTAATTGGCTTTGTCGATTTATTAAAAAATACTCCATTAAGTCCAGTTCAGCATAAATATGTTGAGAATGCAAGTATCTCAGGTAATTCGCTATTGGGCGTAATTAATGACATACTTGATTTTTCGAAAATTGAGGCAGGAAAACTGGAACTAGATATTATAAGAACCGATGTGGTAGAGCTTATTGGTCAATCAGCTGATATTATCAAATACCAAAGCGCTACAAAAGACCTGGAACTATTGTTAAATATCCCGCCTGATATGCCTCGTTATGCGATGGTTGATCCGGTTCGTTTAAAACAAATTCTGGTGAATTTGTTAAGTAATGCTGTGAAATTTACCGAAAAAGGAGAAATTGAGTTAAAAGTATCATTTTCACCCAATGAAAACTCATGTGGCAGCTATTTATTCTCTGTGCGCGATACCGGCATTGGTATTTCCAGAGAACAGCAAAAAATTCTTTTTAAAGCATTTACACAAGCCGATACTTCCACCACACGAAGGTTTGGAGGAACAGGACTGGGGCTAACCATTGCCAATTTATTGGCTGAAAAAATGGGGGGAAATATTGAACTATTCAGTGAACCGGAAAAAGGTTCTACCTTCTTTTTTACCATTGAAGCTTTATTTGAAGATGGAGAAATGCAAATGCCTGAAAGCATAAAAAAAATTAAGCGGATTTTGGTGATCGATGATAACTCCAATAACAGGCTAATACTTGAAGAGAACTTTAGATATTGGGGAATAGAGTTTACCGGATGCGATAATGGATTTTCGTCCCTTAAACTAATCGAAACATCCGAACCTTTCGATGTTATTATAGTTGATTACCATATGCCCTATTTAGACGGGCTTGAAACAATCCGTATGATTCGGCAGATATTGCATCGCTCTCCCGAACATCAGCCTGTTATTCTGCTGCATAGCTCTGCAGATGACGAATCGATTCATGACAAGTGCAGGAAACTTGGAGTACGGTTTAACCTCACTAAACCTGTAAAGTCAGAAGAATTATTGAATTGTCTGCAGAATCTTCATTTCAGATCAATTCCTGAGTGGCAAGAAAAAAAACCTGTCTCCCCCCCTGCAAATAGAACTATCACAATTCTTATTGTGGAAGATAATGAGATCAATATGCTCCTTACCAAAGAACTTGTCAGTAAGAGACTCCCTGATGCTACAATTATGGAAGCTTCCAGCGGAAAAAAAGCAATTAAAATTACCAAAACAAATAAACCCGATCTCATCTTTATGGATATTCAAATGCCTGAATTAGATGGATTGGAAACTACCCGAAAAATAAGGGAAAATGAAATACAAAAGGGATCGCATGTGCCAATAATCGCACTTACAGCAGGAGCCATTAAAGGTGAAAAAGAAAAATGTTTTGATGCCGGAATGGACGATTTTATTTCTAAACCAATTAACGCCAAGACTCTTAATGACATTTTGGAAAAATTTCTTTCCTCTGCTAAAGATTACAGCCCAATTGAGGCTGATGTAAATAAACTTATCAATGACTCCATTCACTTTGATATTAAAATGGTGTTAGAAAAAGTAATGAACGAGCAGGAAGTTTTTGAAAGGTTGTTAAAGTTGGTTCGAGAAAAAATACCGTTTTATATCGATTCCCTTTATCAGGCAATTGAAGTAGGCGATAATGAAGAAATTAAGAGATATGCGCATAGTATGAAAGGAGCCGCATTGAACATGTGCTTTAATAAATTGGCAGAATTAGCAATAGAATTAGAAGATAGTACTGATACTGATCCAAGTAAAATTCGAAACCTGATGGATAAAATTGTGCAGGAATGGAAGGAAATTCAGGCGTTAATTCGATAAATGCAATATTCCCTTTCAATAAAAAAAACATCAAAAACTCCACTATATTCATCTAATTGGTTAAATATATTTACATAAACTTAGAATTTGAGATGGCTCATTCAGTGTAAGTTATTTGATTATTTACCAGACTATACAAATAAGGTACCCTTCAGCCCATCGAGGAAAATTGACCTGAATATTTTCACCTCGAAACTAAAAATGATAAAGCTGGACTATATTTCGTTAAAATTCAGAAAAGACAGGGGTACGTCTGCATTATACCCAACATTGTTCACCCAATTTAACCAAAACCTAATCCAGATCTATTAATCACCTAATGACTCCCGAATAATCGCCTAATATTATCAGTATATTTTTCAGCTTCATAATAATTCTAATAAAACACAAGTAAAAATGGCTGAAAAATTAAATTTTGGAATAAGGTTAATATTGATATTTGCCTTGTTCAACTATACCAACCTGCTCAATGCGCAGGATTTAACCATAATTGGAAAAGTTACTGATTCGGCAGATGGCTCTCCGATGCTGGGTGCTACAGTTATGGTGAAAGGCACCACCAATGGGAGTGCAACTAACGATGATGGGAAGTATGTTATTTCAAATGCTCCTTCTGATGCAATCCTGGTTATTTCTTTTATAGGATATGAAGTGGCAGAAGAACCAGTTGGGGGACGAAAAGAAGTTAACATTGCATTAAGGACAGGCGCTAAGGCGCTTGATGAAGTTGTGGTTACCGCGCTTGGTATCGAAAGGGCTGAGAAAGCCCTTGGGTATGCCCAAACAACAGTGAATTCAGATAGAATTTCTGAAGCTCACCAAACAAACTGGACGAAAGCTCTCACCGGTAAGGTTGCAGGATTAAGCATATCATCGGTTGGAGGGCCGAATTCATCTTCAAAAATTTCGCTTAGGGGAGATAATTCCTTAAACAGTGGTGGAAATGAGGCTTTGGTTATTCTGGATGGAATTCCGATCAACAGTAAAACCATTGGTTCTGGATTTAAATCGTATATGGGCGACGATAATGCTGTTGACTACGGAAGCCGTCTATCAGATATCAACCCCGACGATATTGAATCGGTTTCAGTATTAAAAGGGCCAAGTGCTAGTGCTCTTTATGGCAGCAGGGCAGCGAATGGCGTTATCATAATCACAACTAAATCGGGTTCAAAAAGCGATAAGGGTATTGGTATAACTTTTAACTCCAGTGTATCCTGGGAAGATGTGCTTCATTGGCCGCACTATCAGTATGAATATGGTGAAGGATCCAATAATGCTTCGTATTATTCATACGGCAATAGCGAAGATGGTATTAGCACAATTGCAACTGCTACATTTGGCCCGAAATTCGATGCCTATAAAAAATTTTTTCAGTATAATCCTGATATTCCGTCCGGAATACCTACTGAAAGAACTCCTTGGGTGGCATATCCTGATAACCGGAAGGATTTTTTTGAGACAGGATTTAATACCTCAAACAGTCTATCAATTGAAGGTGGAAATGAAAAAAGTGCTGCCAGGCTTTCACTTTCCCATAATAAAAGCAACTGGATTATGCCTAACACCCAATGGCAGAGTTTTTCATCGAGTCTTTCGGTAAACCATAGTATTTCTAAAAAATTGAAGATTACCGGAAAAATAAACTATACCCAAAAAGACAATAAAAATCTTCCAAACTCTGGCTATAACAACCATACCATTGGATATATGATGCTTTTTCTTCAGCCCAACTACGATATGGCATGGTATAAGGCAGGTTATTGGGTTGATGGACAGGAAAACATTATGCCCAAGCGAATTGGTGATCAATTGATTGAGAATCCATATTTTATTGCGCACGAAATTTTAAACAAAGGGAAAAGAAACAGTGTTACTGCGGGTACGTCTGCTATTTATACATTTTCTCGTAAATTCGAGTTATTGGTCCGCAGCGGTATGGATATGGGCAACGATTCGCGTGAGCAACGCCGGCCTTTTAACATACAGAGGTACCCGGAGGGAATGTACCGGCAACAAATCATAAATAATTACGAGATTAATACCGACGCTCTTTTAACTTATCGCACGCTTAGCGTTAACAATATTGGACTAACCGCCTCTTTAGGAGGTAACCTTATGCAAACACAGCAGCAAAGTTTGGTAGCTTATGCTAATAAACTTGTTATTCCCGGAGTGTATAATCTTGCTAACAGCAAGGATAAGCCCGAAACCACACCTGAATTTTTCAGAAAACAGATTCATAGTGTCTATACAGCTATTAATTTTTCGTTCAATAATAAAGTATTTATTGACATTACCGGGCGTAACGACTGGTCGAGTACTCTTCCGGCAGGGAATAACTCATACTTCTATCCTTCGGTAAACAGTAGTTTTATTTTAAACGAACTATTTAAGCTCCCTAAATTGGTAAATCTTGCAAAACTACGTTTATCCTGGGCTCAGGTAGGGAATGATGCTTTGCCATATAAAACTTTGAAATATTATAATGCATCCAGCTTCGCAGGAAGTTTGGTTAATCCATCTGTTTTGTTTAATGAGAACCTAAAACCTGAGATAACTTCGAGCATTGAGACGGGTTTGGATTTACGATTCTTTAAAAATCGGGTTGGGATTGATATTGCATTGTACGAAAGTAATTCCAAAAACCAGATACTAGATATAGCCCTGGCTCCGGAATCGGGTTACCGCAGCGCAACCTTGAATTCCGGATTGGTCCGCAACCGGGGCGTTGAGCTAATGCTTAACATCAAACCAATTCAATCGCGACTGCTTAACTGGAATACCACTATCACCTGGAATATGAACAGAAATAAAGTGATGGAACTTGCTGAAGGCATGGATTATCAGCCAATTGGCGAAGCCGAAGGAGCGGCCTATATCCGTGCAAAAGTAGGTGGTACTACCGGTGATATTTACGGATATAAATTTGAAAGAGCGCCCGATGGACAAATCATTTTTAAAGCCGATGGTACTCCTTTGTTAACTGCCACCAATAACGAATACATTGGCAAAGCTCATCCCGATTGGAAAGCCGGGATCATAAACGAATTTACCATAAAGAACTTTACGTTTAGTTTTCAGTTCGACGGTCAAATGGGCGGGATGCTTTATTCTCAGTCGCACCATAAAATGTCGCAGCGGGGAAGACTCGAAAATACCCTGCCCGGACGAGAAGAAGGTTTTGTAGTGGGAAAAGGCGTAATACAAAATGGCGATGGATCATTCTCGCCCAATACTGTTCAGGTGAACCCACAAAAATATTACGACCAGTTTTACCGGCGCGACAATGCCGAAACTAATACCCTCGGTACCAGCTTTATCAAACTCAGGGAACTACGCCTGGAATACGCGTTACCTAAAGTACTAACAGGACGTATGAAAATACAGGAAATAAGCCTGGCAGTTTTTGGCAATAACCTCTTATTGATTTCCGACTTTCCCATTTACGATCCGGAAACAGCAACTATCGAGAACTCAACTATTTTCACCGGCTATGAAATGGGGCAACTCCCCAGTACCCGTACAATGGGTATCAGCCTCCGTGTTAAATTGTAAAAAGTGAGAACCTACTGTTTCCGCAAAATACATAAACTTTCGATTGTTATCAGAATGAAAATTATTTTCAAACATGTGTAGTTTCATTACACCTTATAATTTAAAATTATTTTATAATGAAAAAAATAGCTAGAAATATATTCCTGCTTTTAATGATAATATTCATTGCAGGTTGCGAGGATAAGTTTGAAGAACTTAATACAGATCCCAATAAACTTAAGGATATCAACGTATCAAGTCTCTTAAGTCCCATTCTATACAACAGTGTAACCAGCATGCTGGGTCGTTCTCACGGTTTTACCCATGAATTGATGCAATATACCTGCCCTATTGTAAGCAATTCCGATGGTGTACATCGTTATGTTTTCCAAACATCGCAAGGAAACTCATTATGGTCGGCATATTATAGCAATCTTACAAATATCAATGATATGGTAACCATCTGCGAAAAAAGGAAGGATAATAACTATCTTGCAGTGGCTTTAATTATACGTGCCTGGTATACTTCCATCATCACCGATGCATTTGGCGATATTCCATACAGTAAGGCGTCTAAAGCGGTGGAAGGCACTATCCAACCTGAGTTTGACAACCAGCAGAGTATATACATTAGTTTACTCGCCGATCTGGAGAATGCCAATTCTCTGATTGATGTTAATAAACCTCTTGCCTTCGGCGGAGATATACTGTATGGTGCCAATGTTAAAGCCAACGTTGTAAAATGGAAAAAATTTGCAAATTCTTTACGTTTACGCTTGCTTTTACGAAGTTCCGGTAAATTGGCCGATGCCAATCAAAAGATGAAGGATATACTTGCCGATCCTCAGAATTATCCGGTTTTTACAAGTACTGCCGACGATGCAATTTTAAGGTTTACCAACATTACACCATTTGACAACCCATTTTTATCAAGCCGTTTTCGCGATTTTAGCGAAGATTGGGGCTTTTCAACTTATTTCATTGCAAAAATGGAAGAAATGAAAGATCCTCGCTTCTATTTTTGGGCTACCAAATCGAAAGTTGTTGGAAGTGTAACCGGTTACGATGGCATCCCGGGCGGTTATCCCGAATCGGTTACCTATCCAGCCGGACAAAGATCGTCGTATGTTGCCGGTCTTCAGTCGTCGTCGCTCATTGGTGCCATGATGACTTTTGCCGAACTCGAATTTATTAAGGCCGAACTGGCTCTAAAGGGTGTTATTACCGGAGATCCTAAAGCACTTTACGAATCGGGCGTGAAAGCTTCCGTGGCGCGGTGGGGACTTACAACTCCTGCCGGATACTTCGATAATACTGCTGCCGCTTACGATGGTACACTAAATAGTATCATATTCCAAAAGTATGTTAACTTTTTCTTTACCGATTACCAGTCCTGGTTTGAAAAGCGCCGTACGGGATTTCCTGTGCTACCGGTTGGACCTGCCGTCCAGAACAATCAGATAATGCCTTCCCGCCTGCCATATCCACCAACGGTTTCTTTCTATAATCAAACAAATTACGAAAAAGCCATTCAAAAACTTAGAGGAACCGACGATATTAATAAAAAGGTTTGGTGGAACGAATAGCACCCAGCCATGTTACAGCATCTTTATCCTGTTCCCGGTATGGGGCAGGGATAAAGATGCTCTCTCGTTTTTAACATTTGAAAATTTAATAATTGAAAGGCCATGAAAAAATTTTTAGTTGTCATAATATTCTCCATACTTTTATTTAATGGAGCTTTTGCTCAGGAAAGGGCGGAACGTAATGTAGATGTTGCTTTTCCGCAAATGAAAAAATTCTTTTATCAAATGGACCGCTCGGTATTGGAACTTCCTCAGGTCGAAGGTTATTCTGTTTTAAAAGCCGATTTTCACCTTCACACTGTTTTTTCCGATGGATACGTATGGCCTACAACTAGGGTTGAGGAAGCTTTTCTCGAGGGACTGGACGCCATTGCTATTACCGATCACCTGGAATATAGACCCAAGGCGTCGTACTTCTCATCGAATAATCACAACCAGGCTTACGAAATTGCTGAAAATACTGCCAAAAGGCTCGGAATCATCCTCATCAGAGGTACCGAAATAACCCGCGATACCGCCGCCGGGCACTTTAATGCAATTTTTATAAAAGATGCCAATATCTTTGAAAAGTTTGTAAACAAACAAAAACCTTCTGACCCTGCTACCATTAAGAATGCTCTTGACGAAGCGAAAAAGCAGGGCGGCTTTGTGTTTTGGAACCACCCGTGGGACAAACAGCCAGGCACCCGTGCAATTTGGCATCCTGTTCATACAGAGCTGTTGAAGCTGGGGTTGATAAATGGCATTGAAGTAAACAACCGCGACCGTTACTATCCCGAAATATTTAAATGGTGCAATGACTATAACCTTACGCTTATTTCAAATACCGATGCGCACAATCCGTTGTTTCGCCTGGAAGATGGAAGTTATCGGTCAATGACTTTCGTTTTTGCCAACGAACGGTCTGCCAGCGGTATACAGCAAGCCTTAAACAACAGGCAAACAATTGCTTACTCACAAAATTATATTTATGGCGACGAAAAATATGTGAAGCTTCTTTTTGCCAATGCTGTGTCCCTGAAAACTATTCATACCAACGAAAAAAGCTTTATTGTTGAATTAAAGAACAAAGCCGGGATACCCTATAATATCGAAGTAAAAGATACCGATGGCCTGAACGTTTCGCAACGACAGTTCATTTTAAAGGCAAACGGGAATTGTGCCCTGATATTAGATAAGGAGTCTTTAGTAAAAGGTAAAACCTATCGGTTAAAGGTTGAAGTGAAAAATGCACACGTAGCTCCTGAGAAAGCGTTAGATTATGAATTTAACTTAATACCGTAAACATTATGCGTTTCAATATTAGATTTGTTTGCACTGTTTTGGCCTTTACTGCAATGCTCCGTTTGGAAACAGTGAATGCCCAGAATAACCAGGACCGGAAAACACTGATAGTTATATTTGATGGGTTAAGGAGCGATTATGTAACACCCGAAATTATGCCCAATACCTTTAAACTGCTTAAAAAGGGATGTGTATCCTCCAATCATCATAGTGTGTTTCCAACGGTTACCAGAGTTAACTCCGCTGCCATGTCAACTGGGGCTTATCCTGCTGTAAATGGGTTAATGGGTAACAGCGTTTATTTTCCTGAAGTAGATCCTGTAAACGGTATTTCAACCGACGATGCACATGCATTGATGAATATACAAAAAGTTACCGGCGGAAAGCTTTATACTGCTGTAACTTTATCGGAAATATTGCAGAAAAACGGTAAAAACCTGATGATATTCAGCACAGGTTCCACCGGACAATCGTATTTACTTAATCCCAACGCTACTTTTTCAAGTCCTGTTATTAATCCCAATTTTATTCAACCGGCCGCTTTTTCCGATACTCTTTTCCGCGCAATTGGACCGATTCCCGAATTTTCCGGAAAAAACAATGGTCCTCGTCACATTTGGATTACCAATGCGTATATGCATTTCGGGCTGCATAAAAATGGCCCTGAAGTAAGCATTGTATGGTTCTCTGATCCCGACGGCACTGCCCATGCAAAAGGTGTAGGTTCCCCCGAAACCATTGCTTCTATTACCTTTGCCGATAGCCAGCTGGGACGTATTATAGAGGAAATAAGTGATAAAGGGTTGGCGTCTCAGGTGGATATTATGATATCGACCGATCATGGATTTGTAACTCATACAGGCAGGAATAACCTGGTGAACACCTTAATTGAAAAAGGTTATAAAAGGGATAAACTTTCGGACGATGTTGTTGTGGTTGGCGGAGCTGTGTATGTCAAAAACAGGGAGGAAAAAACGATCGGCAACATTGTATCCATTTTGCAACATCAAGATTGGGTGGGTGCAATATTCACTGATAACAGCTCTAAGGACAGGGCTTTGGGTCACATTCCGGGTACATTGTCATTTAATGCTATCCATTTCGATCATAGCGAAAGAAAACCAGATATCCTCTTTGATTATGATTGGGACAGCATTAAAAATGAATTTGGCTATCCCGGTCGAAGCTCTTCTTATGGAGTTGCCGGGCACGGATCGTCCAGTCCGTTTGAAATCTCCACGCTCCTCATTGCTGCAGGTCCCGGTTTCAAATCGGGCGGGTATAAAAGTATACTTCCAACCAGTGTTGTCGATATAATGCCAACCATATTAAAAATGCATGGCATTGAAATTCCTAAACAGGTGGAAGGCAGGGTAATGTCCGAGTTAATTGCTTCTTCGCAGGATAAAGCCACCAAAAAGGATTACCTGATCCGAACAAGCACAACCGGCAGTTATGGTAAATATAAGATCGAAGCCAGCTTTACATCTTTTAAGGATAAGGTTTATTTGAATTATACAAAAACAACCAGGGAAAAATAAGCCTTGTTTCTGTTTTTTGAGGATTTGCAAGAAGAGTATTGGAATAAAACCAACTCTTCCTGCAAATTTATTGTGAATATTTTTAGCCTGCTTTCACTTATTCCTTCACCGAAAACAACCCTGCTCCATGTGCAGGAACTTCAATGGTTCCATCGCCGCTTAATGCTGCTTTTTTCCAGAGATCGCGAATAGTAGCTTTTCCGGTTACTCCTGCTTTTTCAAGTGGAAGTGTTATTTTCTTCGAAGAAGAGCCAACATTCATGACTGCAAGATATTTAGAGCCGTTTTCTTTGTCGTCGGCAGCCCATATGCTTACACTGTCGCTGAAACTTATTTCGCGATTATTATGAGTGTTTTGATTTACACGCAGCACTTCTTCATTTGTAATTAGCGAAAGGGTAAACTCGTCGTTATCGGGCAGGTTACCACCAAACATCAGTGGTGAGCGGAAGATCGACCACAAAGTCATCAGGAAATATTGCTCATCCCGGGTGAAATTAGTGGTTCTTATGGGATGATCTTTCAATTCGGTTCGGATATTCAGTTTCCCCAGAGGAAGCATGTCGGCATCGGGCCAATGGCCTTCGGTAACATGTGGAGCCCAGTCGCGGCAAAGCTCAAGCTGACGTTTCAGGGCATACCATTTATCCCAGAAATCGCCAGAGATGCGCCACAGATTAGCATTTTCGCGCAAATGCTTTGGATTGCCGATAAAAGCTGGGCCTGGAGAGAGGCTCAGAACGATGTCGCGGCCACAGTTGTCGATAGCTTTCCGAACTGCTTCAATTTCATCGGCATGGTAAGGGTACACAATATCGTCCACTTTGATGTAGTCCACTCCCCACGAGGCATAAAGCTCGAAAAGCGAATTGTAATATTCCTGAGCACCTTCTTTGGTCATGTTCAAACCTACCAATCCGCCGTACCATATACAAGTGTCCGGTAAATTGGCTACTTCGGCAGCTTTTACGGTGGAATTTTTTATGGGTGTGTTTTGTCCCACTGCCTGACGGGGCATTCCACGCATAATGTGCAATCCGAATTTCAACCCTTTGCTGTGAATGTAATCGCCAAGCGGTTTCAGACCTTTTCCTCCTTCTGAGGAAGGATGTAATTTCACCGATGGAATTAACCGGCCGAATTCATCGATATGCTGCGCTGGGCGACGGTTGGCAAACTTTTCCCACGAATCCTGGTCGTCGCAATACCACAGGAAATCCACCACTATGTATTCCCAGCCGTATTGTTTCAGCTTTTCGGCCATGTAGTCGGCATTTACCTTTACTTCAGCCTCTGTAACATTGCCACCAAAGCAGTTATAACTATTCCAGCCCATGGGAGGCTTTTGTGCCAGAGCGGACTTTTCTGTTTTCGATTTCTGTTCGGAATTCTGACATTGCAAAAAAAGCAGAACCAAAGGGAGCCAAAAGATGTTTTTCATTTTATAGAGATTTGGTTAATTTTTAATTTCAACATCGCTCAACTTGAAAAATCCATCCAAATCGAAAGCTGACTTTTTTAAACCTACATCGACAGGTTGGTTTTGATGGTTGGGGGAAACAAGCTTGCATTTCAGCAGAAACTTCCCTGCAATATCCTCAGGAATCATGAGCGTATAGTTTTGAGTAACTGCAGTATCAGGCACCCATTTTAAATTGCCGGAACTTTCAACTGGGATATCGATGGTGTTTTTTCCATCTTTTGATTCGAACCTGAAGATAATTCCGAATTCTTTGTATGCCGGAGCAACTCCCTTATTAATCCAGGAAATAATGACTTTGTTCTCCCCTTTTTTCATCTTATCCGGAAATGTTGCTTTCACCGGAAAGTACCAATACCCGCAAAGGTTGGCAAGTTCCCTGGTGAGTTCGGGATTGTCGGCAAGCCATTCTTCAGTATATCCGTGATAACCAATATAGGTGGCATGCATGGTTTCGATGGCTTTACGCATAATATAGGCTCCGGAATACCCATACTTTTTGATGGTATCGGCTCCGTTTTTGCCAAGCCAGTTGCTGTCGTTCTTCACCATGCCGTAATGCTGAAGCTCGAAAACAATGGGTTTTTTCAGGTATAGCGGATCATAAAAATTAGGGTGACTAACCGACCATGTATTGAGGTTGTTATTGAGGTACCAATCAACAAGCGGACTGTCGTCGCGGAGCGTGATTCCTTTGGAAACTGCATAATCGAACAGAACTTTCACAGAGCTGTCATTCTTACCATAATACAACAGGTCGTCGGTACACACCAGCAGGCTTTTCCTGTAATGTTTCACAAAAACATCCATGTTGGCTTTTACTTCGTCCACTGTTGGTGGCACTTTGGTGGAGAAATGAGTATGACCTTCGCCCCATTCGCCAATGCTGCCTATATCCACATAGCTTACATAGGGCTGGCTGTCGTATTTTTCGGCGAAAGCTTTGTGGAAATTGCTTAGCTTTTCCAGGTAAACAGGATCGTCCCAGTCGGGGGTCCACGATTTGGTTTCCCACACTTCGGCAACGGTTCCTTTGGCGCCAGCTTGCTGCACCCATACCGGTGTGGCGTAATGCACACCATTGAGCTGCTGACCAACCGATCCGGGATACTTCCCCGTCTCTTTGCTCGAAATACGGAACGAGATTTTATACCCGAGCGGCACATATTTGGCAATTATCTCATCGATGCGATGCCAGTCGTACTTCCCTTCTGCGGGCTCAAGATAACTCCATGCCAGGCGCAGGTACAGATGATCCATGCCCGGAAACGATCTGAAAACAGAATCATTACTGATGGCATACTTCTCCACGCCGTTGTCGAGTAAATGATGGTACCAGCCTTTATCGGGGTTTTTAAGAACCCTGAGTGTATCCCACGAACCGGTGAAATCTGTTTCCTGCACGGTTGTGCAACCTGCAAGGGAGAAAAGTATCAATATGGCAACTATCAGGTGTCTCATATGTTTTAGGGGAGAGTTTATATACAATGGTTTTGCAGAGTTCTGTATTATTATTATTTAGTCGGTTCAAATACCGGTGCAAGCGGCATGCGTGGCTTTCCGCCGCCACCAACGGAAGTAGAACTGTTATTATCCACCACGTGAAGGTTCAGGAATAGACGATCCATATCGCGGCTCCAGGGTGTATCCTTGCTGTTTTGTTTCATCGAAAATCCCCAGTTTTTTTGAAACTCATCGTCGAACCGCCCATCTGGTCCCCACTCAGTTATGATGGCATACACATCCCAGGCGGTGTCGTCGCAAAGGTAACCTCCATAATTTTGAAATGCCTCGGCCAGAATTCTGGCAGGTGTTGTTTCAAAACCCATTTTATCGAGATCCATGGAAGCAGGCAGTGCCAGCAATGCGCCCATGCGGCAGGCCTTTACTACCATATCTTTTCGATCTTTGTAATAATTACCGGCAGCATATCCATCGGCACGCAATGCCGGCCAGCGGTAACCTTTCGTTTCGTTGTCGTAGTATATGTTTTTGCGACCAAAAATATTCACTTTCAATGCATGGAGTATCGGGCCCGATGCCGGGGTTAGTTCACCCAGCCGGAGTGCACCGCCAATGGCCGACAAACCGGAACCTCCATGTGCACCATACATGCCAGTTCCATAGATATCAAGGTCCTGAAAAATATATTGCGAAGTAGCCCCCTTGCTGGTGTCGCAGAAGGCAAAAGGTTGTGTTTGTTTGATGGTTTTTCTATCGGGCATTAACACTGCCAATCCGGCGTTGGGAGTTGATCCATCCCAGGTGGCCGGACTCACCACAAAGTGTTTCGGAATGGGTGCCTGGAACAGTACCTTTCCCTGAATTTCACAACGACTTTTATTCCTGTCCCATCCTGCAAAGTTTTCGTAGATGTTTACCAATGGGGCATCAGGCTCCATTACAATGTAATCTTCGTCGATGGTCATTCCTGCTTGCATAGCTTTCTCGATACGGGCATGCACATAAACAGCGTTCGAGCCGATGGGCATATTCCAGATCGACTTCTGCTCAAAGGGCCATTTCAGCGGATTGCGGGTTCCACCCTCAACAACGGGGAGTTCTTTATCCGAAGGCGTTTCTGAAATATTCTTCCGGCAACATGAGACTGCTGCAATAGTTATAACCAAAATGCCATACTTCAAAGTTAATGAGGTCAGGTGCATCGGATGTATAATTTATTTCTTCTGAAGAATTAAATATGGCAAACGATTGATGGGCAGAGTGATGGTGTAAGATGTACCACCTTTGTACGTTTTCCCGTCGTCGCCCATCCATTTGCCTTTTGGCAGAACAACCGTTCTGGAAGCTTCCTTTTTATCGATAGGAGCTACCAGAATGGTTTCACCAAGCATAAACTGGTTGTTTACACCTTCGAAACCCTGTCCCGGGAAATAGAAATCGAGCGAACAGATGATCGGGGCTCCCGATTTAGCCGATTCATGCGCCAATTCCATGATTCGGGGGGTGAATTTCTCCCTGATTTTCACAGCTTCCTTAATGGCATCCATGTGTTCTTTATCGAGGATGCGCCAAGGAGCCACCGAGAACTGCATCATCGGCATCAAAGCATGAATCTGTGCGGAACGAACCACCAGGTCCTGATCGAACGATTTCAGGTCGAGGAAACTAGTGTAATCCCCTCCGCCAATCATATCGGGGCATGAGAAGGTATAACCGGCAAGACTTTCGGTGATCATATGCGGTATGAGCTTCTGAACATCTTCCCAGTTGTGGTTTTTATCGTGAAGGCGCTGCACCAGTGGCTGGCCGGCCAGTTTCCAGCATGCACGGTATTCGTTTAAAGGATACCGTAACCCGATTCGTGCATACAGCTCCGAGTGTCTGTTGGGAGATGCGGGAGTCATGCTCAGGGCGGTTTCGGGGTAAAAATCCATATCGCCGGCATCGAGTTTAAAACCATCCACTCCATATTCATTTACAAGGTAATCGAGTTGACTGACAAACCATTTTTCGGCAGCCGGATTGGTAAAGTCGAGCAACGCCGAATAGCCATTCCACCAGGGAATCATAGCCGGGTGTTTCGCCTGTTGCCAGGAAGCAGAGGGTGTTTCCTTCTGTAAAAGAAAGCCTTTTCCTTTCATAATTTCGCGGACAATCACTGCCTGATCTGCGCTAACAAACGGGCACATCCAAAGCATTACCTTAAAGCCCATTTTATGCAATTCGTTCATCATCTTTTTAGGGTCGGGAAATCGGCCCGGGTGAAAACGCCAGAGACCATAGTCTTCCTGCCAGGTGTCGTCGATCATCAGCACGCCGGGAGCAAACCCGTTATCGAGAATGGCACGGGCATATTTCAGAATGTCGGCTTGGTTGTGGTTGTAAGTAAGTTCAATCCAGGTGTTGTATTGAGGTTGCGAAAAAAGCAGCTCATCGGGCATTTTGCCTGAAGCGGGGAAAAAAGAGACTGAAGCATAGCTTCTTGCCGAAGCAAGTGTACTGCCTGCCCTGCCTTGCTTAATTTCTCCAAAAGCTTTAGAAATAATCAATTCATTATTTAATATTTTAAATGCATAGGGCTCTTCGCTCCAGACCCATAATCCCTGGTTGCTGATAATCAAGGGCTGAATCTGATTATATTGATTATTGGCATAAAAATCAAAGTTATAACCTTCAGCAAAAGGCATCTTATGGCCTTCTTTTATAGCACCCGACCAAAGTTTTTCACCGGGTTGTAGTTTGATCCGAATTTCGGCTAGATCCTGAGCTCTTGTTTCAAAAACAGTAATGGTCAGAATGACTAGCGCCCCAAAAAAGGTGAGTAAAGTTTTCGACATATTATAAAATAAGTTAGTAGTTAATTCTTCAGATATCCTTTTTATTATCTAGTAAATTTATAAATATTAGATTAGAATCAGCAGGTTCTAAAATGCTTTCTCAATGAAATGACTTTAAATTACATTTATTTTACTGTAATAAAGAGTTCCATCTGCCTGTAGGTAAATAAAGTACAAGCCTTTGTTTTTCATAAAGGCCCCATTTACAATTAACTCTTCCTGATTTTCATATCTACCCGAATATACTTTTCGGCCAGCAACATCGTAAACCGAAAGCTCTGCTACCTTTAAATATTTTCCTGGTTTAATAGTGAATCTGCCATCTTTAACCGGGTTGGGATAAACGTTAAGTTCTATGCCTTCGGCTTTCACATGAGGATACGACAGGAGTTTCCATTCGGCAACTACCTCTAAATTATCATAATATACTGGACTCCACCATGCATAAAGACCAATGTAGCCATCATGAAAGTCTTCGGTTTTTATTTTATTGAAAATGATTTTCCCATTAATCTCAACTGTGGTATTAAACCCGTCATTCTGTATTTTCACGGGAACATACACTCCGGCGCCACCTCCTGTATATGTTCCTTCAGCAAGGTTCGTTTCAATGTTATTTTTAATTAGTTGCAGATAAGCGTTTAGAGGTTTGGCATCAAGCACAACACGGTAGTAATTACTATCGTTTTTGTAATTGAAAATCATTCCAAAATTATTTTCCCAGTCGGAGTTTATTTTTGCCGAATAGGTGAAATCGGCAAAAGTTGAACCTTTGTAAACAGAAATGTCAATACCTTCAGTAGAACTATGCCGGTATTGTTTGTCTTTAATTGTCCATGTTCCTGAACCGGGAAACCAATCCTGTGCTTGATCGTCATCAAAATCTTCAAAGTAATTAAGTTTCCCCGCTACTCCACCAATTAAAATTCCTATTGGGAGAGAAACTCCTGAAACACCCGTGTTGTCAATAGCTTTTGCTTTTATAACATGTGATCCTTTGGAAGGGTTTTGCCAGGCAAAACTAAAAGGACTGGTGAGGTCTTCTCCAAGTTTTTCGTTTCCATTAAAAAACTCGACTTTAGATACTGAGCCATCCGGGTCGCTTGCTGTAACCTGGATATCTATAGTGCTATTTTCAGGGAACATCGCATTTTCTGAGGGTGAACTTATAGAAATTTCGGGTGATTTAGAAGCCTGCACGGAGATATTGACTGATGGTGAATAAATTACCTTCCCGCTGTTGTCAGTTGCTTTGGCAAAAATATAATAAGTTCCTGCTGTAACCCCTGTCCAGTTGAATGTAAATGGAGCGCTGTTATCTTCACCAAGTTTTGTTGATCCGTTAAAAAATTCTACTTTACTAATGCTTCCGGAAAGCTCCAAAGTTTTTGTTTCAATAGTTATATCGTCTGGTGTAACCATTAATGTTTTAAAATTTGGAGCAGAAATTGAAATGCTTATTTTGTCAGTGTTTTTTTCTTTCCAAATTCCGTAACAGCTACCTGCTGCCCAGAGTTCCCGCGTTAATGGGTTTACGCGAATAACAAATGCCTCATTAACTCCATCTCCATCCTGTACCCCATTGTTTGTGCGGTTATTTGGAGTGATAATTTCCCAGGTATTACCGTAGTCCATTGATCGTTTAATACTTGCATCGGATTTGTATACATTTTTTGCTCCAAAGGCATAAACAATTTTTGGATCCTGAGGGTCGACAGCAACCGAAGTGATTGGTCTGTTACCATATTGGTCCGCATGCGTGGCAGATGTTATCTCGGAAAGAGCACTTCCTTCAAGTTTATATAAGCGGTCGCCCGAAGTTACTATGTAGAGTTTTCCAGTCAAATGGTCTACAGCAATATCAATTACATCGTTGGCCATTGTTTTAACAATCTTCCATGTTATCCCTTTATCGATCGATTTTACAACGTCTTTACCATTGCCTCCGTAAACCTCCTGTTCACCAAAAAGATTTGCTATTAAAACTCCCTTACAGCCATTCATGGGTGCCCATGTTTCTCCTAAATTGTAACTTACATAATTACTGAAATAAATAACATTAGGATCTTTTGGGTCGCCGCAGCCAACATCTAGACCAGTGCATATCAGTGATGATTCTGTAAAAATTTTTCCGCCATCGCGACTGATAGTTAATTTTCCGTCCTGGTCCCATCCCGGAGAATTTTGGGTGACCAAAATCTTTTCGCTGGCTGCATAGGCTCCATAGGTAAATCCTCCCCATCCAAGGTTGCTTGCATTACAATACAACCATGTCTTTCCATTATCGGCAGTAAAACCTCCGTTATAATCCTGGGAAGCAATAAACAATAAATCGGGATTTTGGATATTGAAATTAATATGACCTCCAACCAAAATTCCATTATATCCATTGGAATCCCATGAAAAATTAACGCCCCCGTCTGTACTACCCGAAATCCAATCACCACCAAGAGCCCAAACTTTTTGCTTATCAGTTGGGTGCCAGGTAAATTTCTGAAACCTGGTATTATAAGGCATAAATGCATTATTATTGTTTCGTGTTGACAGATCCCAATTTAAACCTCCATTGTGAGAATAATAAATTGGCCCCCCCCAATCGTTTTCTTTATAACACAACACCATAAAATTCGGATCGGCGGGACTGACATTTACAGATACTATATTAGTTGGGAGTGTTGAGGTTATAACCTGGTTAAATGTTTCTCCACCATCAGTCGACTTAAGCAACTTATTTGCCGTTGTAAGGTAAACCTCATCTGCACGGGTAACTATAACGTCCATATCGGTTATATTTTCTGTCAGTTTCTTGGTAAAAGTTTGTCCTCCATCAGTGCTTTTAAAAAAACCATCTTTGCTGGCAATATAAACATCCCCTTTTTCGGGATGTACTTTTAACAAACAATTTCCATAAGTGGTGTTAACTTTGCTCCAGTTTAATCCGCCATTGTCTGATCGAAATATGCCTCCGGCTGGATTAGCCCAGTATGCTTTTGTAGAGTAACCAAGATTCTGATCAAAACTTCCTTTGACAAATTCCACCTTATCGGAAAAACTCCGGTAACCATGATAGTTGCTTTCAGGTAAAACATGTTTCCAGCTTGCACCCTGATCAATTGTCAAATACAAACCATGACTATTGTTGCTTATGCTATTACCACCAACCGCTAGGGCCCTTTTATTATTATTCGGATCGATAGCAAAACCTGCGTTTCCCCGGGGAGAATAACCAATATTGCATGGAGCCCAATTTTTACCACCATCAATGCTGCGGTAAATCCCGCCAACATCAGTTCCCATAAGGAGAAATGAACCGTCTGTATGATCTATTTCCAGCGACTGAATAACCTGGCAACCTTCACCTCCTGTAAATCCAGCCTGTTGTATTGCATTAGAAACCAAAGGAATTGCCTGCCATTTTTGAGCACTGGAAATAGCTGGAAACACCAGTAATAGAAATCCTATTTGTAAAAAATGCAAGATCTTTTTCATAGTATTTTGTGTTTTAGAAATATTATAGCCAGTTTTATTCTATTCTTATCCTATTAATCCAATTAGAATAGCTACAATTCTCGGTGGAGCGCAACTTTTCCGGCATAAAATCCAATTGTTACTTTGGTAAGATTTGACATAGGACTTTTAAATAAAGCTTCGTTATTTTTTTTCCAGAAAGAGATTATATCAAGAATTAAATATTTCCATGGTATTAATGCAATTTTGTCTACTGATACATAAAAGTATAACTATTGAAATGTATTTTATTTTGAATATTTTCATTTTAAAATTCAATATAAAATTATAGATGAGCCTGTTTAAAAAGTCAGTTAATTATCGTATTTCGATTCTGTTCAATGTGACAATCAACTGACTTTTAATGATCTGGATGAGTGTTATCGAAGCCTGATCCCAATTTTACAAAAGGGAAGTTGCTTAAAAAACGCTTTGTTATAGAGCAGGCTGAGGCATTATTAAGCAAAATATGCTTATGAAAATACGCCAGTTAAAATTGTACCAAGCTTTAGTTAACAACCTCCCTAAGCAAAAAATTAATTATACCCCGGGTTATTCCCATCCGCTTTCATTAATGGGTTGCTGTCAATTTCCAATGTTGGGATAGGAAATAGGACATGCTTGGAAGCATCGAACTCAAAAAGATTAGCATCAAAAGGATACCCAAAATCGTTCGCAGTCCAGTTTGCAAGGTTAATATACCCAGCTGCATGCCACCTTTTAAGATCGCTCCAACGAAAATCTTCTTCACCAGCCAGCTCGAACAAGCGCTCATCCATTATATTTTCGATTGTTACCGATCCATAATTAGCAGGAGCTGCTGATTCAATGCCATCGGGGGTTGAAAATCTGGCACGTTTACGGATATCATTCACCTGTTTTGTTGCATTCGTTATGTCTCCCGTTTTTAGATACGCTTCGGCCACTGCTAGCTTAACATCGGCTAAACGAAGGAGGCGGGGGTTATTACCCGATTGTAACTGCCAGGTAGTTTCGTAAGCATTGCCTCGCTCTCCATTGATATACTTTATAAACTGATTCCCTTGAAAGAAGGCCCATTTTGAACCTAACCACCAAAGGCTCCAACTAACATTATCTACATTTTCTGCAAGTTTAAATGTCTCATCCCGTCGCGGATCGCCAGAATCAAACTTTGCAATTAACTTGGGTGAAGGCCCAATAACACCGCCGCCGCAACCATAGTTTCCCCAATGATTGTCAAATTGATGATACATAACACCCATTCCACCAGATTCTCCTCCAAAATTATTGTCGAGCCATGCATTATCTTGTTTTTGCGCCCAGCTTGCCTGATATTCAAACAACGATTCCGAATTATTTTCTTTGCGGTAATCAAAGTTATCGCCAAACGAAACACCATCAATTGTACTTTCTGCGCTTATTTTTTGAAAAGCGGTAATTGCTTTGGCATAATCATCAGCTTGGTTTCCTCCATATTGCTGAGCATAACATGCTCTTAGTACATAGCATTTAACTAATAAACCAAATGCACTGTTTTTAAATACCCTGCCTTTATTCTGTTGGTTCCAGGAATCGGGTAACAAAGATGTCGCTTCAGTTAAATCAGCTATCGCCGCATCCAATAATTCGAAATTTTTGGTGGGGCTAAGTGTAGCTTTGTCAATAGAAACAATTCTTTCATTCAGCAAGGGTGCTTTCCGGAACATATCCCAAAGGCGATATTTAGCCCAAGCGCGAAGAAACAGAGCCTCACCGCGGTTATTATCTTTAAGACCTGGTGTTTGAATTACTTTAATAACAGCAGGATCTTCCAATTTTTCGAGCATAAAATTAGCACGGTTATTAATGAAATATAGTTTTTCCCAAATTTCCCCAATCCTGCTATTGGAAGGTGATAAACCGGAAAATGCTTCAAAGGCTCCATTGCTAGTGCCACTGGTTGTTAAATCGTCGCCCTGAAGTAACCAGGCAGGGTGTAAGGTTTCGCCATTCGCGCTCACCTGACTCCCGAGGTTTGCACCGTATAGGTTCTGGATCGAGGCATATATACCTCCAATTCCTCGCTGAACACGATTTTCATTCTCAAAATATGTTGATTCCAACTCAGTAGTCAGAGGAACATCCAACACTTTCTCGCACGATTGTAATATAATAGTTCCCAGCAATAATAGGAGGGTAATCTTTTTTATATATGTAAACATAATCAGTAATTTAAATGTTAACAATCAGAATTTTATGTTGAGTCCGGTATATAAAATCAAAGGAGCCGGATTATATTCATCTTCAGGATCTAGCCCTTTGAAATTGGTAATTGTAAAGAGGTTGGAGCAACCCACATAAAATCGGGCATTCCGCAGGATATTATTGGTACCGGCATAGACAGCTTCGGGTAAAGTATAACCAAGTTGAATATTTGCCAATCTCAGATATCCAGCATTTTCTACCATATAATCCGAAAAACGGGAGTTGCCGGCAGGGTCTTGCCATACCATTCGTGGTACATTTGTTTTATTATCAGGTGTCCATGCATTTAATACTACGGAGGTATGGTTCATTGCTTCACCATAGGGCATGCCAAAAGTTGATTTCACATTATTTACCTTCTGAACATCGCCAACTCCCGTGAATTGAGCGGTAAAGTCAATCCCCTTATAGTCTGCGTTTATATTAAACCCATAATAAAAACCAGGAATTGATTTACCTAAATAAACCTGGTCATAGCTATCAACAATTGAATCAGCCATTGGGGAATAATATTTATTTACGCCCTTTTCAATGTCTTCAGGTTTTGGAGCTCCCCGCATGTCCCTAAAGTAGAAATCACCCCCTTTTACTTTTGCCGATTGGTATGTTACGTCCTGATAATTCTTCATCCATTCCTGAGCCTCTTCATCCGATTGAAACATTCCATCAACTTTATAGCCACGGATGTAAAACAATGACTGACCTTCTTCTATGTTCCACATTGGAATACCACCATAGAGTTTTTCCACCCGATTGCGAACCGTTGTAAAGTTACCCCCTAAAGAAAAATTTAGCTCACCAATGCTATGGCTATAATTTACATTTAATTCAATACCATTGTTTCTAACTTTTGCCACATTACCATCAGGCATATTTATTACTCCCGTTGATGGTGGGAGCGATACTTTTTGCAATATACCATCTGTATATTTATCATAATACTCAAAAGAAAGGTTTAGACCAGTAAACAGGGTAGCATCAAAACCAATATTCATTGTGGAGGTCTTTTCCCATTGCAAATCGCGGTTAGCCATTCCGTAAACAGCTGCAGCAGCACTGGTATATCCTAACCCAATGGTACCAGGTTTATCGGTTCTTGGAGTCGGGTTATTTCCCCAGGCATAGGTTGGAGCAGTATTAATAGTTGATAGGTAAGCCAGGTCAGTTACTTCCTGATTCCCTAGCTGCCCCCAACCGGCTCGGAACTTCAGATCGCTAAGCCATGTAAGGTTTTCCATAAAAGATTCTTCGCTAAGTCGCCATGCGGCAGAAACGGCTGGAAAAGTACCCCAACGGTTTTCCGGTGCAAAACGGGCACTTCCGTCGCGACGCACTGTAGCATCGAAATAATATTTATTGGCATAGTTATACCCGCCTCTGAATAAAAAACCCTGCAAAGCACCAGGTTGTCTGAATCCTCCGGCACGAGTATATTTATTTTCACCACCAAGATTAATTAAATCGGGATTTGCGCTGGAAACATAATCGGTTCCTACATCCATGTAATCAACAACAAAGTTTTGAGCCATGGCATTAAAAAGTATATCGATGTTATGTTCGCCAAACGATTTAATGTAGTTTGCAGTAAACTCACCAATCATATTAAAGTTTTTAGTACTCCTTACGCCATAATCACCTACTGACCCCTCTCCTGCTCTGGCTTTTGGATCTCCTCCATCATACTTAAAATAATTAGAAATATACTGTGCCCCACCTTTAATTGTATTATCAAATGCGTCAGCATTAAGGGTGCCCCTAAGTTTTAAACCCTGAATTGGCTCTAATTCAATATAGGCATTCCCCATATTTCGCAGGGATGTATTATCTCCATTTAATTGTGAAAAGAGCCCCGGCATGTTATAACGGGTCATGCTTCCATACAATACGTTATTATTCCAGATACCTTTATCATCGTAGCCATTAACAACCTTTGCAAACCCATTTATTCCATTGGGATCATATATAGGCTGACAAACAGGGGTCATTGCAGTTTTAATAAGCGAGCCTATGTACCAGGACATGTCCCTTCCTTTAGCAGTGCTTAACCTGTAGTTAATACCTACCCGAAGGTATTTGTTGATATTCATGTTTAGCTTAATAGAACCATTGTAACGCTTCATATTATTATCGATATATACCCCTTCCTGATCAGAGTATCCAAAAGACATATAATAATCTGCCTTTTCAGTTCCTCCAGAAACATTTACCGAATAATCCTGAGTAAGTGCATTTTTGTTTTTTACAGCATCCTGCCAATCGTAAGTTGGTAAATTGCCCAAATAATTAGGATCGGTTGGCTTGAAAACATCATTTAGCGGACTTCTTGAACCATCAGATGTTGGGTCGGAAGCGTATAGCGCATTATTAAAATCGACATATTGTTGCGTATTTAATAAATCAATTTTCTTATTTAAATTTTGAAAACCAAACCTTTGGGAGTAATTAACCGTTGCTTTTTCCTTTTTGCCTTTTTTAGTTGTGATTAAAACAACCCCATTCGATGCCCTAACCCCATAAATAGCCGCCGAGGAAGCGTCTTTCAATACAGAAATAGACTCGATATCGCTAGGGTCAATCATTGCCATAATGTTTATTCCACCGCGAGAATATTGATCTCTTGCGCCTTCGATTCCTGCTCCGTATTCTTTAATAGGAATTCCATCCACCACATATAACGGATCGGCAATTCCAAACGTATTAGTTCCCCGGATGCGAACTGTGGGTCGTGCATTTGGATTGCCTTGGTTTCCAATAATTTGAACACCCGACATTTGCCCTTGCATAAGCAATTCAGGAGATGATGGGACTACTTTTGCAATTTTATCGGATGAAACAGTCGAAATAGCCGTTGTTACATCTCTTTTAGAGCGCGATCCGTAACCAATTACCACTACTTCTTCGAGCGATTTAATATCGGCTACCATGCTGACATTGATCGCTGACTTACCGTTAACAGAAATATTCTCAGAAATATACCCAACAAATGAAAACACAAGAATAGCATTTACATCGGCTACATCAACAGAATATTTTCCATTTATATCCGAAACAGTACCAACAGTAGTACCCTGAATTGTAATGTTTACTCCCGGCAATGGCTCACCATTAGAAGCATCGGTAACTGTTCCGGTTATTTTTTGTTGTTGAAGTACCATTTCAGTTGGAGTAATTACAATCACTTTATCTACCAGGTCAAATGATAGGTTTTTCCCTGTGAGGGCAATATTAAGCAAGTCGGAAACAGGTTTTTGATTTGCTTCCAGGGTAATTTTTTGTGATTCGTTAATTAGGCTTGATTTATAGAAAATCTTGAATTCAGTATTTTTTTCAATGGCATTAAACAAATCAACTAATGAACCATTACGAATGTCCACCGAAATTTTTGCTTCCTGCGAATAAATTCCTTCCGCAAAAACACTTAAAACACCAATAAATATTAAGAAGGTAGTTAGTTTCATAATTCTCAACATTTTTATAAAATTTGGGGCATAGTTTGGCACCCACCACTTGAATTTTTTCATAGTTTTGTATTAGATAGTTTATAAATTATGTTGCTCTTTCGGTCGAATGAAACCGCAACATGTAGTTAACTTTCAAACATTTTTAACGGGTAGTGTTACAGCATTACCCGTTTTTATTTACTGGAATTTATATCATAGGCAGCGGGTTTTAATGTTTTTTACTCTTTTTTGAAATAATTATTTCCTTATTTTTTGAATTGTATTGAATAGGTTCAGACCGATTGAAAATATCAAGAATCTGATAAATAGTTTCTTTGTTAGCAAACTTACCTGTAAAACGCTCTTTTTTAAGGTTCTCATCAGTAATGGTTATTTTGAGTCCAAACCACCGCTCCATTTTTACTCCTATATCTTCAAAAGTTTCATCTTGAAAAACCAATTCTTCATTTTTCCAGGAGGTGATTATTTCTACATCATCAATTTCTTTAATATCAGCTTTTGATGCTTCAATATTAGCAGAATGAGTACTTCGTATTTTATCCTCTTTAACTGATATTAAAGATGTAATGATGATTTGTTTATTCCTTTTTTGATAGATAGCTTTTTCATTGGGTTTTATATTAAGTTCACTGATTATTTTATTACTTGCATCTTCCTTTATCAATTTGATTTGACCTTTCACAAGGGTAGTTTCGATAATTTTATCTTCAGCATACGATTTTACATTGAATTCAGTACCCAACACTTTTATAGAAAGCTTTTCTTTTAGGTGAACAATAAAAGGAAGGTTGTTTTTTTTATGTGTTACATTAAAAAATGCTTCCCCTTCTATATAAACATTGCGCCCTTGCTTCAGAAAGTTAACAGGGTATTTAAAAATGGAACCGGAATTAAGCCACACCTGGGTTCCATCTGGTAATAATAATTGGCTGCGTTGTCCTTTGAGAACAGTTACCTCTAAATATTGCCCCGAGAGTTCAGATTGAGAAGGAAAATAATGCTTATAGAAAAATGCTAAACCAATTAAAATGATGATGGAGGCTGCATACCAATAATAATGTATATTAATTTTACGCGATTGCTTGGTGGCATAAGCCATTTCGGCATGAATCTGTCTTTGTAAACGTTCATATACCTGTTCACTGATTAGTTGATTTTTGGGAAGTACTTTTCGGGACGCTATAAATGTGATAATTTCATGAGCGTTAGTAACCGTTTCAGATGAATCAGGATTATTGGCGATCCATGATTCCCAATAAACAACATCCTCAGCACTCTTGTTGAGCACAAAGCGCTGAAATGACTCATTTAAAATAAATTCATCCAGTAGGTAATTTTTTGTATTCATGTAAAGATTTTATGCTATCTGAACATAAAGACAAGGATTGTTTAAATCCGTACTCACCCAAACTCAGTTATTTTAATTTTTATTGAAAAAAATCCAAAATAGCTGTAAAAAAAGAATTATTGACAAAGAATCTCTTAATGTATCCAGCCCCCGGTGCACATTATTTTTTACCGATTGGTAATTTATATGCATTATTTCGGCTATTTCATCGTATTCCAACTCTTCAAAATATCGGAGATAAATTGCTTCTCGCTGTTTAGGAGGGAGATTGTTTAAAGCATGCAAAATTTGTGAGCGTAATTCTTCTTCATCCTGATTTTTTATAAAATAGTCTTCGGGAGAGAATTCTAAACTAATATAATCTTCAACTTCTGTTCTATCCAACCGGTTATACTTAAGTTCCAGTGAATTCAGAATTTGCCTGCGTAAGCCTTTAAAAAGGTAGGCTTTAAGATAGGTTACAGTCGAAAAATCGATATTATTCTTCCACATCCTGAAAAACAACTCCTGAATACAATCTTTAACCAATTCTTCATCTCCACATATTTTAATCCCATAATTGAATAATGAGTCAAAATGGTATTTGAAAATGGAAGAATGTAATTGATGATAATTG
>JAIFLU010000161.1 GCA_020048915.1 Bacteroidota bacterium | reverse complement strand
TACACCCCGTTTTTAGATTCGCTTTTAAGCCAATCCCTTCTTTTCGAGAATGCATTTGCCAACTGTCGGCAATCTATTGAAGCAATACCGGCAGTTTTGGCTAGTTTACCTTCTATTACCGATAATACGTATATTTCTTCGCATTTTGCAGGGAACAGGCTGATAGCATTACCCGGTATTTTGCAGAATCATGGCTATTCTACTGCCTTTTTTCATGGTGGAAGAAATGGGACAATGGGGTTTGATGAGTTTTCGAAAGTTGCCGGAATAAAAAACTATTTTGGCATGAACGAATATAATGGACCAGAGGCATCTGATGGGAGCTGGGGAGTTTTTGATGAAGAATTTCTCCAATATGTTGCCCTTAAAAATAATGACCTTAAAACACCTTTCTTATCGACCGTGTTTACTCTGTCATCTCATCATCCTTATAAAGTTCCTTCTAAATACGATAAAATAATTCCAGCAAATGAAGAACCTCAATTACGATCGATTCGCTATTCGGATTATGCTTTGCGCGAATTTTTTAAACTAGCCCGGCAGCAAAACTGGTTTAATAATACCTTATTTGTTATTGTGGCTGACCATACAGCTAAAGTAATCGACCAGGAATACAATAATCCGGTTGGGATGTATCGTATTCCAATCGCTTTTTATCATCCTGAAAATGATACGTTAAAGGGTCGTAGACAAGATATTGCTCAGCAAACAGATATTATGCCTTCATTAATTCAGTACCTGGGAATAAAAGATACATTTCTGGCTTATGGTAACAGCGTGTTTGCGTTAAATAGGGAGCCCTATTCTATCAGCTATTTAGGGGGAATATATTACTTTTTTAAGGATAGTTATTTACTTAGTTTTGATGGAGATAAATGCCTTGGGTTATTCAAATACCCAATTGATAAACAGCTTAAAAATAATTTATTAGAATTTGAACCAGTTATTATGAATAAATTAGAGCGGCAATTGAAAGCAATAATTCAGGATTATCAAACCCGATTAGAAGGGAATAAATTATTTTATTAATAATCGGTATAAAAATAATTCAATGGAATTTCAGTTTTTTATATGACAATGATTGTTTTTTGGTTTGAGTCAATTTCTTGTCCTTTCAAGTTATAGTTGGTTTTCCCGACTAAATTGAGATCTTTGTCTTTAAAATAATCAAAAATTACTTGAATATCAATTTTATATCCAACTTTTTTATAACAATTCATATAACTTTTTAATATCTGACAAGCACCAACTAAATAAAAAATTAGTTAAATTTGATATAATAAAATTGTTTATTTAAGGAATATGCATATTATCTGAGAGATAGAAAAATGATGTAAGATTTTCAGGTTAAAGATTTTTGTAGCATTCCACAAAAACAGTTATTAATAAAAACCCCAAAGTTATGTTTAGCATACCTCCTGAATTTTCTATTGCTTTAAGTTTTGTAGTTTCACTGGTAATCGTTTTTAGTTCAATCCCTTCAATTGTAAAAGTTGCTCAATTAAAAAGACTTTACGATGAACCTGGCAGACGAAAAAGTCATCACCAGGCAATACCAAACCTTGGAGGAATGGCAATTTTTGCGGGCACTGCTATCTCCTTGGGGATTTTCGGGGATTTTGCGAGTACTATAGAATTCAGGTTGATTTTGGTGGCCATGGTAATTGTCTTTTTTATTGGTATTAAAGATGATATATTAGTTATTGCTCCTGCTAAGAAACTATACGGAGAAATAGTTGCTATAATCGTTGTTGTGGTTTTAGGGAATTTAAGGTTAACCAGTCTTCATGGATTTTTAGGGGTTCACGAAATACCATATATTGCTAGTATTCTTTTAACCAGTTTTGTTTTTATAGTTATTATTAACGGGTTTAATTTAATTGATGGAATTGATGGTTTAGCATCCGGAATAGGGATTATTTTGGCTGCTTTTTTTGGAATCTGGTTTTATTTGGTCAATAATATTCAATATGCAATTCTTTCGGCAACTGTTGCCGGGGCATTGTTAGCATTTTTTAAATTTAACGTGTATAGCAAAACGAATAAGATTTTTATGGGCGATACGGGTTCATTGCTCTTAGGTTTGTTTATGAGCGTAATTGTCGTAAAATTTAATGAATTGAATGCTGGTTATTATGGCCCATATGCAATTATGGCAGCTCCTGCTGTTTCATTTGGAATATTAATAGTACCCTTGTTCGATACCCTTCGGGTATTTATAATTCGTATAGCCCGCAAGCAGTCTCCATTCCGCCCGGATAAGAACCATGTTCACCATTTATTGTTAAAAATGGGATATACGCATATGGGAGCAACTATACGTATTGTCTCTGCCAATATCGTATTTATTGCCTTGGTGCTTAGTCTACAATCACTGGGAATTTTTCGGCTTATGTTGATTAACCTGATTGTTGCTGCCATATTCTCGTTTTTACCCGAATTATTTCGCCGTAAACATAAAGTAAGGCAACTTGTTCATGAATTTAACACACAAGCGCAGGCACGGCCAGCATAGTGCTTTTTCTAAGGCTTTCTTTTTGAACATATCGGGTTGCATATTTTTTAATGCGCTCAATCTTTTCACCTAAGATCTGAAAATAGAATTTACAGGAAATCTTTGTGTTAAATTCTGTATTTTAAAATTTCTTATCGTTATAACATGATAAGATATTGTATTTACCGATATATATAGTCGTGATTGCAGATTCTGAAATTTATTACTTCCTTATTTTAAATTGGTTATTAAAAACATTTCCGTACCTTTGCCGCCTAATTTTGAGCAGCGATTTTTGATAGAGTAAAGTTGAAAACGAAGTAGTTACCAATAAGCAGGATCGGAGCTCGATATAAACCAATAACAAAATAATGATTGAAACATTTGAAGAAATCGGTATCCGATCGGAGCTCCTAAAAGCAATTACTGAACTTGGATACGAAAAACCTATGCCTGTTCAACAGCAGGTAATTCCTGTAATATTACAAAGCAACCGCGACATTATTGCCCTTGCACAAACTGGAACCGGGAAAACTGCCGCTTTTGGGCTACCGCTCATAAGTAATATCGACGAAAAGAATAAAAATCCTCAGGTAATAATTCTTTGCCCAACCCGCGAATTATGCCTTCAAATTGCGAATGACCTGAATAATTACGGGAAATATATCATTGGGTTAGAGATTGTAGCTGTTTATGGAGGTGCAAGTATCGAAACTCAAATTAAGCAGTTAAAACAGGGAGCTCAGGTAATTGCTGCTACTCCTGGTAGAATGAACGATTTAATCCGTCGCAAAAAGGTAAACCTTAACGATATTCATACTGTAGTGTTGGATGAGGCCGATGAAATGCTCAACATGGGCTTTCAGGAAGAATTAAATACCATTCTCGAAATGGTTCCCTCCACACGTCGCACGCTTCTGTTTTCAGCAACAATGCCAAGGGAAATTGCCAACATTGCTGCCAAGTATATGAAGGAAACCCAGGAAATTACTGTAGGAACTAAAAATGCCGGTGCCGAAAATGTAAAGCATCATTATTATGTGGTTCATGCATCCGATCGGTATATGGCGCTTAAGCGTATTGCCGACTTTTTCCCGGATATTTATGGAATCATCTTTTGCCGGACCCGTCAGGAAACGAAAGATGTTGCTGAAAAACTGATGAAAGACGGATACAGTGCAGATGCATTGCACGGAGATTTGTCGCAACAACAGCGCGATTACGTGATGCAGCGTTTCCGGTTAAAAAATATCCAGATGCTGGTTGCTACTGATGTTGCTGCCCGCGGACTGGATGTGGATGACCTCACACATGTAATTAATTACAACCTTCCGGACGACGTGGAGATATACACCCATCGCAGTGGCCGTACCGGTCGTGCAGGAAAGAGTGGTATTTCCATATCAATTTGTCATACAAAAGAGAAATTCCGTTTAGCACAAATCGAAAAAATGATCAAACAAAAGTTTGAGCATAAACTTGTTCCTTCCGGAAAAGAAATTTGTGAGAAACAGATGTTGTGTCTGATAGACCGTATGGAAACAGTAGAAGTAAATGAATCGCAAATTGCTGAGTTTTTGCCGGTTGTTTATAAAAAACTGGAAGTGCTTACGCGCGAAGAGCTGATCAAGAAATTTGTTTCTACTGAATTTAACCGTTTTCTCGAATATTATAAAAATGCCACGGATATTAACGTTTCAGCGAATTCCGAACGTCGCGAAGGTTCTCCCCGAAACCAGGCTGCTCAGGGGTTTACCCTGTTAAGAATTAACCTTGGAAAAATGGATGGCTTTAATCCGCGCGAATTAATTGGAATGATTAACGATCAAACCCGCGATAGAAGCATTGTTATTGGGAAAGCTGATATTCAAAAATCATTTACCTTATTCGAAATTGAAAGTTCTCAAGTAGATACAATTTTTAAGGCTTTTAAAGGAATAGAACTAAACGGAAGGCGTGTTTTTGTTGAAAGATCACGTGAATATGGTGGTGAGCCACGTGAATTCAAACGTAGAGAGTATGGAAGTGAGCGATCCTATGGCGGCGACAGACCAAGTGGAGCGAGCAGATCAAGCAGTGGGGGTGACCGCTCATATAGTGGAAAACGTTCTTTTGGTGGAGATCGCCCTTCAGGAGACAAACCAAGGCGTCGCGACCGAAAATATTAATTTTTGATTACTAAATAATAGATGCCATTTCATTTTTGAGATGGCATTTTTGCTTTTATTAGAATAATAAGCCTTTAACTTTATTATTTTTACAAATTGAACCAGATTATTTACTATTTCAGCAAGTTACTATGCAATATGTTGCTTATATCCTTTTGAGATTTACTATATTAACTGTTTATATAATGCCATTCAGGGTTTTATATATTCTTTCGGACTTTGTATATTTAATAAATTATTACCTGCTTGGTTACAGAAAAAAGATTGTGTATTCTAACCTAAAGAACTCTTTTCCTGATAAATCACAAAAAGAGATAACAACGTTGGCAAAACGGTATTACCGGTTTTTAACCGATCTTTTCTTCGAAAGTTTGAAGGGTATGTCGCTCACACGGAGTCAGGTTGAAAAAAGGCATAAATATATTAACCCGGAAGTCCTGAATAACATTCTGGCAACTAACAGAAGTGTAATATGCGTAGCTGCTCATTATGGTAATTGGGAGTGGGGAGCCTTTTCAGGTGCAAATCAGGTGCAAAGCCCTATGGTTGTTTTTTATAAACCTTTTAACAATAAGATTATAGATAAATACATGATTAAATATCGGGAAACGTTTAATTGTCATATGGTGTCAATTGGCGAAACCTTTTATACATTTAGTCATTACAAAGAAAATGTAGTGGCATATTTTATGGTCGCCGATCAAAGTCCCTCGAATTTAAGAAAGAGCTATTGGTTTAACTTTTTAAACCAGGATACTGCTTGTATTCATGGCCCTGAAAATTATGCCCGCTTGTACAATTTACCGGTAGTTTATATTGATATTCAGCGTGTAAAAAGAGGCTACTACGAAATACACTTTACTAAACTTACCGATTCTCCAATAAATTTGCCCGATGGAGAGGTTACCAGGCTTTACATGCAAAAGCTGGAGGAGGTAATAAGAGCCGAGCCAGCGTATTGGTTATGGTCTCACCGGCGTTGGAAAAGAAAACGGAGCGACATTAGGCCCTTAAAAACAAGTATTGCTGAATCCGAAATTAATTAACAGGATACATCTTGTCAATTTCAGCCTTATATTTTTCGCTAATTATTTTTCGTCGAATTTTTAGCGTGGAAGTTAATTCTCCGCCAGGTATAGTAAAGTCTTCCGCCAACAAAGTAATTTTTTTTACCTGTTCAAATGAGGATAATTCCTTTTGGGCAGTTTGGACTATTTCGTGAAATAAGGCTATAATCTTCTCATTCCGAAGTAATTCTGTACGATCTTCAAATACTATGTGTTGCTTATGGGCATATTCATACAATATGTCGAAAGAAGGAACAATAAGCGCTGTTACATATTTTCGTTCGTTGCCAATAATGGCAATATGCTCAATATATTTATCTTTTCCAATCAAGGTTTCTAACATTTGTGGGGCGATATATTTACCCGACGATGTTTTCATTATGTCTTTAATACGGTCTTTCAAATAGATGCAACCATCTTCATCAATCCATCCGGCATCACCGGTACTAAACCAACCATCTTTCATCACAGCAGCAGTAGCCTCCGGTTTTTTATAATATCCGCTCATTACCGTAGCGCCTTTCACCAGTATCTCTTCGTTCTCCCCAATTTTTACTTCCAAACCAGGCATGATTTTCCCTACCGATCCAAATTTAAAGTGCTCGCGGGTAAAGCACGACACCGTTGCTGTTGTTTCTGTTAAGCCATAGCCATAGGTGACGTTTAAACCAACATAGTGAAAAAAGCGAACAATATCTTCTGATAAAGCAGCTCCTGCGCAAGGCATAAATTTGATTTTACCCCCCAACACCTGCCTACCTTTTGCAAACACCAACCGGTCAGCAATACGATAAGCAAAATTTAAAATCGCAGGGGTTGGTTTCCCAATCCGTGAATATTCTGTGCGTCTCGCTCCAATCCGGATTCCCCAATTGAAGATCCATCGTTTAATAAATGATGAATTCTCAATGGCATTTGTAATACCGGCATAAGTTTTTTCAAAAAACCGAGGAACAGCACACATTATGGTTGGCTTCACATCTTTAATGACTTCAATTACTGCTTTGGGATTACGAAGATAATAAACAGTCATACCCAGGCTCAATGCCACAGTGGACCAACCCCGTTCAAATACATGACTTAAAGGTAAAAAGGCTAAGGAAACATCGTTATCATTCACATCCAATCGTTCCTGATGGGTTTTAACACATTCTAAAAGATTGGAATAATGAAGCATCACTCCCTTTTGTTCGCCTGATGTTCCCGAAGTATAAATGATCGTATATAAATCGCCCGATTTTAGCACGGAATGACGTTTTTCTATTTCAGCGGCAAACCTGAATTGTTTTCCCGAGGATAAAAAGTCTGAAAAATATAGAGATGGAGTATTAGGAGAAAGGGTAACAGCAGAATCAAAGACAATTATTTTTTTAATAAGAGATACTTTTTGGGCAATAGCAATCGCAATATCGTATTGCTCCTGTTCTCCGACAAAAATAACAGAGCATTCTGTCTCCTGTATAATGTAAGCAGCCTGAGATTCGGATGTGGTAGAGAAAAGCGGAACCGATACAGCTGCAATATTTTGAATGGCATAGTCAGCAATTGTCCATTCGGGCATGTTACGCGAAATAATAGCAATTCGCTCTCCAGGCGCAACATTTAATTCCAGCAAAGCATTAGATGCCTGGTCGATATAATCTCCAAATTCGTTCCAACTGATAGGTTTCCAAGCTTTTGAATTATCCTGAAAATATAATGCATCCCGATTACCATATTTTTGAATGTTTTTCCGAATGATATCGATAAGTAGCTTATTCTCCATTTCCGATGTAAACTTATAGATTAATATAAACTTTTATATCAATGTCGTTTAGTTAAGATTAAGGCTTCGACTCCGCTCAGCCTGACTGGCACTAATGTCACACTGAGCGGAGTCGAAGTGTGAATTTATTATTCAATTTCTAAACTAAATGACATTGACTATTATATGAATAAAATAAAGCAATTTGATTTAAGAAGGAAACCAAAATCACTTGATAATTTTCGGGGGACAAAGATATTAAATTATGGTGTTGAAATAGGATGATTTTTGGAAGGAAATCACAAGTAATTATGCTAATGTACTTTTAATTTCTTCGATTTTGATCTGCCTGTCAATGGAATAGGCTTTTTGGATAACATCGATGTGCTCATACAGGCTAATAGCATTGTATTTTAACCGGGCCTGCATGGTAACCGGGGCATTATCGCTTTTGTTTGCTAAAATTACCATAAAATCTGCCAGTAGTTCTAAGTTTTCGGCATTATAGGTATTGTTGGAAATTAATTCGTCTTTGAGGAGTTCAAAATCAGGATTCGCGAGCAGCAATATATCAAAACCGCACTTTTCCCTGAAACTTTCATTCATATAACTCATCTCTGTTTCCAGATCAAGCTGAGCCGATCTTCCCAAAAGTTTTTCAATCACTGTTCGGAGAAAACGGCCAAGCTGTTGAATTTGCGTTATCAGGTAATCGCGACGTTCCATAATCAAATATAGGAAATTATTTTATTGGTTAATGCCAAGATTACAAATTACCGACATGCCATCCCTATGGGATTATTCACTGCATTTCGAGGCATATTTTCAACCGACATATTATGCCAACGACATTTTTTAATCTCATAAAGATGATATGTCGGTAGAAGATTATATTATTAATCAATTAAATAGAATCCCATTCGGATGACATCAACTCCACATCAATTAAAGTAGAATTAATGGAATTATTTATAAAGTGGCAGCTAGCTCGTTCTCAAAACGCCCGCTAGCTGCTTACTATAAAGGGTAAATTATTTAATTACCTCTGTCCGCATTACAAAATCCCCAAACTTCTCATTTATTAACCTGTTCTTTGAATAGGCTTCAAACAAATTTCGCAGTTCTGCTAAAATAGCAGGTTCATCGAGCATTTCCTTATAGAGTTTGTTAAGGCGGTCTCCGGTGAAACTTGCCCCTAAATACAGATTATATTTTCCGGGGGCACGACCTATTAAACCTATTTCTCCGAGAAATGGGCGGGCACATCCATTAGGGCAGCCTGTCATGCGGATAATTATTTCATCGTCTCTTAAACCAAATTCTTCCAGGATAGGATCGATTTTATCAATTAAAGTCGGTAAATAACGTTCCCCTTCAGCAAAAGCCAGTGAGCAAAGTGGCAAAGCAGCACAAGCCAATCCGTTGAGACGAAGTCCCGAATGCCTGGTTTCGGAAAGTACACCATATTTTTTGAGGATTCCTTCGATAAAAGGTTTGGCATCGTCCGAGATATTGGCCAATATGAGGTTTTGATTCGGTGTTAACCGAACATCGCCATCAGTCATCTGAATAGCTTCGCGCAGGGCAGTTCTTAACTTGCTTTCGGCTGTGTCACGAATTCTTCCGCCTTCAATAAATAAAGTGAGGCTCCAACGCTTGTTGTTGCCTTTTTTCCATCCGTAGCGGTCGCCCGATTGCTTGAATTCAAAAGGTTTCTCGGGCTCCATATTCCATCCTAACCTCGAGTTGAGTTCGGTTTTAAACCAATCTAATCCCAATCGGTCGATGGTGTATTTTAAGCGCGAAAGTTTACGGTTCTCACGATTGCCATTGTCGCGCTGTATTTTTATAATTTGCTCGGCTACCTCAATCGCTTTTTCAGCGGGAGTGAATCCCAACGAACTGGCCAACCTTGGATAGGTTTCAGGAGCACCAAATGTGCTTCCCATCCCGCCGCCTGCATAAATATTGAAGCCCAGGAGTTTCCCATTTTCTTCGATGGCAACAAACCCCAGGTCGTTCGAATAAATATCGGTATTGTTATATGGAGGGATGGCAAAAGCCATTTTAAATTTACGGGGAAGATAGGTTTTTCCATAGATGGGTTCTTCGTCCTCTTTTGGGGAGGTATAATGAAGATCGTTATTGAGCCAAATTTCGAAATAGGCATTGGTTTTTGGCGTAAAATATTGGCTCATCGCCTTGGCAGTTTCGTAAACCTGCGCATGAATGGGCGATTCGTATGGATTTGGATTACACATTACATTCCGGTTCACGTCTCCGCAAGCTGCAATGGTGTCCATCAGGTAATTGTTAATTCGCTGGATAGTGGTTTTCAGGTTTCGTTTCAGAATGCCATGCAGTTGAAACGCCTGACGAGTGGTAACCTTTATGGTTCCATTGGCATAGAGGTCGCTCAACCGGTCCATTTGCAGATATTGCGCCGGAGAAGCAATTCCTCCGGGTACTCTCACCCGAATCATAAACGAATAGAGGGGTTCCAACTTTTGTTTTTTACGCTCGGTATCGAGGTCGCGATCGTTTTGCTGGTAGGTACCATGAAACTTTATCAGGTTAATATCCTCGCTCAAAAGAGCACCTGAAGTTTCTTCTGTAAGACTTTTTGCGAGGGTTCCCCGCAGATAATTGCTTTTTTCTTTTATAATTTCTACTTCCGATAATATAGGCTTTTGGGGTTCCATATTTTTAAGTTTTTAATTTTCTAACTGTGGTTTCGATAGTAGAGCTTAGTTAGAAACTATGCTCAGCTCTCAGGGAAGAGTTAATACACATCCTCCTGATATCGCTTTTGTTTTCGCAGGTTTTGAACTAATTCTTTGGCTTGTTCCATATCTACTTGTTTTTCCTGCGCAATAACTTCAACAAAAGTATTCAACACATCTTTGGCCATATGCTTCATGTCGCCGCATACGTATATATATGCACCATCGTCAAGCCATTTAACCAGTTCCTTGGCATTTTCCTTTAGTTTATGCTGAACATATACTTTCTTCTTACTATCGCGCGAAAAAGCTACCGATAAATTGGTGAGATGTCCTTTTTTCTTGTAATCGAGCCATTCAGTCTGGTACAGGAAATCGGTAGTAAAATGCTGGTCGCCAAAAAGCAACCAGTTTTTGCCTTTGGCCCCCGTTTCAACCCGATGTTGTGTAAAGGCTCTAAAAGGCGCCACACCGGTTCCTGGGCCTAACATAATGATTGGGGTAGAAGAATCTTTCGGAAGGCGGAATCCTTCATTGGTTTCAATGTAAACCCTTAATGAATCTCCGGTATTTGCATAATCTGTAAGGTAGGTGGAGCAGGTACCATTTTTATTGCGTTCGCGCTGGGAATAACGCAATGCCCCCACGGTTAGATGCACTTCGCCGGGATATGCTTCAAAGGAGGAAGAAATGGAATACAGGCGGGGTTGAAGATTTCGAAGAATGGCAACCAGTCCAGGTGCATCGTAAGTATAGGGATAGGCCTTTAACAGATCTAAAACATCCGCACCAAATGTGAATTCGGCAAGTTTGGTATTATCGGCCAGGATTGCGCTTAATTCTGAATTATTTATGCGACTGTTATGTTTATCTATGGTATCACGGCTCAATATGCCAATCTCGAAATGATATTGTAAGGCAGTCTTAAAATCTTCTGTACCGTATGGTGTGGAGACCGTTTCCTTTCCATTCAAATTTGTAAGCATAAGAAGATCGTTTACCAGTTTGTCGGAATTTACCGGATAAACACCCAGGGCATCCCCAGGTTGATACGTCAGGCCGGAACCTTCGAGCGATAATTCCAGGTGAAACGTTTCTTTGGCTGAACCACGACCATTGAGTTTTATTTTTTCGAGCACTTTTGCCGGAAAAGGATTGCTGCGGCTATATTGTGATGAAGCAGTTGAGGAAGGTGCGCCATTTAATGAAGGAACAATAGTTGCTCCCTGCAATTCAACAGATTTTTCAATGACTAGATTTACCCAATTATTTGCAACAGGTAAAAAATCGACATCGCAATCGTGGCGTTCTACGATTCTTTTTGCTCCCAGGTCGGTCAGTTTTTTATCAATATCGGCTCCTGTTTTGCAGTATTGGGCATAACTTTTATCTCCCAGGGCAAGTACAGAATAGTTCAAATTCTCTAACTTCGGAACACGGCTGCCATGCAGAAAAGCGTAAAATTCTTCGGCAGCCAGGGGAGGTTCTCCTTCACCATGCGTGCTTACAATTACAACCAGATTTGTTTCGTTTTTCAGATTTTTGGTATTGTATTCGCTCATATCCACCAAAGAAGTTTTAATACCCTTTTCGGAGGCTTTGAGTTGAAGCAATTCTGCTGCTTTTCGGCTATTCCCGGTGCGGGTACCAAATAAAACAGTAATGGATTTTGTTTCCTGCCCCTTTAGATGAGAAGATCCACTTAAACCATTGTTATTGGGGGATAAGAGAGGTAGCTGAACCTCGGCTATTGCACCATTTGGTTTTGTTGCATTTACTTTTTGATTGGCGCTAACATATCCAGCTAAAAACCCACTAAACCACAATAATTGCGAATCCTGAAACTCATTAATAAGTTTTTGAGCCAGTTCCTGCTGTCCTGCTGTAATGGGTAACAGTTCTTTTAAATTTTGATTCTCCATTCTATCCTAAAATTTTACTGTTTAATTATTCTTCAGAACAAGTTCTATTCTATCTAATGTATTCTCCAAATCGGCTTTACTATGGGCAGCCGATATAAAATTTGCCTCGTACCCCGAAGGCGATAAGTATATCCCCTGATGAAGCAACTGAATATAAAACCGACTAAAAGCTTCATGGTTGGCTTTTTGAGATGATGTATAATCTGTAACCGGATTCTTTGAAAAATAGGGAGTAAACATATTTTTAAAACCGTTGAGCATTAATCCATTTTTGGAGCAAATTGATGCCAACTGATAAAAAAAATCTTTTGATTTCTCTTCAATCGATTGATATATTGATTCATCTTTAAGCAGCGTTAAAGCTGCAATTCCCGCAGAAACAGCTACAGGATTTCCCGACAAGGTTCCTGCCTGATAAACCGGCCCATCCGGGGCAATCAGTCCCATTATTTCGGCATTAGCGCCATAAGCTCCTACCGGAAGTCCTCCTCCTATGATCTTGCCAAAAACAGTGATGTCGGGATGAATTCCCAAAAGTTTTTGGACTCCCCCAAAGCAAAACCGAAAACCGGTTATTACTTCGTCGAAAATAAGTAAGGTGCCATATTGTTTGGTAATGTGGCGGATAAACTCCAAATAACCGTCCGAAGGTATTACCACTCCCATATTTGCTGGGATTGGCTCAATAATTAATGCAGCAATCTGATCGTTATATTTCTCAAATACGTGCTGCAATGCCTTTGGATTATTGAAAGGAATACTCACGGTATTATTCACCACAGTTACCGGCACTCCTTTGCTCGAAGAATTTACCTGTCCAGCCAAACCCGAACCAGCCTGCACCAGTAACATATCAGAATGACCGTGGTAGCAACCATCGAATTTTATAATTATATCCCGGCCGGTAAAGGCTCTGGCAAGTCGTATGGCACTCATTACTGCTTCGGTACCTGAACTTACCAGCCGAACTTTTTGGATGGAAGAAGTTGATTGGCAAATCAGCGATGCCAATTCGGTTTCGAGTAAAGTTGGAGCGCCATAGCTTGAGCCATTTTCAACCGCCAAATGAGCAGCTTCCCTGATTTTTGGATGTGCATGTCCCAATATTCCTACACCCCAGGAGAGGCAGTAGTCAATAAAGGTATTTCCATCAATATCGGTCAGGTTAGACCCGTTCGCTTTCTCAATAAACAAGGGCGAAATGCCAATACTTTTAAACGACCGGACCGGACTGTTTACACCTCCGGGCAACAGCCTGGAGGAATCTTTATACGCTTCTTCGGATAATTGAAAGTTCATGATTTTAATAATTTAGCAACAAAAGGAGCATAATAACTAATAATCCAGTTTGCGCCGGCACGGCGTATTGCTGTAAAAACCTCAAGTACGGCATGTTTTTCTTCTACAATACCTGCTAGAGCTGCCGATTTCAGCATCATATACTCACCCGAAACGTGGTATGCAGCCAAAGTAACTTCGGGGTATTTAGTATGGGCTTTACTAATTATATCTAAATAGGTATGTGCCGGTTTTACCATAAGGTAATCTGCACCTTCGTCTAAATCTGCCTCCATTTCCTCTATTGCCTGACTCGCTACCCGGTAATCCATCTGGTAAGTCTTGCGGTCGCCAAAGGCAGGTTTCGAATTTGCCGCGCCCCGGAAGGGACCATAGAGCCCTGATGAATATTTAGCGGAGTACGACAGAATTTTTACTCCGGTGAATCCATTTTTATCCAGTAATTGCCGGATGGCCCAAACTTGTCCGTCCATCATGGCCGAAGGGGCAATGATATTGGCACCTGCTTTTGCATTCGATAGGGCCATTTCGGCAAGGATTGGTAAGGTCTTATCATTTTCGACCTGTTCCCCGACTAAAACACCGCAATGCCCATGCGATGTATAGGCGCATAGGCAAACATCGGTAATGATTGTAATAGCAGGATAAACCTTTTTAATTTCCTGAATTGCTTTGTTTACCGGATTTTCAGGCGAAGTCGAAAAGGAACCCGTTTCATCTTTTCGGAAATCTTCCACAACGCCAAAGAGTAGAAATTTGTTGATCCCGAGTTTTATGGGTTCTTCTATTTCTTTCAGAATGGAATCGACCGACAAGTGATAGACATCTTTCAGCGAGCCAATTTCGTTTCGAATTCCTTTGCCTTCTACCACAAAGTATGGGAGTATAAAGTCTTCCGGACTTAATTGTACTTCTACCAGGAGATCTCTTGTTTGGGCATCCTTCCTCAAAGGTCTGAATCGTTTAAATGACATATTTTTAGATGTATAAGGCTGAATTTCGTTCATAAGCTTCCTGTGTTTGTTCTCCCCGGGTGATTACTTTAATATGGTAAGGCACTTCGCCGTAATGTTTTAAAAAACTCTTTACACCCGATGGAGAGGTAAAAACTAGGATGTCGTATTTTTTTAAGTCGACTTTTTCGAGTTTCGTAACCGGTTGGGTATAATAAACAGTAATTACATGCACATTATTTCCAAGCGCCCGAAGCCCATCGGGAAGGATATTGAGGGCAATGTCCGACCGGGGGATTAAAACCTCTTCGCCCGTTATTCCTTTGGAACGAAATAACTTAATAATGCCGGTGGACGAATCGATTGCCGGAGTAAGGTGCGGCGTAATACCATGCTTTTGGAGTTCAGCAGTAGTAACTGCACCAATGGAGACAATAAAACCCGATTCGAGCGCTTTCGCATCCGAGCCAACATCGCTTAGCCAGTGCATAAAATGATGTACCGCATTGCGACTGGTAAAAACGATGTACTTATAGTTATAAATATATTTTATGAATTTGAAGAAATCACAAGGCATTTCTATGGGTACAATCTCAATAAGAGGTTGATGAGTGACATTTCCCAGGTGCTGGTATTGCTCGGCCGATAAACCGGTTACCAAAACGTTTGGTTGTGGTTTCATGATATTTCTGTTTTTAATTGTTTTTCCTATGATTATTATGGAAGGTGACGCTGTTTCATCGGGTAAATCGCGAAGGGTCGAAACAGATAACTTCGCACCGGGCAATGTTGCATTGGTGATTATCGCAGCAGAAGTTTCCGGGCTTACTCCTTTTTGAAGAACTTTTTCGCGAAGCTGTTTCAAATTGGAGGCTCCCATATAATAAACAAGCGTGTCAACCTGGGGGACCTCAATTTCTTTGAGGGACGATGCGGTGATAAAGGCAACCGACGAAGATTCCCCCCGGTTGGTAAGCGGGATACCTGTTTGTGCAGCAGCGCCCACGGCAGCAGTAATACCTGGAATTACCACAGGTTCAATAAGCCGTTTATGAAGATATTCAAACTCTTCGCCTCCGCGACCAAAGATAAACGGATCACCACCTTTCAAACGCACCGTATTTTTCCCGGCGATTGACGAGCGATATAAAAGTTCATTTATCTGATCCTGCGAATGCGAGTGGTTACCTTTCCGCTTTCCAACATAGATTTTTTGGGCACTGAAATCTTCGAGAAAGCTTTTTTCAATTAAATCGTCATAATAAACGACATCCGCATTTTCGAGTGCACGAAGAGCCTTAACGGTGATAAGTTCCGGATCGCCCGGGCCGAAACCTGCCAGAAAAACCTTTCCATAGTTTTGACGAATATCAAAAGGTTTGAAAAGTTCTTTTAATATATGATTACCGGTCTTTGCCACCACTGCTAAATGACCTTGCAAGGGGTGCATTTCGAATGGCAAAATTTCAGCTATTTGTGATGTTAACCCCAATCTGTTCAACACGCAGGTGGCAACTACCACGGCATCAACTGTTCCTTTTTCAATGAAGTCAATACGCTCCTGAATGGTCCCCCGAACACTAATAATCTCAGCATCTGGTCGCAACGTTTTTATGCTTTCCCCCCGAAGGGCTGAGCTGGTACCAATTTTAGAATTCTGGGGAAGATCGTTTAACCGGATATTATTTCGGCTTACCAGTGAGTCTGTTTGGTCACTTGCAGCAGTTAGCGCTATAACTTCCAGTCCAAAAGGAATAGGGTAGGGAAGGTCCTTAGCCGAATGCACTGCAATATCTGCCTTGCCGATTAATAAGGCTTCGTCAAGTTCGCGGGTAAAGAAATCGGGTATATCGCAGGTTTCCAAGGGGATTTGCTTGTTTTTATCTCCAATGGAATCTAAAGTGTTGACCAAGAATTCAACTTCGGGCAGTAGAGCTTTGATTTCTTCGACCTGAACGAGGGAGAGGTTGCTTTTTCGTGCTATTAATCGGATGGTCATATTCAAATAGTTAAGTCGTAAGTAATCCCCGATAGCTATCGGGAGTCGTAAATCGTAAGATCTTTCTTGCTGGGCATGAATCAGCATGAGGTGCTTTTGATGCCTTTTCTCGTTTTTTAAAAACCTTCTAACTTCTTCTTCCATAATTAAATTTGCTTTTTCTACCTCTTCCGTACGTCCTGCTATATTTTGATTTACCTGATTTTCAATTTCCAGAATGCTGTAATAGTGAACATTGGGCATTGCGCTCACAATAGGGTCTACATCCCGTGGAACGGCTAAATCGAAGACAACCAGCGGATGATCCGGAGGAATAGCATCGGGCTTGATAATATAGTGAGGCGCTGATGTGGCAGATATTACAATATCCGATTGCTGTAAGCTTTCTTTCAGGTTTTTGAGTGTATATGCCTTGCAATTGAACTGTTGTTCCAATTCTACGGCTGTTTCGAAGGTCCGGTTGCAGAGTACAAAAGCGTTGTATACATTGTCCTTCAAGAAGTTCATGATCGTTTTATTGATTTTATTCACCCCGATAAACGCAAACCGTTTGGTTTTATAATCGCCAATAGTATTTCGAATAATTTCAACTACCGCCTGACTGTGCGACATAGCTCCCCGTGACAGTCCCGTTTCGGTCCGTACTCTTTTACCGGTGAGCAAAGCCCATTGAAATAATCGATGGAGCGATGCATCTATCGAATGTTTTGCTGAAGCCTGCTGGTAGGCTTCTTTTATTTGTCCCTGAATAAATGTTTCGCCAATAAAAACTGACTCCAGTCCACTTGCCAATCGGAACAGATGTCTTGCCACCGAATCAGATACTTCACCAGCGCCACCATAATATTCAACCCGGTTGCAGGTATGAAGAACGACCGATCCGCTCAAATCGCTGTTTTTGAGTTGTCTCAACATTTCCTCTCTATGAGAAGCGGACTCCTTATAGTCAGTTTTTTTATGAATGATCATGGTTCAGCATTTCTTTGATTCGATTTCGTATGGCGATGGCTTCGTAAACATCCTGCGCATTTGATGTAACTGCTACACTGATATAATTACGCCTGTATATAGCTGGTGAAACAAAGTCGCAATGAGCAGGGCTGTCAACCACATTCACCAAGAGGTTTAGCTGATGCCCATCTTCCAGCACTTGCTGGTTTAATTGCGAAATATTCGTGCAAGCGTATACCAGGGTTGCACCCTCCAGGTCGGAGGGATCGTATGACTTTTCCTGATACAGGATTCCCGACGCTTTTATTTTTTCGGAGACTTCCAGCGCAACCACTTGAATATTATCGGCATATTGCTGCAAGCTTTCAATTTTATGCCAGGCAATCCTTCCTCCGCCAATGAGGAGAATCTTTTTTCCCTTTACATCGATCGCAATCGGCATAAAATTTTTATCAAAATTTCGGTTAGATAACATAATTGTCTTTTTCAGGTTTATTCCGGCCAAATGATATGCGTGTCCAGGTGCGTTCGTGCAGGTAATAGAGAAACATTTTTGTAACTACTTCTACTGAGCTTAAGGTTAGGGCTACTCCCGGTTTGCCGGTAATAAGCCAGGCAATGAGAAATGTATCAATGGTTCCGGTAATTCGCCAGGTAATAGCTTTTAAGATGCTTCGTCGCTTTTGTTCCATAAAATGTTTGGCGGTGTAAAAAGAAATATAATTCGATGCCGTATGTGACAGCCCGAAAATTCAATTTTTTTAAAAAAAAGGGGTATTATTTGCGGCTGCAACAACAATTAAAGGGGGAACACATACAACAACACAAGCTGGTTAAGCTTTTGCTGAACATTTCGGGAGAAAAGATATGTGCATTAAAAAAGTTCATCTTAAAATTTTATGATTGCAAATAAAGATATAAAAGTCCGAAAATCCTAAATAAAGCCTCATATTTAAAGGTTATTTAAAGGCGTATTTTTTAAAATTCATAAAATGAGAAACATAGCCCTTTAATTTTTCACTCCTAATTTTTTTTACTTTTTGAAATAGAAATGGTGATGAAATGAAAAAAAAGTATAAACTTTGGAAACTTTTGGTACAATAATTGTTTCCATCGTGCCATTAGTTTTTATAATACGTATGAATGAAGAACTAAAAAATATTCTTAAAAAGGTAAAGGACTTATACTTTCGTTATGGTATAAAGAGTGTTACCATGGATGATGTTTCCCGTGAGTTAGGGATATCAAAAAAGACCTTATACCAATATGTAGTAGATAAAAACGATTTGGTAGTGAAGGTGGTCGACCTGGAGCTGGACGAAAGCTGCTGCTCCCTTGATACGCTGTTCAGCGATAAAATTAATGCTATTGAACAATTGTTTGATGCACACAAATATGTACATCAGATGATGAAAGATTATAGCCCGGTTTCGGATTACGATTTGAAGAAATATTATCCCGATATTTTTCGTAAATTACATAAAGTAAGGCGTGAACGTATGTACGAAGTCATGCTCACGAATCTCCGAAAAGGGAAAAACGAAGGATTATATCGCGAGGAACTTAACGAAGATATCCTTGCAAAATTGCACGTTTCACGGATTGAGAATGCCTTCGATTCGGAATTGTTTACCACGGAGGAAAAGACTTCGATGAAAGTTTTTTATGAGTTTTTTATCTATCACATTCGCGGCATAGCCAACGAGAATGGAATTAAATTATTGGAAGAAAAATTGAAGAACAAGGAGCATAACCTATATTATAATCAACAGTAAATAATCAGATATGAAGTTTTTAAAAGTTTTAATAAAAGGTGCGGTACTGACATTGCTGCCTGCAATTATGTCGGCCCAGGAGAGCAAAGAAACGCTCCGCTTTTCGCTTAAGCAGGCACAGGAATACGCATTGCAAAATAACCGTAGCGTCAAAAGCGCAAACATTGACATTGAAATAGCTCGTAAGAAAGTTTGGGAGACTACAGCCATTGGATTACCACAATTTTCTGCAACAGCCGACTATCAGCACCTTTTTAAAGTTCCAGAGGCAAGTTTTGGTGGTCAAACAACATTAGCATTAAATGATGCTGTTGGAAATTCAGATGTTATAACCGGACAAATGGTTCGCAACAATCAACTTTCATTAGGTTATCTTCCAGGAAATCCTATAAAATTAGGAGTAGCTGATAATACTACATTTAATTTTACACTTTCGCAACTAGTTTTTAGTGGCGAGTATATTGTGGGACTTCAGGCTGCAAGAGTATATAAGGAATTATCTGAAAAAAGCCTTGCTAAAACTGAATTATTGACCAAGCAATCTGTGGCAAATGGGTATTATTTAGCATTAGTTCTTGATGAAAATATTAAATTATTGAATGAAAGTTATAAAACCATTGAGCAAAGCTATATCGAAATTACCAAAATGAATGAGCAGGGATTTCTGGAAGAAACAGATGTAGACCAATTGAAAATAAGCAAATTGAATCTTAAAACTGCTATTACTTCTCTCGAAGGAAATAAAGAAGTGTCCTTAAAACTTCTTAAAATACAATTAGGAATTGACTACGACCAAAAGTTGGAACTTACGGATAGTATTGCCGGAATAATTAATAATGGTACCATACAATATTTGTCTTCTTTTGATTTTGATGTAAATTCAAGTGTAGATATGGAATTGATGAAAACTTCCGAAGGTCTTTCATTATTGAGTCTGCGTCGCCAAAAATCAACATTTTTACCAACGATCTCTGCATTTTACAGACATCAGGAATTATTAAATGAACCACTTTTAAATTTTCAACCGAAAGATGTTTTGGGAGCTACGATTAGCCTCCCCATATTTACTTCCGGACAGCGTCTTTCGAAAGTAGGACAGGCAAAATTAGATCTTGATAAAACCCGTCTTAGCAAAGATGATGTGGAACAAAGTCTTATAGTGGAATTCGAAAATGCCAGGAATGCATACCAAACAGCTTTTAGCAATTATTCTTCCAATAAAGAAAGTATGGAACTTAGCCAAAAAGTATACAATAAAGCATTAATAAAATTTAAAGAAGGTGTTTCTACAAGTTTTGAGCTTACACAAATCCAAAACCAATATATAACATCTGAATCAACTTATTATAATTCCTTATTGACACTGCTTGAAGCACAAGCTAAGTTAGACAGGATACTTTCAAAATATCAGAATTAAAAACAGATAAATTAATCAACATATGAAAACATTAAAATTAATTGTAACTATAGTAACACTTGCAGTTTTTGTTTTATCCTGCCAATCCGACAAAAAAGCTGAACTTGTCAAATTAAAAAAGGAACGCGATGTACTTTCCGAGAAAATTAAAGCCCTTGAAGTTGAAATAGCAAAAACAGATACTACCATAAAAGAGGACAAGTCGCGCAGGGTTGCAATTTTGGACCTTAAGCAGTCGGTATTTACTCATTACGTTGAAGTACAGGGACGTCTGGACGGTGAGGAAAACCTGGATGTTTACCCCGAAGCTATGGGAGTTGTTGAGGTAGTGAATGTTAAGAATGGTCAAAATGTTACCAAAGGTCAGGTACTGGCCCGAATTAACGATGCCGCTGCCCGGGAACAATTAAAAGGGCTAGAAACCCAATATCAGTTTGTAAAAGAAACATACGAAAAACAAGAGCGGTTATGGAACCAGAAGATTGGATCTGAAATTCAATTTCTCCAGGCAAAATCGCAGAAGGAAGCATTGGAATCTCAATTAGCCGGTGTTCGCAAACAACTCGATATGATGACTATTAAAGCGCCCATAACAGGAACCGTTGAAGATGTTGCTGTTAAAATTGGCCAAACTGCTTCTCCTGCAATGCCAGCATTCAGAGTAATGAATTTCAGTTCTTTAAAAATAAAAGCGGATGTGGCAGAAGCCTACTCCCGTAAAATAAATGTTGGCGACGATGTATTGGTATTTTTCCCCGATCTCGACCGGGAAGTTTCGGCCAAGGTTACTGCTGCCAGCCGCTATATAAACCCTATTAATCGTTCCTTTTCAATCGAAGTTCGTTTAGGGTCGGAGAACGAAGGTTATAAAGCCAATATGGTAGCCGTATTAAAAATTACTGATTATAAAGCTAATAACGCCACCGTGATACCGGTAAATTATATTCAAACCGATCCTACCGGGAATTTTGTTTATATCGCCGACATTCAGGGAACTAAGGCATTGGCTAAAAAAGCATTTATTAAACAAGGCCAAAGCTACGATGGCATGATCGAAATAACCGAAGGGTTAAAAGTTGGCGATAGAATTATCAGCGCCGGATACCTCGATCTTGAAGATGGTGAAGCCATTAAATTCTAAGAAATTATATAGCCGACTTAAAAATGGAAAAGACATTTAAAGAATTTAAACCGACCAGTTGGAGTATCGATAATAAAACCAGCATATATGTACTGGCCATTATCATCTCCGTATTTGGGATAATGAGTTATAATAGTATCCCAAAAGAGCAGTTTCCCGAAATTGTTATTCCGCAAATTTTGGTTAATACCATGTATCAGGGAACTTCTCCAACCGATATTGAAAACCTTATTACCAAACCACTTGAAAAGAACTTAAAATCGATTAGTGGGGTTAAGAATATAAACAGTACATCTGTTCAGGACTTTTCTACTATTGTAGTTGAATTTCAAACAGATGTGGAAGTATCTGACGCAAAGCAAAAGGTTAAAGATGAAGTAGACAAGGCCAAAAAGGATTTACCACAGACAGGTATCACTATGGGGCCTAATGTTCAGGACATTGATCTTTCTCAAATACCGATCATGTATATTAATCTTTCTGGTAAATATACACTCGACCGCTTAAAAAAGTATGCTGAGATAATGCAAGAGCGTATTGAAGGCCTTAAAGAAATTACCCGTGTGGAAATTGTGGGGGCGCTCGATCGTGAAATCCAGGTAAATGTGGATATGTATAAACTCCAGGCTGCCAGTATTTCGTTTAATGATATTACCGGTCAAATTGCCAATGAGAATGTTACTGTTTCAAGTGGAGGAATTGATATCCGGGGTATGAAACGCGCCATCCGCGTTGTGGGCGAGTTTAAAGACATTGAATCATTAAAAAATATTGTCGTTAGTTCATCCAAAGGAGCTAAAATATATTTAAAAGATATTGCGGAAATTAAAGATACCTATGCTGAACAAGAAAGCTATGCACGTTTAGAAGGTGAAAATGTAATTACACTTAATATTATTAAAAAGAGTGGTAAAAACCTTTTGGATGCTGCCGATAATATAAAACTGATTAAGGAAGATTTAAGTAAAAATAAATTTCCCAAGGACTTAAAAATCAGCATTACCGGCGACCAATCGCAATACACCCGTACTACTCTTAAGGACTTAAATAATACCATTATCATTGGCTTTGTTTTGGTTACTCTGGTATTAATGTTCTTTATGGGCCTCACCAATGCCATCTTCGTGGGTCTTTCTGTTCCTCTTTCCATGTTCCTTGCCTATCTGGTAATGCCAGGCATAGGATTTACATTGAACATGCTGGTTATGTTCTCCTTTATTTTTGCACTGGGAATTGTGGTAGACGATGCCATTGTGGTAATTGAAAACACACACCGTATTTTCAAAAAACAGAAAATGGATATTAATACCGCGGCAAAGTTTGCTGCCGGAGAGGTTTTTGTGCCAATTTTATCAGGAACATTAACTACCCTTGCCCCATTTTTCCCCTTGGCTTTTTGGCCTGGTGTAATAGGTAAATTCATGATGTTTATTCCGGTAACGCTTATAATAACGCTTACCGCATCCTTATGTGTTGCCTATATCATCAATCCGGTATTTGCGGTTACCTTTATGCGCCCTGACGAAGAAGAAATTCAAACCTTAAGCCGTAAACGAATTTTTACTACTGCAGGTATTATTGCCGGTTTAGGAGCAGCTTTTCATATGGTTGGATGGCATGCTTTTGCCAATTTGGTGTTGTTTATTTCCTTCTCGTTTATTGCCCATAATTTTTGGGGATATAAAATGATTTTACATTTTCAGCACACTATCATTCCTAAAACGCTGGCGAAATACGAGCAGTTTTTAGGATGGATCCTTGAAAAACGCCGACCTTATTTCCTTTTATATGGACTTACCGGATTGCTAATTTTAACCGTATTTATTATGGGAGCTTTCCCTCCAAAGGTGGTTTTCTTCCCCGATATGGAGCCTAATGCCATCTATACCTTAATTAAACTTCCCGTGGGGACCGATGTTAAAGTTACCGACTCGGTTACCTATGAAGTCGAAAAGAGGGTTATGAAAATTATAGGAAAAGATAACCCATTGGTTGAATCGGTTATTGCCAACGTTGCCAAAGGTGCCTCCGATAACGATTTCGACATAGGAAATGCAACTCCCAATAAAGGCAAGGTTACAGTTAACTTTGTTGAGTTTTCGGAACGTAAAGGGGGAAGTACCAGCCCATATATGAATCTTATACGTGAAGCAGTAAAAGACATCCCAGGAGCCGAAATTACGGTTGATAAACCGGCTGGGGGTCCTCCGACCGGGAAACCTATTAATATTGAAGTTACAAGTGACGATTTTACAGAGTTGCGTCAAACATCCGACAACCTGATTCGTTTTATCGATTCTATTCAAATTCCGGGGATAGAGGAACTAAAAACCGATTTTGATGCCAATAAGCCTGAAGTTGTTATTGAGATAGATAGGGTTAGAGCGAACCGGGAAGGTATATCTACCGGACAAATTGGTATGGAACTGAGAACCGCTATTTACGGTGCCGAAACATCTAAATACCGAGATGGGGAAGACCAATATCCAATACAAGTGCGCTATAATTATGATCAGCGTACCAACCTGGATAAAATACTGAATACGAAAATTACATTTATGGACTTGAGTTCCGGGCAGCTAAAACAAATACCGCTTGCTGCCCTTGCAAAAGTAACGTACCTGAATTCATACAGTGGAATTAACCGTAAAAACTCCAAACGTATTGTCACAATTTCTTCCAATGTGGTGACCGGTTATAACGCCAATGAAATTATTGCCAAAATAGAACAGGTAATGCCTCAATTCCCAAAAACAGATCAGGTGGATATTAAAATCACCGGAGAACAGGAAGATCAAAAGGAATCGATGGATTTTCTCGGAAAGGCAATGCTTTTAGCCTTGTGTTTAATTATGTTTATTCTTATAACTCAGTTTAATTCGCTCAGTAAGCCATTAATAATTATTATTGAAGTGGTATTTAGTGTGATAGGGGTGCTTCTCGGATTTATCATCACCCAAATGCCAATTTCTATTATTATGACCGGTATGGGGGCTGTGGCTCTCGCTGGAATTGTAGTGCGTAACGGTATTTTGTTGGTAGAGTTTACCGATATCTTAAAAGATCGTGGATTAAAAACCCGCGATGCGATTATCCAGGCCGGTAAGACTCGTATTACGCCGGTTATGTTAACCGCTACCGCTACTATTTTAGGTCTTGTGCCTTTGGCAATTGGGTTTAATATTGATTTTATCGGATTATTCGAAAGTTTTAGCCCTCAAATCCATTTTGGTGGCGATAACGTTGCCTTCTTTGGTCCGTTATCCTGGACTATCATCTTTGGTCTTTCCTTTGCTACTTTCTTAACCTTAATTTTTATTCCGGTAATGTATTATATAATGTACGCCGGGGGTGTTAAAATGAAAAGACAAGCAACAAACATCAAGTTCAAAAAGAGCGATTTTAAAGATTTAGTATAGCTTTCTTTTTGCAATTAGACTTAAAAACAGGCGGTAAGGTTTAAAACTTTACCGCCTGTTCTTTTTTCAACAAATTTTAAATTTGGTTGTTTATACTTTTATACCTGAAGCTTAATTATTATCAACCTAAATTTAAAAGTATGGAACGGAGACACTTTTTTTCCTTAGTTGGAATGAGTTCAGCATCATTATTAATTGGAAATATTGCTGCCAGTTGCAGTAAGGATGATGATAGCGGGTCACCAACTAATAATCCTCCTGTAGGCACAAAAGTAACCATCGATATTAGTGATCCGACCTATGCGACTTTGGCAACAAAGGGTAATTCTGTAACCAAAGGGAATATCATAATTATTCATACAAACGATGATACTTACATAGCATTGTCAAAGGTTTGTACCCATAACGGTTGTACGGTTGGTTTTGATGGGAGTACCACCATTGTCTGTCCATGTCATGGATCAAAATTCTCGTTAACTGGTGGCGTAGTAAATGGTCCGGCTACAAGTCCGCTTACAAAATATGCCACTACATTAGATGGTACTATATTAACTATTACTGTTTAGTGTCAATCTATTTTAACATAACTTTGATGTAACATATAAGCTATTTGATTAATTATCAGCAGCGATCTTACAATTGTGCATTTTACCTCCCCAACCCTCCTTACCCGCGATAGCTATTGGGGGGAGGGACAACTGTTCCTTCGAAGTAGAAGTTATTGCCCCTTTTCAAGGGGTTGGGGTTATAATCAGCTGAAAATTAACAATATTAAACTGTTCTTATATCGAACTCACGTTATTTTAGTAAGTTGAATAATCCAATCCCATAACATTCAGGGTTTGACGAATCCAGACCCGGTAACGGTCATCGTGTTCCCAGGAATTTCCGGCTGATGCAAAATCACAAAAATGAATTTGCCTGGGAACACGGAATCCTCCTTCCAAATCGGTTCCTAAAACCAAAGGGGCTGTAAATGACATCCAAACAGCATCTGGTTTTTTGTCTGAAGGTATCAATTCTATCCGGTTGTTGCGGTTTTGAACAATAGCAGTTTCATCAACATATCCATCTTTAAATCGGTTGTCTCGTGACAAAACGATTGGACCTCTCACGATAGCTTGATTGCCGTTCAGCATCACCAACCGCCCACGAAGGTCGAGGGTTAAATTTACTTTATCGCCTTTATTCCAAACCCTGGATATTTTATAATAGGTACCGTATTTTATTCCGTCCACTTTCGTGCCATTTACTTTAATGTCAGTTTCGTCGCTCCAGGAAGGTATTCGGAAAGCAATGGTAAAATTTCCTGATATTTCAGGGTTAACGCGTAACTCAACTTGATCTGCTATGGGATATGTGGTAACTTGCTCAATTTCCAACTTGTTTTTCCCCTCCAATATTATATTAGCTTTTGATTCGCCATATGTATTAATATATAATTCATTTCCTCTTTTCATATAAGCTAACCGGGGTAACATAGCGAAAGCCCTGGGACCGTTTGCATTGCAGCAGTTAATATGCATACCACATTGTTCTTCGCCTTCCTGCCGAACTCCTTCGAGCGGACTATATTTGGCAATTTGTGAGCCATCAAACTTCATAGATGCCATTAAAGCATTATAAGTAGTTTTCTCAATCTGATCGGCGTACAACGAATTTCCGGTTAGTTGTAATAAATTACTGCAGAGTTTCATCCAGGTCATGGTAACGCAGGTTTCCATGGTGTGATAGGTAGGAATGGTTTGTTTTTGTTTTCCGTTATACCAACATTCAAAAGCAGTTCCGGAGCCGCAAATATTAATTTCGGTGTCGATGATATTTTTAACGGCCGATTCTATTGCGGTTAGGTAGGATTGATTCCCTGTAATTTTGTACAATTCCAATAACCCTTCATAGCACGACATCATTTCGTAAGCTTTCTGGCCATTTTCCCACGACCACCAAACGGTAGGATGCGGGAACCTTTCAGCAACCGGAATCCCTTCCAAAGCTTTGCTAATAAGTTTTGGACCATCTGTTGTTTCCCATTGAGCTACAATATACTTTGCAAATTCCAGGTAACGCATTTCTCCTGTTCTCGTGTAAAGGAAAACCATGGGTTCCAGAATAGAACTGCTAGGCATTCCCCGATAATTACCGGTTTTTACAATATTTTCTTTGCCTGGTTCAACCTGAGAAAGAAGATGATCTGCTATTCGTTGCGAAGCTTTTAAGGCCGTTTTATCTCCGGTTATATCGTAATAAGCTAACAGTCCAAGTATCGTGTATTTTCGCCCCCATATATCCCAATGTTTTAATTGAGCACTATCGGCATAATTTCCGATATAGCCATTTGGTAGTTGGGTCTCCAACAGTTTTCGAACTGCTGTTTGAATGGTTTTATGAAGTTCGGGGTCGCGGTTATATTCATAGGCTCCAACGGCCGAAAGCATCCACTTTCCCCAAAACTCTGTTTGCCAAAGCCGATTTTCTGTTTGATGCCGGAATGGTTCCACCAAATGATCAATGTCCTGAGTTTTGATTCGTTTCGCGATGCACAGGTCAATTTTTTCGCCCAGGTATCCGCCAATAACCACAGAATTCGGGGAACAAGCAGTTAGGTTATTCGCTATTTCGGGAGTTAGCTTAATTTTTTGTCCATAACTGGTTATGAAACTATATACCGATAAAATCAATATAAAAGTGAGCGGGATTGGTTTGCTAGATTGAGAAATTAAATTCAGCACTTTCATAAGGTTTTGCAAAAAATTATGGAGCATAGCTGTCGAAGTTTTTTGTTAGTATTAGTAGTTTTAAATTAGGAGCAGGCAGAAGCATAATCAGTTTAATTCCATTCCGGTTGAAATTAGGACTACGCATTTGCTCACCTCTGTAGGTTCAAATTTAGGATATTTTTTTAGGATAGGTAGGGTAAGTGAATAAAATCTAGCTATCAGAACCTTCGTTCGGAATAGACTTTGCCTAAGTCTCCCGTATGAGTTCAGGTTTATGACTAATAATCAAATAGTTTACATGTAGAATTTATTCTTATTATATCAAGAATATAGCGCAGCCCCGCCTTATTTGAGAATCTTAAGCCTCGGCTTAACGGGGACAACCATTTTTTCAAAAGCTTTTCTGAATTTACGTCTTAATCGTGGTTATGAGGCATCCCTCCGCCTGGAATAAAGCCGGGGGCTCCCCCTTGAGGAAATCCTGGTCTATCGCGATTCTCCCGCTGCTCAGGTTCCTTCTGGCCATTAAATTTTTTCAGGTTATAGGTAAATACCAACATAAAATATCGTGGGAAGGTATTGGTTCTCGAATCCTGAATGGTAGAGGCAGTAACCGTTCGCGAAATACTTTTATTTTGGTTAAGTATATCGAATACGCTGATTTTTAACTCGGCAGCATTGCTTTTCATGAATTTTTTCCCAAAACTGGCATTCCAAACCATGTAATTCTGGTTATAACTTTCGGACAAGCCTTTATTAAATTGTCCAACCAAATCAGATTGTAATACAAAACCCTTCAGGAAGATCCAGTTAACTTTAGCGTTGGCCGATTGATACCAATATTTTGTATTGCTCAGGTTCTGAGCTTTTGCAGTATTTTCAACAATGCTGTAATTAGAAGTATATGAGAGCGAGAAGTCAATTTTTTCGCTGATGTTACTGGCAAAGATTAAGCTGTTGGTAATGCTGTATGAATTAGAACGGTTTAGCAAGGAATCGATGTAGCCGGGAGATTGGGAATAATTCAATCCTGCCAAAACGTTGATATTCGAGCGGATAGGTTTTGCATAAACTCCAAAACTGAATAACGAACGAATGGTATAGGAATAGTCGAGATTCACCGGCACGGCTAATTGTGCTCCGGGAGATAACCTAACATTATATTCGGGTAAATCGAGAGTATCCCTTTTTGCGTAAATTGTCCGGTATCCAATATTATCTAAGGTATAGCCCCCAGAAATAAAAGCAAACGAATTAATTCCTTTATCGGGATTGGCGAACGAATAATTGGTGGTGAAATTATGGCTATACTCTTGTTTAAGGTTAGGATTTCCGGTACTTAGCGATAAACGGTTTGAGTTATCGGTTACATTCTGCAGTTGCGATATAGAAGGGGCATTGGTAGATGTTCGGTAAAACATCCGAAGATTATTCGTTTTATTAATCTTATAAATAAGCATGAAACCAGGCAATATATTTTCGAACGTTTTGTTTATATCGGCTTTTTGAGGATATATCTGATTACCCGAAAGCACGGCACTTTGATAGTCCAACCCGGTTCTGATATTTAGTTTATCGGTTCTGAAAACGTACGATAAACCGCCGCGGTTGGTATTATAGTCGTTATTGTACACATTGGATAATGAGTCTAAACGGCTTATTTTTTCCATCTGGTCGCCAATTTGGTAGGTTTCTTTATCGGTGTTATTCTTTGTAAGAGAATTATTGTAATTCAGCATCACCATGGAGTATTTTCCGATTGGTTCCGTATAAGAAAGGTTAGCAGAAATAGTTTTTCCGTCGGTATTGCTATCATAATATTGGTTGTCGGGTAGCAGATCAATAATAGCCATTTGGGTATTTTCCGAGACTTTACTGTTAATAGAAGTATTGATCCCAATCGAAAAAGTGCGCCGCGGTTTCATAAATTTATGGCGAAAAGTAAGATCGTTCGAAAAGTTATATCCATTGCCATTCGTAATGCTCGAGTTATTGGTAGAAGAGTTTACTAATCCACCGGTTGTGGTATATAACGATAGGTTATTGGCGTCGTTTTGCTGAAAACTCAGGCGGGGGACAAAGATGATCGAATTTAATGAATCAATCGCATATTCCACCCGCATATTCATCCGGTGGTTGTAGTTCTTAGTGATGCTTGTACTATTATTGGTCGAATATTTTCCATCGGTAATAAACAGGTTCTCGGTGTTCGATTCCTGAATAACGCGATTATCAGTCGAATTATAGAAATAGCTTCCATTAACGTTGATTTTCTTTCCCCAGGTATCCGTGTAGTTTAACCCAAGGGAATTTGTTTTTGTAATCCCTCCCTGGCTGCCTCCAAAACTTCCCATTGAGCCCATGGTATTGCCTCCTCCCTGCTGTCTTCCTCCACCAAACCCTCCGCCACCGCCACCTCTACCCGAAGAGGTTGTTCCCAAAAGATCCTGCATCGCGAAATTTTGTTGATTAATATTATTGGTTGAACCAAGTATGGAAATCCTTCGGTTACCTTTGAAAATATTGAGGTTTCCGGCAACCAGATATTTTTCGTTGATATCACTTCCAACAGCTATTTTACCAAACTGGCCGGCTCTTTTATTTTGCCGGGTAATAATATTGATGGTTCTCGAGGAGTTACCATCATCTACTCCTGTAAGTTCTGCCTGATCGCTTAGCTTATTATAAATTTGAATTTTATCAATCACATCGGCAGGGAGGTTACGGAGGGCAACTGTTGGATCGTCGCCAAAAAATTGTTTTCCGTCTACCAAAACCTTTTTCACATCTTCGCCCTGAGCCTTTACTGTACCGTTTTCAACCGTTATTCCGGGCATTTTCTTTACCAGGTCCTCTGCATTGGCATCGGGGTTGGTTTTATATGCCGAAGAACTCATTTCGGTAGTATCGCCTTTCAGCACTGCCGTTGGCCCCTGACCTCTGACTACCACTTCTTTTAGAACTTCGCTTTGAGGTTCCATATTGATGATACCCAGGTTTAGATTCTGATTATTAATAGTCACAACCCGGTATATTTTCCCATAACTTATGTTTTGGATGGTCAACTTATACGATTGACTTTTTAAACCATCGACAACGAAATACCCATTATTATTGGTAAGCGCTGAATATTGGATGGTAGTATCTTTTGCTTCTTTTAACAGCACTATTGCGCCAATTACCGGAGTTTGGTTTTGTTTATCGCGGATGGTACCGGTAAGTTTTAAATTTTGAGCATTTAAATGAATCGAAATACCTGTAAACAAAATAATTAGTATAAGACAGTTGGCTTTGAGCGATTTCATATTCGTTATTATAAGAATGAGGTTAGGTTAAAAGATGATTTTTAGACAACAATTATTTGAAAAACTTGCGGTGGGGGGAGGGATAATTATTAGCTTTTGTATTTGTTGAATTTAGAGTGCTTGAATAAAAAGGGAGTAGATTAACTCAAAATTTTTATAAGAAAAATGTTAAGTTGGAATAATACAATTATAAAATATGTCTGCTTAAAGTTTTTATTCATCTATGAAATAATTGAATTGATCAAATAATACTATTTATTAATCACCAATAGCAACCAATTCTCTAAATTAGTTTTATCAATTTTCTGATCCGTCTCGAATCACTAACTAGCTCATTACGAATATGAAAAATATTTTGAGCCCTGTCTTAAATTCTGGTAAAATTAAGAGATTATATATCCTGGGGATAATATGTGTTTTTAGTTCATGCGTTACTCAGCGTCAAATTGAGTATTTGCAGCAACAAGACCCAAAGGTTAAAGAATATGTCAATAATAATTTCCAGGATTATTCACTAAAACCCAATGATGAGTTATATATCCAAATTTCGAGTCTGGATGATGCTTCTGCTACTATCTTTTCCAATTCAGGAAACCAAAATATAGGTAACCTGAATGCCTATGGGGCATCGCTTATGTCGCATACTATTGATAAAGATGGGTATCTTGAACTTCCAGTTATTGGTAAAATACTGGTAAAGGATAAAACTGTTGCACAAATAAGTACATTGATAAAGGAATCCTTAGTAAATGTTCTTAGTCAACCAATAGTATCCGTCAAACTTGTAAACCGTTATATTTCTGTGCTTGGAGAAGTTAGTAACCCTGGTCATTTTGTTTATGCTCAGGATAAATTATCAATTTTTGATGCTTTAGGATTAGCTGGTGATATAACGGACTATGGCAACAGGAAGACTGTTATCCTGATCCGGAATGAAAATGGACAAAATATTCGGCAGGAATTAAATCTTTTGGACGCAAATTTACTTGCATCCGATTTCTATTTTTTACGGCCCAATGATATAATATATGTTAAACCCATGTCGAATAAATTCTGGGGATTACGTCAATTCCCTTTTGCTATTGTTTTATCATCCATAACCACCACAATTCTTGTTCTTAACTACGTAAAGAATAATTAAACAAGTTTTATTAAGGATATGTCTCAACTACTTCATAGTGTTAGGATCCAGGATGAAAATGAAGTCCGGAAGGTTATTGACCAGGTTACTGGTAACTATTATATATTCATTATTGGAGTTTTACTTGCAACTTTACTTGCATTTTTATATAACTATTTCACACCACCTGTATATAAAATATCATCGGCTATTTTAATAAAAGAGAATCAGCAACAACAAAATATGGGAGATTTTCTTAACAATAGTTTATTTGGCACCAACAAAAATCTCGAAAATGAATTACTTGTTCTGAAATCATCGCCAGTTATTTTACAAACAATTAAAAATCTTGATTTACCAGTTAACTATTATCAAAGAAAAGGACTTATTACACGCGAATTATACAAAAATGCTCCATTTAAAGTTTTATATCGGAGAAATCATGTTCAACCGATTGGAGTGAGATTTTTTATTTCATTTGCTGACAATAAGATATTTAAAATTAAGGCGGAAGGTGAAAAAGTCAAATTTTACAACTTCGAAACGAATGAAGCAGATTTTGAAAAGGAGAAATGGAATTTTTCAAAGGAGGGAGAAGTTGGGAAACTAATTGAAACACCGGAGATGTGCTTTATCATTGAATTGGATAGTTTGAAAAAGGACATATTAAAAGAGGATAGAGCCTTTTCATTTCAATTTACAAGTCTCCCTATTTTAACGGAAATTATAAAAAGCAAGATAGAAATTAGTCTCGTATCCATTAATGCTACGGCAATAAATATAAGTTATAAATCGAATTCACTTACTAAAGGATTAGATATTGTAGATGGTATTGCAGATGTATATTCCAATCAAAATCTGGAAAAGAAAAACCACCTGGCAAGTATAACTATTAATTATATTGATAAGCAACTTGGAGAAATATCAGATTCACTTAGTCAGGCAGAGCAAAAACTTCAAAGTTTCAGGTCTTCAAATCAAGTATTAAATGTCACAGAACAAAGTTCCGGAATTTCAGCCCAATACAGAGAATTGGAAAATCAAAGGGCTGAATTGATTTCCAGAAAAAGGTATTATGAATATGTTTCGGATTATTTATCAAAAAACGAAGATCTTACTAACATAATAGTTCCTTCATCGCTTGGAATTCCAGATCAGCTGCTAAATAGCCTTATGGGCGAATTAATAGCTGCTCAAACCCAAAAAAGTAATTTAGTAGAGAATAATCAAGAAAAAAACCCTTTAGTAAAAAGACTTACCATTCAAATTGACAACCTTAAAAAAACCATTACCGAGAATATATCTTATGTTGTAAAAACAACGGATATCTCCATTGATGAGCTTAATAAACGAATTAGTAAAATTGAAGCACAAATAAGTCGAATTCCCAAAACAGAGAGGCAGTTAACAGGGATTGAGCGAAAATTTCGCTTAAACGATGCGATATATAACTATCTGATGGAAAAAAGAGCTGAAGCAAATATAACCCGAGCCTCAAATCTACCCGATAACGAAATAATAGAACCGGCTAAAATGGAAGGTACACGACCTGTTACTCCAAATAAAACCTTGAATTATTTAGTAGCCTTTTTTTTAGGTTTGTTTATACCATTGGGTTATTTGCAAGTAAAAAGTATAATAAATAATAAGATAGAAACACAAGAACAGATTGAGAAAATAACCGATTTACCTGTTTTAGGAAAAATTCTACATAATAGTAAAAGAAATAGCAATATTGTTTTTGAATCACCAAATAGTAGCATTGCAGAGTCATACCGGGCGCTTCGAACTAACCTGGAATATTATGCAAAGGGGTTACATAAAAAAGTAATTCTTGTTACGTCCAGTATTGAAGGTGAAGGGAAATCGTTTAATGCATTGAATTTGGCAATAAGCTATGCTCAGTTAAATAAGAGAACGATTTTACTCGATTTTGATTTGCGAAAACCAACAGCATATTTTAGTACTAATGGGCATGGCACCGCGGGATTAAGCTCTTATCTGATAAATAAAAGTGAGTTAGACAGCATTATAATCAACTCAGAACATGAGAAATTCGATTACATTGCAACTGGATCACTTCCTCCAAATCCTGTGGAATTGATAGGTTTGGAAAAAACAGAAAGTTTAATCAACCAATTAAAAGAGTTATATGATTATATAATTATTGATACTCCTCCACTTGCGCAAGTATCTGATGGTTATTTGTTGCTCGGGTTTGCTGATATTAAAATTTTGGTTGCACGTTACAACTATACTATCAAATCGGTTTTTGCAAATATTGTAAAAGACCTTCGACAGAAAAATGTTGAAAATGTATGTATCGTTTTAAATGATAACAGAGTGTATCGTGATCAATATGGATACGGATATGGATACAGTAAGACGAAAAAATGACATTAGTTTTAACTGAAATTACCCGTCTAGCTCTTCATTTTGAAAAATTCATTCTTTTTAGATGTAGTATAGGAAAATATATAATAGATGTTTACAATACAAAAATAAAAGTATTCAAAATAATTCAAGATGAGCTGATGATTTATAAATGTGATTTTAAACCAATTGTTGAATATAATTTTTATCTGAGTTATTAACTCAGGAGAATTTTTAATGGAGATGTTTTTTGTGAGGTATAGGAATATACCCTAGGTTTCCATTTACAAACTTTGCAAAAGTTATTTACTCTCATGTAACTGACTAGGCGAAGCTTTAATGTTCGAGGAATTGTTAATTAAGCCAGCAAAATATATTTCACATATTTTATTTCCATAAGGATCATTAAATTAAATAATTAGGTATATTCTATTTATTACTAGCTAGTGTTAAAAGCCGGTTTCAATTTTAAATGCAACGAGTAAAAATACTTTGGTTTACCAATACGGCGTGTTCAGCTACAGAAAAACTTGGGATAAATTCAATTTCAGGGGGGTGGCTTAAGTCATTGGAAGAAAGGTGCCGAATAATACCTGAGATTGATTTAGCTATATGCTTTTATACCTACCAAGATTTATTGCCATTTGTGTACAACGAAACTAAGTATTATCCAGTTCGAAGGCCAAATATGAAATCAAAATTTGGGAGATTTCTTACAAGGGTTTTTACTTTAGCGACAAGAGATAAAAAAGAACTAAAAGATTTAATTAAAGTCATAGATGCATTTAAACCTGATCTTATCCATATCCATGGCACTGAAGAAAACTTTGGAATGGTGCAGGAATTCACAAATATTCCAATTATAATATCAATACAAGGGATTCTTAATTCTTGTGTAATTAAATATTTTTCTGGTATTCCTGTTTCGATTGCAAGTAAATACGAAAACCTATTAAATAAACTAGCTTTTGCAAGCAATAAGTATAATTATAATCAAATTGAAAATTCTGCTAAACGTGAAAAGAAAATATTAATGAATACAAAATATATTATTGGCAGAACAGCTTGGGATATGCGTATATCTAGGGTCTTAGCTCCAAATAGTACTTATTTTCAGGTAGATGAGATACTAAGAACAAATTTTTATACAAAGGTATGGGAAAAGTCAGATTTTAATAATCCGGTTCAAATTACAACCATTTCGGGTAATGGGTTCTATAAAGGATTTGAAATAATTGTATCAACTG
>JAIFLU010000218.1 GCA_020048915.1 Bacteroidota bacterium | reverse complement strand
TGATTAGGTTCTCGTTATTATATGTCGTCTCTACTATGTCTTAAAATTCACAATTAATTCTCTGTGTTTAAATTAAACCGTTTCTAAATAATAGCCAGATTGTGGCGTTTATTATTTCAGAATGTATTTGCTTTAAGCAAAAAGGACATACATTTTTGAGATGGAAATCCTGTTTCTTTTAAAAGAATATAATTACTTTGCCATAAATTAAACTACTTACTATGAACCTACTTCAAAACATAATTCTGGTCAGCTCTTTTCTATTATTTAGCAGCTGTAAAAAAGAAAGTAAACCGGTCATCCCTGAGCTTAGCATCACTGGTGTTGAAGTGACTGAGGGAAATTCGGGGGTTACAAAAGCTACCCTAACAATCACGCTATCGGCAGCCACTACCAATGAAGTTAGCCTGAATTATTATACCGAAGACTATACCGCAAAAGCCGGAATCGATTATAAAGCAGTTACAGATGGAGTAATTACGTTTGCTGCTGGTGAAACATCCAAAAAAATTGACCTGGAGATTATTCCTAATACCTATTTGGAGCTTAATAAATCATTCATCCTTTCTATCGATAATTTAAAAAACGCTACTGTAGCTTATAGTCATGCCACCGTAAAGATTCTAAATGACGACTCCTACATGCCCGAATCGGACATTAATGGCATTCTTACCCCTAATACTTATCCGGGAATGACTTTAGCCTGGAGCGACGAGTTTAACGATGCCCAGCTTAATACAAACTACTGGACATACGAAAAAGGGGCTTCCGGATGGGGAAACAACGAATTGCAAAATTATACCGATTCGCCTGATAATGTTTTTACCCAAAATGGGTTTTTAACTATCAAAGCCATTAAAACAGGAACAAATACATACACTTCCGGCAGGTTAATAACCAAAGGAAAAAAGGAATTTACCTATGGGCGTATCGATATTCGTGCAAAACTTCCGTTTGGACAAGGTATCTGGCCAGCACTCTGGATGCTGGGTGGTAACATTTCAACCGTAAACTGGCCGGCTTGTGGCGAAATAGATATCATGGAATATCTTGGTCACGAAACCAATAAAGTTTATGGAACACCTCACTATTACGAGGAGGGCCATAAATACCAAACAGGCAGTTTCTCCTTACCTTCCGGAAATTTTACGGAGAAATTTCATGTTTTTACGATCATTTGGCAGGAAAACATCATAACGTGGTATGTCGATTATCAGAAATACCATCAATTCACCAGGGTGGGTGATCCGTTTGATAAACCGGCCTTTTTCATTATGAATGTTGCTGTAGGTGGTAACTGGCCGGGTATTCCCGATGCAACCACCACTTTCCCGCAATCGATGGTAGTTGATTATGTCCGGGTATTTCAATAAATGAATTTTACTGTTAAAACCCTTATAAAAGAATAGGTTGCTTTTTTAATAAAGTGATTGCTATATTTGCGGATGTTTTTTAGGACAAGTATCAACTGGTTTATAGGTATATCAATATTCCAGTATATCAGTCCGGTTGAATTTTAATTTTTTTATCTATGAATTTTTTTGAAGAGCTTAAATGGAGGGGAATGGTGCACGATTATATGCCTGGCACCGAAGAACAGTTGATGAAAGAAATGACCACCGCCTATGTAGGGATTGACCCTACGGCAGATTCACTGCACATTGGGCATCTGGTTTCAGTTATGCTTTTAAAACACTTGCAACTGGCAGGTCATAAACCTATTGTTTTAGTAGGAGGCGCTACCGGCATGATTGGCGACCCTTCGGGAAAATCGGAAGAACGGAATCTGCTTACTGCCGACACCATTGAGAACAATCTTCAGTCCATTAAAAAGCAACTTACCCGTTTCCTCGATTTTGGCAACATTCCTAATCAGGCTGAGATTGTGAATAACTACGACTGGATGAAACAGTTTTCGTTCCTCGATTTTATTCGCGATGTTGGCAAACATATCAGCGTAAATTATATGATGGCGAAAGATTCGGTAAAAAAACGCCTCGAAACAGGACTTTCGTTCACCGAATTTACCTATCAGCTTGTTCAGGGATACGACTTTCTGCACCTTTACGAACATAAAAACTGTAAACTCCAGATGGGAGGATCAGACCAGTGGGGAAACATTGTTACCGGCACCGAACTTATCCGCCGTAAAGCTAATGGAGAGGCCTTCGCACTCACTTGTCCCCTGATTACCAAGTCGGATGGCGGAAAATTCGGAAAAACAGAAAAAGGAAATATTTGGCTCGATCCGGCAAAAACTTCTCCCTACGAATTCTACCAATTCTGGTTGAGAGTATCCGACGAGGATGCCCTGAAATATTTGAAAATTTTCACACTGTTACGTCCCGAAGTAATGGAACAGTTGGCCCTTGAACACCATCCTGCCCCACACTTACGTCTTTTACAAAAAACTCTTGCCAAGGAACTCACCATTATGGTTCATGGCGAAGAACAACTTCAAACTGCCGAAGATGCTTCTCAAATCCTTTTTGGAGCAGGGACTTCTGAAACTCTGGCAAAGTTGGATGAGGCGACTTTCCTTTCAATTTTCGATGGTGTTCCGCTTTTTGAGGTACCAAAAGCAGTAATTGAACCGGGAGTAAATATTCTGGAGCTTATTTGTACCCACAGCAAGGTATTCCCTTCGAAAGGAGAAGCCCGACGGATGTTAGAGGGAGGCGGATTGAGTATCAATAAAAACAAAGTAGCATCAATCGACGCATCCATAAATACTTCCGACCTGATTAACCAAAAATACCTTTTGGTTCAAAAAGGAAAGAAGAATTATGTACTTCTCAAAATCGTTTAATAATACCTTTTATGTCAAAAAAGAAGAAAGACCAATTCGACTTTAATTCCACCGACTTCGTAACCTACATTTGGAACCGGCGGAAACCATTGATGGCATTGTCATTTTTGGCAGCAGTAGTTTCAGCGATTGTTTCGCTTGTGATTACCCCAAAATTTAAGTCGACTGTAGTAATGTTCCCTGCCGCCTCTTCGGCAATTTCCAAATCGCTGCTTACCGATGCAGGTCCCTATCAGCAGGATGTATTGCGGTTTGGCGAAGAAGAGGAATCGGAACAGTTAATGCAGGTTCTCAATTCCGAACTGATTAAGGAGAATATTATCCGAAAATATAAACTGGCGGCTCATTATGAGCTGGATTCAACAGATAAATTCCTGAATACAAAACTTCAACAGGAATACAAAAGCAATATTAAATTCAGGCGAACCGAGTATATGTCGGTAATAATTGAAGTATTGGATAAAGATCCAAAAATGGCGGCCGATATTGCCAATGAGATTTCGAACCAGATTGATACCGTTATTAATAAAATGCAAAAAGAAAGAGCTCGAAAAGCACTTCAAATTGTAGAAAGAGAATATTTCGATCTTCAAACAAGCATGAAAAATAAGGAAGATTCCCTTTCATATATTATGAAAGTTGGAGTATTGGATTACGAGTCGCAAGCAGAGGTATTTAACGGTGCCTATGCAAAAGCCCTTGCCGAAGGGAAAATGGAAGGTGCAAAAAAGGTAGAACAAAAACTGAATATCCTGGCAAAATATGGTAGCGCCTATGTCTCATTACGCGACTTACTTTTTCGTGAAACAGAGCGTTTAAGCGTTCTAGGCCAAAAATACATGGAAGCTAAAGTAGATGCAGAACAGAACCTTCCCCATAAATTTATTATAGATAGGGCCTATCCCGCCGAAAAGAAATCGACTCCCATTCGCTCCCTCATTGTATTGGTATCGACCATTTCGACCTTTTTTCTGTCATTACTAGCTTTTGTAATTAAAGATAGCATTAAACAATAAACCATTGTTATCATTTTTAAGGAATGAGTTTCGTACCCACCGCTGGGTATATTCACTAACAATACTTTTTATTGCTATCAGCTCAATTATGGTAGCCAATGAAGTATTTTGGTTTGTGATTATTCCGTTTGTACTTTTTTTTGTTTATGCCGCATTTAAATCGCTCGATAAATTTGTCCTTTTCATTGTTTTCCTTACTCCATTATCAGTTCCGTTGGAATATTATGCACCAAGCCTCGGATTTAATCTTCAACTCATAACAGAACCGTTGCTTATTCTGGTGTTGCTAATCTTTGCATACCGGATTCTTCTCGAACGAAATTTCGACCGGAGATTGCTTACCCATCCAATCTCCTGGATCATTTATTTTCAATTGGTTTGGATATTTATCACAGCCATAATGAGCAGTATGCCCGTTGTGTCGTTTAAATTTCTCACCTCACGTATATGGTTTCTGGTAGCTTTTTATTTTCTGGCTATGGCCATGTTTCAGAAGAAAGCGATGATGCGGCGGTATATATGGATGTACCTCCCAGCAATGATCATTGTGATTATTTACACATTGGCCAATTTTATTCAGAAAGGATTATTCAGTCAGAAAGGTGCCCACCTGGCTGCCAGTCCGTTTTTTAAAGACCATACTTCCTATGGGGCTATTTTAGCCATGCTTATTCCTGTGGTTGCGGGTTTGGGAATGATTAAAAAATACACAGTCCCATTTCGGATTTTAATTTGGATGATCTTTGGGGTGCTTTGCATTGCCCTTGTTTTTTCATATACCCGTGCAGCATGGATTAGTCTATTTGCCGCCGCTGTGGTATTTGTTATAATTAAACTGCGTATTCCTTTCAAAATTTTGGCTTTTACAGGAGGATTAGCGCTTGTTATACTGTTTAGCTATCGTGGGGAGATTCTGATGAAACTGGAGCAAAACCGGCAGGATTCGTCAAAAGACTTTGCCAAGCATATTGAGTCAATTTCCAATATCCGTACCGATGCCTCCAACCTGGAACGCATTAACCGCTGGAATTGTGCTTTTCGCATGTATGAGCAACGGCCTTTTGTAGGATGGGGACCAGGCACTTACATGTTTCAATATGCACCCTTTCAGGTATCGAACGAAAAAACCATTATCAGCACGAATATGGGCGATTGGGGAAATGCCCACAGCGAATATATAGGCCCACTTGCGGAATCGGGTATATTCGGCATGCTGGGAATGATTGCCCTGGTAATTGCATCACTTTATATTGGCTTTAAGGTATATTATACAGCCAAACCCTATTCGCAGATTCGGATTCTTTCGCTTGCACTTACCTTAGGTTTATTAACATATTTTATCCACGGAACCCTAAATAACTTTCTCGATACCGATAAAGCTTCTGCACTGGTTTGGGGCTATATTGCCATGCTTGTGGCGATGGATGTATACCATTCAAAACAGGTGGAAGAAAAAGACACGATTGAATAAGACGGACACAACTCCTTGTCCTTTAAATATAAAAAGGATTACTTCCAAATAAACTCGGTAAAGAACAATCAGGATTTTTAATTGTCTTTATATACAATAGCCTCGTTTATTTTTTATATTTGTTACGCCTCATTTTTCAAAAAAAATATCGTTTAAAACTATTCAACAACATTAATATCAGTCGTTTATTAATATTTTAATTTATTTCTTCTATGAACAAACTAACTGTAATTTTACTTTTCCTGACGATGTTCCGGGTGAACGGTCAGAACAATAGCATATCCCTGATTCCTCAACCTGTTGAAATTAAACAATCAACTGGTTACTTTACACTTACAAATGCTGCTTCGATCAGCTACGATAAACCCGAAGCTGGCAAAGCTGCAGAAATGCTGGCTCAAAAACTTGCCATTTCCACCGGATATTCCCTAAAGGCAAAACCAGGAAAATCAGGAAGTATCCAGTTTAATATCAATCCACAACCTAATCCGCAACTGGGTTCCGAAGGGTATATTCTCGAATCTACCTCAAAGGGGATAATAGTTTCGGCCAATCAACCTGCCGGACTTTTTTACGGCATGCAAACCATTCTTCAACTTCTCCCCAAGGAAATTGAAAGTAAAATCGTTGTAAAAACTACCTGGACAGTCCCAGCCGCCAAAATTACCGACTATCCGCGTTTTGCATGGCGAGGTTTGATGCTCGATGTAAGTCGGAATTTCTTTATCAAAGAAGAAGTAAAAAGTTATATTGATCAAATGGCCAGGTTTAAATACAATACGTTCCATTGGCATTTAACCGATGATAACGGATGGCGTATCGAAATAAAATCGTTGCCAAAATTAACAGAAGTTGGCGCATGGCGTGTTCCCCGTGCCGGCCGTTTTGGCGAGCGCTCTGATCCAAAACCGGGAGAAGCTGCTACCGTTGGCGGTTTTTATACCCAGGAGGATATCAAAGAAATTATTCAATATGCACAGGACAGGAATGTAACCATTGTTCCTGAAATTGACATACCAGGGCATAGCATGGCAGTAATTGCGGCATATCCTGAACTTAGCTGTACAAAGAACCCAAATACCAAGGTAAACCCAGGTACTAATTTTGCTGATTGGTACGGGAATGGAACCTTTAAAATGTTCATTGAGAATACACTCAACCCATCGGATGAAAAGGTATATGAATTTTTGGATAAGGTATTTACTGAAGTTGCAGCGCTTTTCCCTAACCAATATATTCACGTTGGGGGCGACGAGTGCTATAAAGGTTTTTGGGCACAGGATGAAGGTTGCCAGGCATTGATGAAAAAATTGAATATCCGCCATGTCGAAGATTTACAAGGCTATTTTATGAACCGAGTTGAGGGAATTTTAAAGGCTAAAGGCAAAAAACTCTTAGGTTGGGACGAAATACTTGAAGGAGGCATTTCTCCGGAAGCAACGGTAATGAATTGGCGGGGAGTAAAAGCAGCAATAGAAGCCGCAAAAATGCAACATTATGTTGTTATGACCCCTTCGGCTTATACATATCTGGATTATTGCCAGGGAGACCCAACGGTTGACCCTCCGATTTATGCATCCCTTCGCGCAAAGAAAAGCTATAGTTTCGAGCCGGTTCCTGACGGAGTAGATCCAAAATATATCTTAGGAGGTCAGGGAAATTTGTGGACTGAACAAATTGTCACACTTCGCTATGCACAATACATGACCTATCCACGCGCCTGGGCGCTTGCAGAAGTTTATTGGTCACCCAAATCTGCTAAAAACTGGGAAAAATTTGTTCCCCGTATGGAAAACCAGTTTGTCCGTTCGGATATTGCGCAGGTAAATTACTCAAAGGCTATTTACGATGCCATTATTAAAACTTCAAAAAAAGGGGATAAACTATTGCTCGAAATAGAAACTGAAGTTCCCGGCTTAGATGTATATTATACGATTGATGATGCAATGCCCGATAACTTCTCCCCTAAATATTCCCAACCCGTGGAATTGCCAGAGGGCCCGGTTAACCTACGTGTTATCACTTATCGCAATGGAAAACCAATTGGACATTTAATCACCTTAAAACAAGCAGAATTAAGGGCACGAGCCTGGTAATTTTTTAAATTATTGATATTACTAATGGAAAGCTATCCGAGAAATCGGGTGGCTTTTTTTATTTTCGCAAAAAATCGTAATCGCGTTCCACTTTGGAGATTCTGGTTTTAAAAGCGCTGTACCATTGCTCCCTGCCCAGCTCTCGGGCAATTGTATGATCAATATTGTATTTCCAATGTTTTATAGCCTCCAAATCGCGCCAGTATGAAACAGTAATCCCCAGTTCTTCTCTGGCAGATTCCATGCCTAAAAATCCGTCCTGCTCTTTTGCAAGTTCAACCATTTTATCGGAAATTTCAGCATATCCATTATCGCCACTGGTTCTGACAGACGTAAATATCACAGCATAATAGGGCGGTTGCGGGGTTTGGGCTATCATAATAAATAGTTTTTAAGGTTAAGGGATTGGGATACTATTATGTAACTGATTATAAAAGGCCAATACAACATAAATACAGTTATACCAATATTAACAAAGAAAGTAGGAAATTGTGCAGAGGAATTAAATCTAATTTCTGCTATTGATTTAGTAATTCTTCAATTTCTAATAAATGCAATTGAAGATGCCTGAGATAGTCAAGAATCATGCTTTTGAGAGAAATTTTCTTATTCTGTGCCGAAATCCATTCGTTTTCAAGTTTTTCGGGATTAACATTTCGAATAACGTGAACAAGATGAATATTCGAATATTTCCATAACTGAACAAGGTCTTCCCAGTTTTCGGCCTGATAGTTTTGAATAACAATCCACCGGTCGTTATTTCCAAGGTTTGCATAGTCGGGAAAAATGAGCGGATTCGGCTGATATTGTAAGTGAACAATCCGATGCGTATTATTGGAAGCCGAATCGACCATATGGCCAACTATCTGTTTAATAGACCGGTTTTGGGTATTTCTTTTATTCCCAATGGTCTCTTCTGAAAGTGTCAATAACTTTGGTTCCCATTCTTTCAATAACCTTACTATTTCGCGATTGTTTGTTTCAAAAGTATTCATTTTAAAAAGTGAATTTAGTTTAGATTTCCTATGATTGCAATATATGGAAATTTACTAATAAGACTAACTGACTATAATTCAAGCTAATTTTTCATCGGAATAATAGTTCCCATTTTTACAACTTCAAAATTATTGCCTTTAATAGTTTTGAGTTGTCCCAATTCATCGTCATCCCAACGAGTATCAGGTGCTCCGGAGATATACCAGTTTGAACCATTATCGGCTACAAACATACCGTATTTTTTCAATGCCCTCAGAATAACCTGCACATGCAAAGAGAACCCGGAAATATCAAAATTGGCTTTCAACCTCACCCGCATTCCCATGGGAGGAAGATTTGGATCGTTGTTATCGCTTGCCCCATGAGTAGCAGGGTGGATAAAAGCATTTTGAGTATTACTAACAGTAAAACGCAAGGCATGATTGATTTCGCCTTTCTCAACTAATTCTTCGTATCTCACCAGGCCAGGGAATATAGGCAATCCGGCTGCATCAGCCGATGTCCAGTAATCAGGGCGTAATTGATTGGAGTTTAAATCATAAATTGCACCAGAACCAGCATTCCAGGTATTATTAGTATTTCTGGTTGCATTGAAAAGCTCGTATAGTCTAAGGTTAAAAGTATCAATTACCAGCACATGTTTGTCCGAACCAGCTTCAATAAGAGCATCCGAAGGAATAGGGTATGGACCAGCATCGCTATCAGAGGCATACCGAAAGGTAACATTTATTTTAGGCTGATCAGAGCCGACTAAATTGAATGGAATTCCAATGGGCGATCCTTCCCATACTGTTCCAAAATCGGGATGGAGACGAACATCATTTCCGATGCTTGCAATGAGCACGTTTGAATTTGGATCGACCGGCTCATTCGAAATATCTTTATTCCAGGGATTATCCAAAGGGAAAACCTGAAGGCCTTTGGTATTGAGGTTTCTACTGGGTGTTGAGTTATCGGAATCAGAGTCCCTTTGACAAGAGTTGGTAGAAACGACAACCATTATTATCAGAAAAATTTGTGTTACTCTCTGCATATTGAATGGAATAAATAGCACTCAATAGAAACGCAAGGCGGTGCAGTTTATTCCATACGGAAATACTATTTTGAAATGCAAAGGAATATAACACGCTAAATTAATTGCCATTATAATAAAACACTCTGTTAACATTATCGCGGACAAGCAACACCCCGTTATGGTCGATAAAGAGGTTTATAATACCTGGATTGTCATAGAAAACGTCGAACTGGGTAAAATTTTTTGTTCTAAATATTCCTTTCCCTGGTATTAAAAATAAAAATTCGTGATTATAAGGAACAACATCATTGTATCGCTGTGACCATGAAAACAAAGACCATGCTTTTAATACCTGATCGAATTGGTCCCCATTATCAACTGATCGAAAAACCTCTACCCCATAATTTATTGAATTTTTGGTCAGAATTAATGCTCCATTGGTATGCAGGTATAAACTCATTACTCCTGAAATGCCGGTATTTTTTATCCAGGTTTTTCCGGAACTGTCACTCCGATAAAGATTCCCGTTTAAAGTAGTGAGGAAAAGTCGGCCACTTTTGAGTTGAATTAGTCCTCGTAATTGTTCCCCTTTTTCTATACCAATAGTATCGGAATGCCAGGTATTACCACCATCGCGTGAACAAACCAACGAATTTTGGAAACCGCTGACCCAAATAGCATTATCGGGAGTTACCTGCATGTTTAAATAACCTGTATAGAGAGGAATAGGTTTTGCAAGTTTATTCCATGATAGCCCCTGATTAAAGCTCTTGTAAATATCGCCCTGCCAATCTGCCGCATAAAAATTCAAAGTCGGGTCTGTATTGACGGCCGATATACCCGTAAGGATAGTACTGTCGTTTTTCCAATCAAAATACCGGGTCTTTTGTCTAAACAAGGTGTTGTTAGAAAGCATATAAGTTAAATGATGCACCGTATCGGCAATCATATCAATAATTCCGTTTTCATAACCATTTGTAATGGTGTCCCAGGAATTCTTTCGAAATCCCTGTGCCAGTATCGGTGTAATACCTAATAAAAGTCCTTCTGAATTGTAGATGCTGGCCGACAATTTCTGGTTATTAGTTTGGCTTCCAAGCTTCCACCGGATATAAGCCTGGCCTAATTCATTCGTTACACTTGTAGCTTGAGAAATAATTCCTCCTCCTGATAAAATATTAAATTTTACTGTCAGGTTTGGTACAAAACCATAGGCGTTGCTCTTCTTAACCATTATCCCAACGCTATCCTGAAGAAATTCTTCAGAAAATCCGCGCTGACCGGAACCTACCGGAGAAAAAGTATACCCAGTGATGAGTTCATTCTCAGGATCAGCAAATTTTGTGCACGACACAAACATTCCTGAAGCAAAGAATACCAAAATTGCTAAACAGAATATCGAGAATTTATACGAAAAAAGGAATGGCTTGAAATCCCAGGTTTTTATAAACATGTTACGTATGTATTTGGATGTGAAGCAACTAAATTCTATTAAAATCATTTAAAGAACTATTTTATGGGGATTCTTATTCCCGCAGTAACAGCTATCAAATTATTCCTAATAACATCATCATTTGTTGGCGCTTGAAAGTAGGAGTCCTCCAGGATATTTTTGAATCCTTTATTATACCTCAGTTCCAATTCAAATGCAAATACTTTACAAACAGGTATCTCAAACCCTGTTCCAACCACCCAACCCAAATCATTACTGGCAAATTCTCCTTCGAGCCGATCGTAAATATGAATTTTTCGGTAACTGTATGAATAGGCGCTACTATATTCTGAAATAGCAGTTCCTGTAACCCTGGAACTGAGCTGAAAAGCAACATAAGGACCCGTATTTAAAAATATTTTCCAGGTATTACCAATGCTTAAATTGGCAAGAAATGGAATTACAAAATAGTCGAGATCGATAAGGTTATCATTCAGGTAATCTTTATTTTCGGTGTAGCGAAAATAGGTTCCACTGGCACCCTTCATTTTATAACCTTTGCGCTCATAAAGCAATTCAGTTATGAATGAGAAATGTTTACCAGCAGGATATACTAAAGAAATACCCGTAGTAAAAGCCGACCTGGGAGAGTAACTATTGTTATGATCATCACCCGAAATGGATGATATACTCACTCCGCCTTTATACCGGATATAAAATTGTGGAGCTAAAGAATCGGCCGGAGAATATTCCACTACATTTTTCTTTTTGTTAAAAATCCCGGAATAACTAAAGCCCAGGTTCAATTCGTATGAGCGAAGTTTGCCTTCCCACGAAGGAAAATATTCTTTGCGGCCTGTAAAATACCGCCCAGTTACGTACAGGTTAAAATATTCTCCTACCGGATAAGCTAGGCTGGAAGTGAAAACATATCCAAAATCTTTGTCAGGAAGGGTACCAATATCATATGGAATATATCTCGAACTTAAATATGCATACTCAATAGGATACAATGAATATCTGGAACCGGAAAAATAATAAGAATCTGTAAAACTCCAATATAGGCCAGCAGAGAAACTGAATTTCAACCTTGTAGGAGTGGAGAATCTAACTGAAACTGGAATACGAATCAGGTTTATATCCCACTTCGAACTATTATCATCATAGTATACAGGATAGGGAGCATACAGATCAGTTATTCTATAACTCAGATAATTATAGTAAAGAGAACTATTTTTATATTTCAAGAGTTCATAATATTGTGTGAGATAGTTTAATTCAGTTTCAAACGAAAGAAATTTGTTCAACGAATAAGTAATACTTAATCCATTTACAGGTCCGCTTTTAGAACGCCATTTGCCTGTAGTAAATTCACCTTTCGGATTCGAAAAATTAACACCGCTTAAAACTCCAATGGTAAACCTTTGAGAATGCGCCTCGCTTAAAACAAAGAAAAATACAATGGAAAGAGCAGTTAGGTATCGATACTTCATAAAATCTTTTTTGTTAAGATGCAACATTTGTCCTATAGTTGCGTGAGATGCAGTTCATTTTGAAATTTTAATATAAATTAGCCAGGTAGATTTTAAAAATTATGGTTAGAAGAGATATTGAAGCAGTACCCTTTTATTTTTTTAAGAATTTTGAAAATTATCCTGAACTAATTCATTTCACTACTACCCGGGAAGGTGGAGTAAGTGAAGGCATGTATTCAAGTTTAAATTTAAGTTTTCGGGTAAACGATAATCCTGATAATGTCGAAAAAAACAGAGAAATAGTGGCTCAATCGTTTGGTGTTGATCCTCTTAAAATGTTTTTTGCTACACAAACCCATGAGGATAAGGTTGCTTTAATAGATAGTGCTTTCCTTGAACTTAGCGACGAAGAGCAAAACTCCCGTTTAAATGGAATTGATGCTATGGTTACACAACTTCCCGAGATTTGTCTTTGCATTCTCACCGCCGATTGTGCAGCAATAACCCTTTACGATCCAATAAATAAAGCTATTGGCATAGCCCACGCCGGATGGAAAGGAACTGTAAAGAAAATTGCCACCAAAACCATCCAGCAAATGGTCGAATCATTTGGTTGCACACCAGTTAATATAATAGCTGGTATTGGCCCATGCATTAGTGTAGAGGCTTTTGAAGTAGGCGAAGAAGTGGCAGAATTATTCAAAACTACATTTCCAGATGCTAACGATATAGTAATCCGAAAACCGGAATGGCCAAAGCCCCATATTGATATTGTAAGGGCAAACCAAATGATTTTAGAAGAAAGTGGAGTTTTACCTAAAAATATTGAAACCGCAACTATTTGCACCTTTGCTAACTACCAGCAATTTTTTTCTGCAAGAAGAGGAGTTGGAGGAAGATTTGCTTCAGGAATAATGATAAAATAGAATTTTAAAAAATAACGAATTCCTCAATTTATTAAGATAGGTATTGTCATTTTCAAGAGGTTCTAGAAAAATTAGCATCCATACATTTCCTGAACAAACCTTATTTGAAATGAAAATAAATAAAACCATGTTTAGAACGTTTCTAAAATAGAAGCTAATTACGAATTCAATTCTATTTTTATTCAAATAATCATTTATTTTGTGGCTGATTTTTAAGCATTATGTTATAAAATGTTACAATTTATACATTTACGAAATTAAATATTTAATAAAATGAAAGAATCAATTGCAATTT
>JAIFLU010000171.1 GCA_020048915.1 Bacteroidota bacterium | reverse complement strand
GGCTTTACAATGATAAAAATATGAGATTATTTTGAAATACTTAAAAATAATGCTCCGAAAATTTGGATTACAACATAGAAGTAGAATTAATAAAACATTTAAAAAGCATCATTTCAATTATTCCATGACATGAATAAACGTCTCCTCATCTTATTATGTATTGGTTTTCAGCAAGTAACAGCCCAGACATGGCAATCAAACTTCATTTCCAATGCTGGTACTGGTACTCTTGTTTTTAACCCCGATTCGCAGGGTAATATCATTCCCGATTTCAGCCATGTTGGGTATGCTTCGGGCAACAAAAGTATTCCTGATGTACCTGTAGTACTTTCCATAGAGCCTGTTGCAGGCGATAATCGTAAACACATCCAGGATGCAGTAGATAAAATTGCCGCTATGCCTATAAAGAACGATGGATTCCGGGGAACCCTACTGCTGAAAAAAGGAACTTACCAGATAAATGGAAGTATCAATATCAAACAATCAGGAATTGTAATTCGCGGAGAGGGTTCCAATGCCAGCGGAACCATCGTTAAAGAAACTGCAACTCAGCAACTCGATCTTTTCTGTTTCTCGGGAACCGGAAGTATCAGCCTGCAGGAAAATACTAAAGCTGCCATTAGCGAAGATTTTGTGCCTACAGGAAGGTTTTATACTGAACTCGAAAATACTTCGGCATTCCGGGTTGGCGACTCAGTTTTACTTTACCGGCCCGCCACCAACAACTGGATACACGACCTCAAAATGGATCAGATTGCAGAACGGGAAGGCACGAACCAATGGAATGCTTCCGGTTACCATTTGTATTTCGAAAGAATTATCACAGCCATTGACGGCAACCGTGTTTATTTTGACAACCCGGTAGTGATGCAGATGGATAAGAATTATGGCGGAGGTTTTGTTATGAAGTATACATTCAAAGGGCGCATTGGTAATTGCGGAATCGAAAACCTGATGATGGAATCATCCTACCAGAACGATACCGATGAAAATCATGGGTGGAATGCCATTAACTTCACAAAAGTAAATCAGGGATGGGCCAGAAATTTAGTTTCGCGTTACTTTGGTAACGGCTGCGTTTACATAGATGGAGGGTCCCGGAATATTTCCGTATTCGACTCGCAATGCCTCGATGCAAAATCGATCATCACCGGCGGACGCCGTTATTCATTTAACTGCAATGGTCAGCTTAACCTGTTTAAAAATTGCTATACAACCGAAGGTCGCCACGATTTTGTAACCGGTTCCAAAGTGCTAGGACCAAATGTTTTTACCCGTTGCCAGGCACGCAAAACGCACTCCGACATTGGTCCGCATCACCGCTGGGCTTGTGGCACACTGTACGACATGATCGATACCGACGGACAAATTAATGTTCAGGATCGCGGCAACATGGGTTCGGGTCATGGATGGGCTGGTGTTACCCAGGTAATCTGGAATTGCCGGTCGCCCAAAACCGCCGTGCAATCGCCCTGGGTAAGCGGCAAAAACTACTGCATCGGTTTAACTGGCGGCAAATACGAAGGCGCATTTTCGGGTCGGCCTGACGGAGAGTGGGAAGGACTTAACAAATCAGGACTGCTGCCGGAATCGCTTTACGAGGCACAATTGAATGTCCGCAATAAAAAAGCAGGCATTTCGAATTCCACTAAGGAAATTGATGTCGATATTTTCCCAAACCCAAGTGTAGGTTATATCAATATTAAAACTTATTCAGGCATCATTCACTATAATCTGTTCGATTCGGCTAGCAGAAAGCTCAAAACCGGAACCATTGCAAAGCAGAATGCATTTCTGGATTGTTCGGAGCTGAGGGATGGTATTTACTTTCTCGAATGTTCCATAGAAGGAAAGAGCCATATCAGGAAATTGCTTATTTACTCAAATTAAGGCTTCTACTTTCCCGAATTCAACCTGAATAATAAACTTTGATTCGGGTCGAAATAAAATAGTTTACTTTAAAGAATTTTTGCGAATTTTAAAATCGCTTCTAAATAACAACCAAGAACAAGTAACTATGAATAAGCTGATAGTACCTTTGGGAATAGCAGCCCGCATAGGGTTGAGCTTAACCCCTCTGAATGCCCAATCCGAAAAGATGAATGTTCTGTTCATTGCAGTTGACGATTTAAAACCCATTCTTGGTTGTTATGGCGATCGGCTTGTAAAAACTCCCAATATCGATAAACTGGCTTCGCGCGGCACGGTTTTCAATCGTAATTACTGCCAGCAGGCAGTGTCAGGGCCTACACGCGCAAGTTTGCTCACCGGAATGCGCCCCGACTATACCCGGGTTTGGGATTTAAAAACCAAAATGAGAGATATCAATCCCAATATAATATCGTTACCGCAATACCTGGTCAGCCAGGGATACCAGACGACCGGTATCGGGAAAATATACGATCCGCGCTGTGTTGATGACGATTTGGACAAACCATCGTGGAGCATCCCATTCCACAAACGTTCCGAAAAATACATCTCTTCAGTTACCGGAAAGCCGGAAGGGCAATACCAGCTTCAGGAAACGAAGGAGCTGTTTAGGAAATACCGCACCGAAGGGGAGTCGAGAGGCTTAAAAGGCAAGGAACTCAACGATTATATTTCCAAATTCGTAAAACCATCTGTTGAATGTGCCGATGTGCCCGACAATGCATACAACGACGGAGCCAATGCCTTATATGCCAAAGATATTCTTGCAAAACTGGCTGCTGATGGAAAACCCTTTTTCTTTGCCGTAGGTTTTAGCAAACCGCATCTGCCTTTTGTGGCTCCAAAAAAATACTGGGATCTTTACAAAAGAGAGAAAATGCCGCTTGCACCCTTTCAGCAGCAAGCTAAAAACAGTCCTGGCCTAAGTTATCATAGCGCCGCCGAATTATATGCCTATTCCGATATCCCGCCTCTCTCTTCATTTTCCGATCAAAAACCGGGACTCGATCTTCCTGTTGAAAAGCAAAAAGAACTCATTCACGGGTATTACGCAGCCATATCGTATATGGACGCTCAAGTGGGAATTGTGCTGAAAGCGCTTGATTCACTGGGATTAGCTAAAAACACCGTAATTGTGCTCTGGGGCGATCATGGCTGGCATCTGGGCGATCATAACCTTTGGTGCAAGCATACCAACTTCGAGCAGGCCACGCACGCACCCCTTATAATTGCATCACCGGGAATTAAACCCTCCAGAACCGAATCCCCATCAGAGTTTATCGACATATTCCCTACTTTATGCGATTTATCCGGAGTTGCCATTCCCCGGCATCTGGATGGGGAAAGTCTTGTTCCGGTAATGAAAAATCCCGATTCCTCCGTTAAAGAGTTCTCGGTGAGTCAATATCCTCGCTCAAGAAACAAACTCGACACCGAAAGGCTTGGCTGGTCCGACGGCCAGCTCATGGGTTATTCACTCCGAACTAAAAGGTACCGCTATACCATTTGGCTGAAAAATAATTTCAGGAGCTATATGCCATTCGATCCTAATCTGGTAGTCGCCTATGAACTTTACGATTACGATAAAGATCCGAATGAAACCATCAACGTAGCCGATGAAAAAAGCTATACAGCAATTTCAGCCGAACTGAATAAAAAAATGATTGGCTTTCTGGTGGCACAGCAAACAAAGCTTCAACGTAATTAACTGATATAATGAAAAAACACTTGTTTATCTTAACCTTAGGGTTATGTTTTTTAATGAATACTCAGGCACAAACAAATAAGTTGCGGCTGAATGATGGATGGAAATTTGTCAAAGGTGATCTTGGTGGGGTCTGGGAAGCGGTAAGGCCTGTAAAGGAAGGCAGTCCTGAAAGTGTTCCGCTGTGGGAAAATGTTACCCTGCCTCATTGCTTTAATGCAACCGATGCCCTAGATCCCGATGTTAATTACTATCAGGGCCCCGCATGGTATAAAAACCAGTTTGAAATAAAAAACCCTTACCCGAATGGCAGAACTCTGCTTCATTTCGAAGGTGCGGGACAAAAGACCGAAGTTTATGTTTACACTACCAAAGTTGCATCGCACGTTGGTGGATATAACGAGTGGATAGTAGACATAACCGATGCTCTGAAAGCATTTCTGGAGGATAAAAAAGTTTCGGATCCTTTTAAAGGCAAGATTCCAATCTCCATCCGTTGCGACAATTCCCGTGACCTTGAAATGATACCTTCGGATATGTCCGATTTTAACCTTTATGGAGGAATTTACCGGTACCTCAACCTGGTTTACGTTCCTGTTTTATCCATTGAACGCCTTTTTGTAAATGCTGCAACAGATGCAAAAGGCATGGAAGGGAATTATGATCTGATCATAAAATTGATGAACAAATCGGTTGTTTCCAAAGCTCAGGTGAAAATTGATATTTTCGACCCAAAAGGAAAGGTTGTCAGCACTAAAATTCAGGATTTATCTTCATTGAATGGCGAACTAAACATCCTCACGGGAAACATTAAAAAACCGGTGTTATGGTCTCCCGATCAACCGAATTTATATACCGGCACAGTTACTATCACATCGGACGCAGGGGAACAAACAATCACAGAAAAATTTGGTTTCCGGAACTTTGAGTTCGTTGAGAAAGGTCCTTTTAAGCTGAATGGATCACGGTTGCTCATAAGAGGCACTCACCGCCATGAAGATCATGCCGGGGTGGCGGCTGCCATGACCGAAGATATGATCCGCACTGAGATGAAGATGATGAAAGAAATGGGAGTAAACTTCATTCGTTTGGGCCATTACCAGCAGTCGCGCATTGTGCTCAATTTATGCGACAGCCTTGGAATTATGGTCTGGGAAGAAATTCCATGGTGCCGCGGTGGTTTGGGCGGGGAGACATACAAAAATCAAGCCTGTGAAATGTTAACCGATATGATTCAGCAGCATCGCAACCATCCATCGGTAATTATTTGGGGATTAGGCAACGAAAACGACTGGCCGGGAGATTTTCCCGAATTCGATAAGGAAAAAATCAGGACTTTTATGTCGGAACTAAACGAGTTATCGCACAAGCTGGATCCCACTCGGAAGACAGCCATTCGTCGCTGCGATTTCTGCAAGGACATTGTTGATGTTTATTCGCCATCGATATGGGCAGGCTGGTACCGGGGTATTTACACCGAATACCGGCAAAATACCGAAAAAGAGATTGCCGCAGTAAAACACTTTTTCCATGCCGAATGGGGTGGTGACAGTCATGCCATGCGACACGCGGAAGCGCCCGACAAAGTGCTACAAAATATTAAAACCGGTGTTGGCGCCGATGAACGACAGGGCGATGCAGCATTGATTGGCGGTGCAGCACGTGTATCGAAAGATGGCGACTGGAGCGAATCGTATATCTGTAACCTCATCGATTGGCATCTGAAAGAGCAGGAAAATATTCCGACTCTTACAGGTTCGGCATACTGGCCTTTCAAAGATTTTTCAACTCCCGTAAGACCCGAAAACCCCGTGCCATATATGAATCAGAAAGGGGTGGTAGAAAGAGACTTTACAAAAAAAGAAGCTTATTATGTTTTTCAGTCGTGGTGGACTAATAAGCCGATGGCCCATATTTACGGGCATAGCTGGCCCGTTCGCTGGGGTGATGCCGGGGAGGAAAAGATGGTAAAGGTTTACTCCAACTGCGAGGAAGCCGAGCTGTTTGTAAATGGTAAAAGTTATGGCATAAAAAAACGAAACAGTCAGGATTTTCCGGCCACAGGATTACGCTGGAATGTTGCTTACAATGCCGGCGAAAACATCCTGAAAGTATTTGCCCGTAAAGGAAATTTAATCGTTACCGACGAAATAAAACAGAGCTACCAGACAGAGAAATGGGGAGCACCGGCACAGATGACATTTAACAAAATAGCGCAGGAAGGCAACATTATTACTCTGGAGGTGAAGTTGTTTGATGCTGCCAATGTTCAATGCCTCGATGCCCGCAATCAAGTAAGCTTTGGATTAACGGGCGATGGCAGGCTGATTGATAATCAGGGCACCTCCTCCGGATCGCGTAAAGTGGAACTATATAATGGTCGCGCCATTATTAAAGTCGACACAAAAGGGGGGATAAACGTTGCAAGTGTTTCATGCAATGGTATACCTACTGTAATTTGCAAGTAAAATAATATCAGTTGCCAAAGCCCGGAACAACTTAGATCTCAGCAGAAGGCAGTCTAAAAACGCTGTATACCTCCGTGCATTTTCTGTGATTCTCAGTGTAACTTTATTATTATACAGAGTCTTACAGATAAAACACAGAACCACAGGGTCAAAAGAAACTTTTACACAGTTTCAGAAGATATGATATGGATTTCAGCAGGCCTACCAACAAAAAAATAAACTAACGGAAAATTCATTTCAGCAAGCTTCCATATTACTATTCATTAATCTTATCAGAAGGCATTCTCCAGGCCGGATTGGGCAAAGCTTCGTAAACACGTACCCGTCTTATCTGGTGCGGACTTTTCCCCACTCCAATCACTAACTGTGTTTTCGGTAGACAAAATTTTGGATGGAGTCCGGCAGCTGTCATACCATTGCAGGTAACCTGTGCCGAGTCGCCAATAACTTCCAGTCGAACGGCATACCAGGTATCAGGCTCAAAAATTCCCGGTTTTGTTGATACCGCAGTATTTCCATTGGGTTCCCATTTTTCGTATTCCAGATTAACTCCGGCAGGGCGACTTTTCACACTGGCATTCATCCAGGTTGAAAGAAGATATGCTTTTGGATCGAGTTCTTTGTTTGTGAAATTTACCCTGCAATAGGCATTATTTTCGGGCATGCCGCCTTTGAGAAAACGAAAATCAACTTCCACAATCACATTCTGGAGAGAGCATTCGTAGGCAATAACCGGATTGTGGCCGGTTTCCCAAATGCTCTCCAACCCCTCGCCGGTATGCTTAAACGCAGCATGCCAGGCTTTCACTTTCCATCCTTCCTTCAGCGGCTGAAATTCTTTTGTGTACTCTGCTGGTTGTTTAAAATCGTCTTCAAAAAGCAATTTTCCTTTTAAAGCAAGGGAACCTGTATTGTGAGGCTCCTCTGATCCATCTTTAAAATGCCGTACATTGCGCCATTGAACTACAGGGTTTTCATGACCGGGGAAAATAGTTCCATAACAACCATACTTATGGTAGTTCATTTTATTATTGTTGGTAGGCTTTTCGTTGTCGTCGAACTCCAGCACTTTTACATTGTCGAGAAACACCATAATTTTATTTCCCACATCTTCCTGAAAATGGATCACATTAACTTTTATTTCCCGACCATAACAGTTTGCCATGACCCGCGGAGTTCCATATTTATGGTTTATGCCAATGCTTCCGCCGTTCTCAGCAAAACCGCGGATCATCATCTCGGTGGCACCAGTTTCGCTTCCCCAGATCTGCATAAGGCTTTCGTCGTTCAAAGGTGCATAAAAGGTAACATACCCTTCGAATTGTCTCGACCCAAATTCATAATCGTTAAAAAGTCGTATTTCAGAACGGTTTGACCGATTTCCAAAGAGCCGGTACATTTCGGTATTCTTTACTGAATCGAAGGTATAGCTGGCAAAGGGTGGATTGCCATGAATCACCTCGGGAGCCCGGGTGAACGTGGTATGTTTTTCCTTTGGATCGGCCAGATGAACCTTTTTTTCCGGATGGTATTGTACCCAGCCATTACCAATTTGCGCTTTGAGCGTTGTGGTAAAGGTTAAAAGTAAAATAACAGTGGTGATTCCGGTAGAGCAACGCATGGTTCTGTTCATTGTATTTTAAAAATTTAAGTTTATAGGTTATCTATTTCCCGGGATAATAATTATTTACAGGATGAACTACTATTACCCCCGGACCTGTTTCGGGCATACAGGCCAAAAAATAGGCAACTACCTTACCCTTCTCGTCCACATAAACAAACGGACGCTCCACCCTTTTAAATTTGGTAACCGCCCCGTCGTCATAAGCAATGCTGCTTGTATTTACGGGTTCTTTGGTAAGCAAATGATAGCGAATTCCATCGGGAGAATAATATTGAACACCCACCTTGTTAATTCCTGTGGCCTTTCCGGCAAAATCGGTGCAAATAACATTGTATTGATTATTGGCCCACCAAATGGTGGGATCCTCAAGTTCATAATTATTCGGGAAAAGGTTTACGGTATCGGAAACCAAAGTATATGGTCCCTGGTACGAAGAAGCTGTACAAGCTCTTGCGGTGCGCACCTGAGCTTCGCCAATCTTTACTGATAGTCGCCCCAGCATATAAATACTGCCATCGGTTTTTACCAACGGAGCCGGATTGCTAAACGAAATCATTTTCTCACTCCTTTTCCATGGTCCGGTTATGGAAGTTGCTTCGGCATATCCTGTTTCGTTCGCAGTGGAAATGTAGTAAATGATAAACTTTGAGCCTGACTTCACTATTTTAACATTATGAACCCGCTCACTATCCCAAAATCCATCGCGTTTTTCGAGCACTGTTTCCTGATAAACATAGGGTCCGAAAAGGTTTTTGGACGTTGCACGGATACACCGGGAGTATTGTGTCCAACCGGCCATTCCATATTTTGCAGGCCATGCAGAGGCAAACATATGGTAGGTGTCGCCGACTTTAATAACCGACGGACACCAGAGAAACAAGCTGTCGATTGCCAGTCCGCCATTTTTAATAGCTGGTTTGATGCTATTCTTTATACTTTCGAATGCTGGTTGCCCTTGCCCCTGATCACTACCAACATAAACTTCCTGGGCATGTACGCTGGTAATTAAAAGCGAGCAGAGTATAAAAAAATATAAGTGAAAAAAATTCTTCATAATGAGTTTTAATTAGATTTAACGCCAGCTAAGATTACGATTGAGTTTTTCCCGGGAATCAGGTTTTGTAATGGGCCGGGAATAACTGATTTTTTTCTTGAATTACCCAACATATCAGCATCCACGGAAAAAGGAGACCCGTCGTGATTTTCAAGACCCTGCCCCATGGGTGCGAACTTTCCAATGAAAACATTGGTAATAGCTGGAGCTTTTAGGATTTCAGCATCTTTACTGTGGTTGAAAAATACTTCGACACCTTTCGGTATGGTTTTGATTAAAGCTATAGTACGGAAAGCAGTGTCCACAAAACTGTTTTTGTCTGCAAAGGAACTCTTAAGAGCTCCATCATAATATACATTCCAGTCGACAGCAAAACCAGGGTGTTCCTTTATTTTATCCGTTCCCCCCTTAGTGTAAATATTGTTATAGTTTTTATCGTTCTGAAAGTTCAAAGGAAGCTTTTCCACTGCAACGGCAGTATGGGGCTTCCAGTAAACAGGCGAAAATTTCTCGGCCCTGTAACTCCAGGTACAGTCGATAAAAAGATTATGAACATACACGCAATTTTCCATCGAAGTGCGTATGTCGCCCGAAAAGATATTATTATCGACCAGCACCGGGCCATGCGCATTCTGCAAAAACAAGGCTGAAGCCTCCATGTCGTACACCACATTACCGGTAACCCGCGTACCCTGCGCACCCCAGTCGATCCATATTCCGGCATACTGCCCCGGGCCACCAACGTAAACTCTCCGAATAATGTTGTTCCGGATAATGACATCAACGGCATCATGAAGTTTGATGCCCCCCGTTTCGTATCCTCCGAATTCTTTGTTGGTACTTATATCTTCAATCAGGTTGTTTTCGATAATACTGCACGACCAGCCTTTAAAGCCATGGATGCCTGCCTGCCCGCACCGTCGTATTGTGTTGTTGCGGATGATATGATGGCCTGCTTCCTCCACATCAAAACCTTCATCTTCCCGTGAGGGATCGTTACCGCAAACCAAACCTGTACAGCGGGCATCGGAAATTTCACAATTTTCGATAATCCAGTGCTTTCCCCAGTAAGTTCCAATCAATGCTTTTTGCGAAGCTCTGAAACACGCCCAGTTTGCGGCAGCATGCATCATCTTAAAGCCATCAACAGTGATGTATTGCAAACCTTTAATTTCTGGGAAAAACACACACTCGCGAACGTTTATTTCAGTTAGTTCTCTATTGGGATCGTTTTTGCCAAAATTGGCATAAATCGTGGTGAAGTTCGGCCCATCTTCGATAAAGTAGGATTCCTTTTTTGAATAGATGGTATCCAGATCGAATTTTTCGTTCAGCGAAGTTTCATTCATATACAGGGCGCCGAGGTGATATGCGCCGCCATATTTCAGCCAGCCTCCGCTTACATTGGTTTTGAACGGATTGAAACTGCCAAAAAAAGCATCTGGTAATTCAAGGCGCCAAACACTGCCTGTATGTTTGAGCCAGCCCTTTACCTGCTCCAATCCTTTGATAACTACCTTTTCGCCCGGTGCAGCTTTGAAAACAATGCGTTGTATTTCGGAAGTACCTCCCCTCACGGGCTTTACCCATTCGCGGTAAACTCCTTCATGCACAATGCAAACATCACCCGGCTGCATGATATCAGCAGCTTTTTGTATGGTACGGAATGGTTTTTCTTTTGAGCCACCACTCGCATCGGAACCATTTACCGATACATGATATTCCGCAGCCATTGCGGTTGCTGTAAACAGAAAAAACATCAAGCACTTAATTAAAAGCTTCTTCATAATATTACTTTTTCACCTCCGGAACCTGATAGGCAATTGTTACAGGATGGTTATATTCCTGAGCCGTTTTCTTCACATAAGCCTTGAATAATTCAGGGGTATTATATACCACACCTTCGCTCCAGGCACCTGCAATCAGGTATTCGAAGGATAAATCGGGAGTGACATCGATTTTGAAAATGTGATTTTCGGCAAAAGACTTGATCTTTCTGTATTCAGGATTGTATTTATCCTTGACAACCAGTGCCGTTCCAACAAAATCCACTTTGTGCGAACGCAGTCCCAGATCGTCGTCGGGATCAGCAGCTAATTCTTCACCCATACGAATGACGATGCCCTTTTCGATGTGGTTTTCTTTTTCGTTCTCGTTTGCACGGATGCCACAGGCAAAACTTACTCCGTTGTGATGGGGCATAAACCTCGAATATTTCACCTTGCAGGTGGAATAATTCTGACGGGTGTATGAAGTGTAATCCTGTGTCAGTTCATAAAAGCCATTTCCGCTGTTCCAGTTCATGGTTTTAACACGGATGGTGCTGCGCAGCGGGCCGTTTACAATTACTTCAAAGGCATACCGGGTATCGGTAATCTGATCTTCGTTGAAGTTGGCCTCCGAAATTTTGGTACCCTCAAAAGGGGTGAAACGAGGGAGCGAAACAGAATCGGGCTTATCAGGAAATTCAAGCAGACCAATACCTCCGGCACCAAAAGAATTGCTTACCCTCATAATATCGGAGCCATATTCCCAGTTCACTTTAGGAATTCCGGAGTAACCGCAGAGATTTCCAATGCACATCACCTGCGAAATAAGGTGAGGCTTTCGTTTTCCGTACATATCCACCGAAGTTGGAAACCAAAGTTTCCAGCCTATGTTTTCCGATTCCCACCAGGCTATCTGGTGCCGGCAGTAGCTTCCAATAGTGGCATAGGTGCCGAAGGGATTCCAGCCGCGCCCTGAGAAACCAAAATAAATATACATGACTTTGGATTGGTTGGCTTTTATGTCAGTCTGAAAGAAAAGCTCATCCCAGACTCCGTCTTTATCGAGGTCGTCGAGTTGATAAAAAACCTGATGCCCGTTCGATTCTTCGCGAATGCCATGTCCTCCCACAAACGAAAGTTCTTCATCTGTTGGCTTGGCTTTTGGAGGAAGCGACGGATCCACAACAGTAACCCACATCTCGTGAAGCTTTTTAACAGGAAACCCGTCGCGTGTAATTGCCACCGGACAATCTTTGCGGTCGATATTCAGGGAATTATGCAGGGTAATCCGTATGCGTTGCGAAGGTTTGAAATCCCCTTCGGTGTACCAGTCATTCTGCCCGGAGACCTGTGTAGGCAGGGCCAACATTAAAATAATAAAACAAAAAAGGTGCGAAAGAAATTTTATGTTCATCGTTAACTCATTTTAAAGGGTTATTATGTACTTAGCGCCGGTAACCGTATCAAACTTCACCTGGTTGTTGTCCAGACTGGTAGTTTTTACAGGTTTATTCTGATAGAATATTTTCACTGGTTGCGTGGTGCGCAGACAACATTTTCCCGAATACTTCGATTCTATTGTGGATGTCTTCAGTCGTCCACCATCCCATTCAATGCCGACCAGGTAACCACCGCGCGCCCTAAGACCTTTGATGCTTCCGGTCTGCCAGTCAGCAGGTAAAGCAGGCAGTAGGAATAATTCGCCAGCATGACTTTGCATCAGCATTTCGGCAATGCCCGCTGTAACTCCCTGTATGGCCTGATTGCCTTCGTACGATGGAGTAATTTTACTGTCTTCCTCGTAGGGATGGAGGCTAACATCGGTAAGCATTTTCTGTAATACCACATAAGCTTCTTCGGCTTCCATAAGCCGGGCATTCAGGTTGATTTTCCAGGCACCGGCCCAGCCTAATCGCGCAATGCTGCGGCGTTGCAATGCCGTGGATACAGCCTTAGCCAGTTCGGGTGTTTTAAAAAGCGTGATATCATCGTCGGGGTAAGCGGCAAACAAGTGCGACAAATGTCGGTGTTTTACGTCAAATTCTTCAAAGTCGTAAAGCCATTCCTGTAATTGTCCATGCTTGCCAATCTGATGCGGAGGAAGTTTTTTCATAGTTTCGCTGAGTTGTTTCTGCAACTCATCATCTACATTCAACTTTTTTGCTGCTGCTATGCAATTTCGGAACAAGTTTCGGAGAATCTGGTTATCCATGGAAGAACCCATCGATAGTTGACATTTCTGCCCATTATACATAAAGAAATTTTCGGGTGATGAAGATGGGTTGGTAACCAGCCAGCCTGTGGCAGGATCAGGAATCAGAAAATCAGTAAAAAATTCGGCAGAGCCTTTCATGAGCGGATAAATGCGCTTGAGATAATTTACATCGGGATTGTACTGGTAATGATCGTACAACTGCTGCAAAATCCATGCTCCTCCCATATTCCAGATGGTAGCTTTGGGATTGCGGTCGGTTGGAGCAGTGTTGAACCAAATATCGGTACCATGATGAGCTACCCACCCGCGGCAATTATACATTTCTTTGGCTGTGCGTGCACCGGCCTGAGCCTGTTGTTCGGTAAATTGAACCAGCGATTCGTTTACCCGGGGCAAGTTGGTATTTTCAACCGGCCAGTAACATTCCTGGATATTGATATTCAGTGTCCACCGCCCTTGCCACCGGCCTTCCATATTGTTGAGCCATATATTATGGTTATTGAAGGCTAGAGTTCCTTCCCTCGCAGCCGCCAGCATCAGGTAACGGCCAAACTGAAAATATTGGGTTGCAAACAACGGATCGGTACCTCCGGCACGTAAAAGCTCCATGCGTTCGGAGGTGTTGATCATGTTTTTATTGTGTCCGCCCAGATCGAGTTTACAGGTGGCAAACAAAGGGCAATAGTCGGCAATATGACTCTTACGGAGGTTTTTATAATCATTTTTTACCGCTTTTTCAATATAGGCAGCACAGCGTTGCTTTTCGTCGCCGCTGATATCATTCCAGCTTTTCCAGTTGGTGGCGCCAGCAATGATAAAAGTGACGGCATTGGCATTTTCGACCCTGATGGCGTCGGAATTCTTATCCACAGCAGCTTTGGCAGAAGTTATTTTTCCACCCTCGTTGAGAATGCGTACCCGCGACTGCCATTTCATTAACGAAGGAATGACCCGTTCGCTGTATGTTTCTTGCGATAGCTCGGTAGTGCCGCCATTCATTACCAAGTCAGCTTTCTCTACGAACGAAACTGCCGACGGTTGCAAGCTGCTCATCCATCCGGTGACATTTATTTTACCGGGCTTATTGGCCGAAATCCGCATCACAATCACCTGATCGGGGTAGCTGGCAAAAACTTCGCGTTTATACTTCACCCCTTCAATTTCGTAGGAGATGGTTACCAGGGCGCTGTCCATGCTCAGTTTCCGGCGATAATTTCTGACCTTCGATTCATCCTGATTGTCAAACTTCAGGTTCAGGTTACTCATGGGCTGATAATGCTGCACGCGCATGGGGCGACTGCTGAACGCTTGCGACACCGAATCGGCTTTGAAGTATTCCTTGTTAAAAATGAGGCGACGCATTTCGGCAAGTTTCTCTGGGCAATCGAGGCTATTCGGGTTGTTAGGACTTCCCGCCCAAAGAGTCTCCTCGTTAAGCCAAACCTGATCCTGGGTAACTTTACCCATGATCATGGCTGCAAAACGGCCAGTTGCAACAGGAAGACCCTCCCAGTATTTGGAAGCAGGTTTTTCGTACCACCAGCACATTTCAGGCGATTTTACCTGCGCCATAATTTTGCTTTGAGTAAAACCAGAATTTGACAGCAGCAGGACTGATAAAAAGAGTAGTCGCTTCATATTATTAAAATTTTACAACACCAATTGTTAACAGAAGATTGGCAAAACGTTTCATTTCGCCTGTTGCAATAACCAGACAAGTGTCGGGCGATTTGGCTTCGCTGTAGAATTCCATCCGTTTGGTTTTTTCGAAAGGAACATCATTGCCGAGAATTCTAGCATATTCCTCATGAATAGATTGCGGAGCCTCGTCAGGGGGAACCATCACCAGGGCTTTTTCTACCGGGACATAATCGGCCAAAACCGATAACACATCAGTTACCGAAAGCATACCGGGAGCCAGGTTCAGGAAGACTTTTTTTGCTGAGGACGGCGTACAGGTTGAGAACGGATAGTTGCCATCGGCAATTAAAATTTTAGCGCCATGGCCATTGCTACCAAGAGCCATTAGTATTTCGGGATGTAATAATTTAGTTTTAAGCATTTTATTTGATGTTTAAACTTAAAGCAATCTCTTTTAGCGATTTTATAATTTAGAATTCTCATATTCTACCACAAGTAAAATGGCTATTAACAGCCACTTGTCACTTTTTTATGACCAAAAAAGTAACCAAAAAAGTCTTTGACGGCGAGAACGCGTTCCGTCTCCTGCGTCGACTTCACTTGAACAGCTCGCCGCCAGCAAGGAATTAGTATTTAAGGCTTCGCCGCGCTTCGATAATAAATCTTAACTAACTTAATGAGAATGTCCTATCAAACTATATAGTTATCAATTCAATTCCCTTGTTTTTTCCCAGGTTCCTGGAATATTTTTTCTCGGCAACATTGTTCCAATGCTCGTGAACGCCGAGACTTTGCATTTTAACACCATCGCCATTTGGAGCATACACCACTTTCGACGGAGGGTTATGCGCCAGGGCAGCCTCGTGTAAAAACGTATCGCAATTACTCATATCAACTTTCTTTCCTTTGGCATTCACCCCAACAGGAATATCGGTGCGCGCATCAAATTCGGCAGTAAGGAAGTCGGTTGCTACCGAATCGCATGCGATAGGATCTTGCGACACAAAAATGCTTGCAGGCCACGAATTGTTAAAAGGAGCCATTTTCCATTTTATGGGAAGGGCATCGGAATGATAACAACTGTAAAGCATATCGCAAACGTACAGCAAGGTTTTTGCGCCAAGATCCCTATGGCCCATCACTTCTACAAGTGGATTATATTGATTATATCCCATTTTTGCCCCTTTGATATAATAATGATCGCGACCATCGATACTGCCATAATGATTTTTGGCACTCAGGGTTACGCCCGTTGCCGGATGACCTTTGGCGGTGTAAATATTGATAAGATAATCGGCTTCCGTGGCGCAGGTTGCGATGCCAGGTCCACATTTATTTTCAACAGCGTAAGTAATCTTTGCAGAGGTCCATTCGCTTTTGATTCTTCCGGGCAAGCCTCCGTAGCCATCTACAAATTTCAAACCGGGGAAAGCCTTGTGTATATAATCGTACATATGCGGTGTAACATAGCGAATGGCGTCAAAGATGGTGATGTTCTCCTCAGCCACCCCTGACTCCTTCACCAAACCTTTAACAACTGCAAAAATCACCTGGGGCGAAGTGTTGATCCAGGGTGTGTCGTCGTAACTGGTCCTGTCGTTATTCAGGTTGATTTTGATGGCAACTTTTTCGCCTTTGGAATACCCTTTATTGCCTTTCCCACGGTTTTTGTTGAAATCAGCAAAAAGTGCTTTCCAGGCTTTTTTGTCCGTTGGCTCGTTGGTAATACTTTGAACCGATTTGGAAACCATGGTTACAATTCTCTCCTGATCGTTTGCTGCCTCGTCCCACCAATTACCTGAAGTTTCGTTCCAAAGAACGGCCTTAGGGTCGTGAGCCCAGGCAACTCGACCAGGCACTATGCCAAGTTCAGTGCCCATAGGATTGTTAGGGCCTTCCGGAGAAGAAAATTTAGGGAATACGGATTCCTGCAACAGTGTGATTCCTGCAATTCCTTTCCGGAGAAAAAGTCCGGATAAAGCGCCGGTGAACATAGTAGCAATAAAAGAACGACGGTGTGTTGGATTGCCTGAAAAATGATTATTCTTTCCCATATTTTATTTCTTAAGATTTTACATTCACTTTATAAATTATGAGTTCTTTTGCGAGTCCTCAGTGTATTGGTTTAATTCCTTGTCTTGCACCAATGGTCCCATTACAAACAACACGATAGAAAGCCCGATAATTGCCATTATACCATATCCGAAAAAAACCGAGTTATAAGCCACAGAATAGCCATGAGCATCCGAGAGGTTTTTAACCGTAATTCCCGATAATGCCTGAAACAAAGAACCTCCGAGTCCGGCCCCAACACTGGCTACCCCCCATACTGAAGCGGTTGCATTGGAAGGGACCACATCGCCGGGGAAAGCCATGGTATTGGCTGTATAGGCTGCATAGCCAAATCCGGCAATGGCAAGCACCACCAGTGCCGACGCAGGTGATACAATAACAAAAGGGCCTGAAATAAGCGACAAAGCCATTAATGAGCCAAATATCCCAACTGCCAGTTTTCGTGCTTTAGGTATAGGCATGCCCTTTTTTATGATAAATTGGGTGAAAAGCCCTCCGAGGATATTGCCCAAATCGGCAACAATAAACGGAATGGTTGCAAAGATGCCTATTGTGGCCAGGTTCCATCCATGAACGTCGGCAAGGTAGCGGCCAATCCAGAAGGTGATAAAGTACCAAACCGGATCCATAAATACTTTCGACAGGGTAAGTGAAAGTACAAACCTGGATTTAAGAAGCTTTAACGGAGGTATTGGTTTCAATTTAGGAGCATTGGCAGCTTTTTCAGGAGTATAATAGGTAAACCAGAAAGCCACAAGCCACAGATAGCCTAATGCCCCAATTACCACAAATGTTGTTTGCCATCCAAACGATGTTCCAAGCCATGCAATGAGTGGTGGAGCAACGATGGCCCCAACGGCAGCACCACTGTTAAAAATCCCGGTAGCTGTTGAGCGCTCTTCGGGAGGAAACCATTCACCGGATAGTTTTATCGCAGCCGGCCAGTTCCCTGCTTCACCTATCCCCAATAAAAACCTGAAGATGCCAAAATGAAAGGGAGCCATAGCCACTGCATGTAACAAACCTGCTGTAGTCCAGAAGGCCATACAAATAGAATACCCAAGTTTTGTTCCAAGCCGATCGATCACAAAGCCTGAGAACGCATTTGAAATCATATATGCTACAAAAAAGGCTGTACTGATATATCCAAAAGCATCATCAGGAATCATATCGTGCAATGGCCCTTTGGCCGTGAGATAGTTGAACGACAAGCGATGCAGGTAATTCAGCACTGTTGCCACGAAGGCAAAAGAAATCATCACCCAGCGCATGCGGCTAAGCTTTTTCTCAGGGGTGTCAGGTAGATTGATTCTCATATTCTTTAGTTACATTCTATCTTGAAAGTAAAGGCAAGCCGCTCGGCTTCGGGAACACTGTTAAGAAGCGATGCAGGAGTGGAGATGATGATACCTGTTTTTTCGATGTACTTCCATTTTACCGGGACATTTGTGCCCATAAAAATTACCTTCGATCCTTTTTTGGGTTTTACAGTTTTAAGTACCAATTGCTCGCCAGGCCATTCGAGGCAATGCGCGTAGATAGTTTTGTTGTCCTTCGACCGGGTATAGCGGATGCTGTCGCCTTCTTTCCAAAATTCTGATTCACGCGCCCTGGTGGCATAAATGGAAGCGCCATTTACCTTGAGCCATTTGCCAGCCTGCTTCAACTGTTCCAGAACGGTTGGGTGGAACTTTCCGTTTTCGTCGGGGCCGATTCCTACCATGAAATTACCGCCTTTGGCAGCACAATCAATAATATTATTTACAATCCATTTAGCACCCTTATGCTGGGAGGGATCAGTTTCGTAGGAGAATGTCCGGCCCAACGGATAAATCACAAACCAGGGAACCTGGGAATTTTCTTTACTTCCGGGGACAAAGCCTTCGGGAGTATAGTAATCGCCGTAATTACCAATTCCTCTTGCCCTAAACATTACATTGGGCTGAATTTTGCGCAGCTCCAGCATGGTTTGTCGTAATTGAGGCCATACCGAAGGGCCGAACCACATATCGAGGCACACCATATCAATTTTACCGTAATTGGTGAGAAGCTCCTTTAGCTGTTCGCGATGACGCGTCATCATCCTGTTCACTTCTTCGGGTGATGGATCGGGCGCCATAATGGGGCCGTTGTTTCCAAAATGTGATTCAATAGCGCCTTCGGGTGCAAGATCTTTCCCGCGCACAGCCAATGTTCCGGAAGAAGGCACCTGTAACGGATGCCATACATAAGGGCGGAAATCAGCATCGTACCAGTCGGGATGCGAATAATAAAGATCGATTTTGATATCTTTTTTATGAGCTGCATCGCAAAGTTCTTTCACAATATCCCGTTTAAACGGCGATTCCATGATACTGTAAGCCAGATCGCAGTCTTCGATTACCGGTCCGCCGGGTGCCAGATAATTTACACGTTTTTTTACACGGGTTTTGGTGTCGAACATCGAAAAGCCTTCGTGATGCTTGGTGGTGAATGCAAACATTTTCATTCCGCTTTCCGAAAAAAGGTTCATCCATTCATTAGCGTTAAAGCCCGCAGGATTCCAGGTTTTGTACATATCAAAATAAGCCTGCTTCTCGGCATTCGTTTTCTTTAACAAAGGCCACGACTCTTTCTCCTGACGAATAATAGAATATAATCCCCAGTGAATACGGACACCATATTTCATGTCCTGAAAATCCTCATAGGCTTTTTCTGGAGCCCAGGAATATTCCGGAACCGGGTTTTCTTCAATATATCCGCTGGTATAACGGTACTGACGATCGGTTTTCGGAAGATAATGCCGGCTATTTTTTAAAGAATCTGTTGCGCTTTGTGAAATAACCGTTTCACCAAAGGTGAGTGAAAGCATCATAAGTAGCGCCGCCAGCAACCAACGGTTCACAAGGTTTTTGTTTCTCATCATTGTAATTTATTAGTATTCTTATTAGACTGAATTCTATACTTCTATTTTAAAGACAAATGCCAGTTGCTCTTCATGCAGCAAATTGCTCTTCATGTTTTCCGTAAGAGTAATTACCAAACCTTGAGAAGGATCATTTTCCCATTTTACTGAAACTGGTTTTTGCCCCAACATATAAATCTTTGAGGCGGGTTTAGGATTAACTGTTTTTAATACCAGCTTATCACCAGGCCATTCAAGGCAATGCGCATAAATTGTTTTTTGATCTTTGGAGCGTGTAAACCTGATTTTTTTACTCTCTTTCCAGTTCTCTCCTTCGCGTGACCGTGTTGCATAAATGGCTTCTCCGTTAATTTTAAGCCATTTGCCAACCTGTTTCAATTGTTTAACGGCTTCGGGGGCAAAAATACCGTTCTCGTCGGGACCAATGCCTACCATAAAATTTCCTCCTTTTGAGGCCGAATCAATGAGATTATCCACAATCCATTTAGCGCCTTTATAGCTTTCGGGTTTAGGATCGTAGGAGAACGAACCACCTAAAGGATAGATGACAAACCAGGGAGCATCAGAGTTTTCTTTTTCGCCGGGAACAAAACCTTCCGGTGTGTAGTAATCGCCATAGTTCCCTATTCCGCGGGCACGGAACATTAAATTGGGCTGTATTTTGCGAAGTTCCAGCATGGTTTGTCGTAGCTGTGGCCAAACTTTTGGACCATGCCAAATGTCGAGGCAAACCATGTCTATTTTACCATAATTGGTGAGCAATTCCTTCAATTGTGTCCTGTGCCGCTGAACCATCCGGTTCTGCTCCTCAGGCGAAGGATCGGGAACAATCACAAGGAAATCTTTCAGACGATCTTTTGCTCTTTCGAATTCAGTTTTTGGTTCATCGTCGCTTTTGGATTTGCAATAGTCTTCGCTCGAGGGGATTTGCAGCGGATGATATCCGTAAGGACGAAAGTCGGAGTCGTAGAAATCGGTATGAGAGAAATAAAGGTCAATTTTTATATCGTGCCTGCTGGCAGCATCGCATAACTCTTTTACTACATCGCGTTTAAACGGGGTTTCCATAATGCTGTAAGCAAGGTCGCAATCTTCCATCTGAGGGCCACCGGTAGCTGTCCAGTTTGCGCGCCTTTTTACACGGGTTTTGGTATCGTACATGGAAAAACCCTCGTGGTGTTTGGTGGTGAAGGCAAACATTTTCATGCCACTCTCCCTGAACAGTTCCATCCATTTATTTGCATCAAAACCAGTGGGATTCCATGTTTTGTAAAGTTGATTGTATTCCTGACGTTTTGCAAAATCGAAAGCAGGCTTACGGTTGCCCAGAAAGGGCCACGACTCGCCACCCATGTGCCAGATGGAATAAAGTCCCCAGTGAATACGCACGCCGTATTTCATATCCTGAAAAGCTTCGTAGGCCTCATCGGAAGCCCAAGAATATTCAGGGATCGGATCATCTTCTATGTAGTTTTTGGAACGCTTGTAGTTCTGATCAGACTTGGGGAGCCGATGGGAATATTTCGATTTTAGCCGGTTCGCCAGAACCTCCGGGACAGCGGAGCATTCATGAAGGTTTTCTTCGTCGAATTTCAGATTACCTGCTGAGACAAGTGTGCCAGCTGTTAAACCCAAGCTGCTTATTAAAAACTTTCGTCTATCCATTTTGTGAGGTTTATTTTATTTGAATTAGGCGTTTATTTAATACTGACGATACCGGAGGTATCAAATGTTTATAGAAATAAGGAGAAGGTTTTTAAGTGCGACCCCAGCCGGGGTCGAATATTCCTTTCTCATAATAAGCTATAATCATATAAACCCTCTGGGTTTATTGGGGATCATTTTTATTCATTATGTGATAATTCAATTATTTTATTAATCTTCCGTCGAAATCATTGCGGTCATATTCAGGTTCCAAAGGGAATTTCACAGGCTGGTTGTCGCGTTGCGAACGGTAAATTGCAGTAAAAAGCTCAACTGTAACACGACCTTCTTCACCTGAAATCATAGGCTTTCTGCTGTTGAGGATCGCATCGGCAAAATCTTCGTTCTGCAGCTTCATGTAATATTCCATGGCGTTTATGGAGGTAAAGAATTCGGAATCTTCTTTCACCCACCCCTGTAGTAAAGTTTCTTCCCCGGGCACAGTCCAGAGGTCGTTTACTGGCGGCTCGGCAATAGACGACATGCCGGCAATAAACATGGCACCGCCATCGGTTTGTACACCTACAGATGCGCCATTGCTTCCGTGAATCTGTACTTTGCCATAAATCCCCGGCTTTTGGGAATTGCTTACAATAATATTTCCTACAGCTCCACTTTTAAATTTCACAATGGCCAGAGCTGTATCTTCCACCTGGATATAAGGATGATTCAGGTTTCTCCATATACCGTAAACTTCCTCTACAGCACCCATGAGCCATTGAAAAATATCGAGCTGATGAGGAGCCTGGTTTACCAAAACTCCCCCACCTTCCATCTCCCAGGTTCCCCTCCATGCATCGCTCTCATAGTATTTCTGGTCGCGCCATCCCAGCATGTTGATTGTACCCAATGCCGGCTGACCAATTTTTCCTTCATCAATTGCCTTACGCACCCGTTGTACAGGAGCATAAAACCGGCGCTGACTTACCACGCCAAGCTTTACCTTATTTTTGTTACAAGCCTTTATCATCGCATCGCAATCCTGTAAAGATGAAGCCAGCGGTTTTTCAACAAGGCTATTCACACCCAGAGCAGCACATTTTATAACCGCTTCGGCATGAAAAGGGTGCGGAGTACAGACTACCACCGATTCGGTTCCGGTTACCCGGATCATTTCCTCAATATTGTCAAAAGCTGCAATCTGATATTTTGCTGCAAATTCCTTTGCCTTATCTATCGACCGGCTGCAAATGGCTGTAAGCTCAGCATTTTTTGCTTGCTTAAGTGCAGCAGCATGCAGGTGCGACACTTTTCCACATCCTATGATGGCTGTTTTTATTTTGCGTGACATTTTTTTTAAGGTTTGAGTATTACTTTCATTAAGCCGGGTTCGCGGTTATAGAGTTTATTAAACCACGATTCGCCTTCAGTCAGGGGAACAACAGCACTGATGAGCGCATCCACATCGAGCTTTCCCTGACTTATCAATCCGAGAGCAGCTTCGTACTCTCCGCAGATGGCGCAGCTTCCCTGAATTTTGAGCTGACGGGTAACTACCACTTGAAGCGGTAGTTGCACCTCGGCTGACACGTTTCCCACAAGGGTAACTTGAGCACCTTTCCTTACCGATTCTATCAAGGTTTTCAAAACCGGGGTTATCCCAACCACTTCGAAAGCAATATCAGCGCCTCTGCCATTGGTTAGTTTTTTCACCTCAGCGGCAACATCGGCCTTATCGGCCAAAAAAGTATGCGTTGCGCCAAGTTTTTTTGCCAGGTTAAGTCTGCTCTGATCGATATCGAACGCAATGATTTTGCCGCATCCGGCAATTTTAAGGAGTTGAATGACAAAAAGCGCAATCATGCCCGATCCGCCAACCATCGCACTATCGTTTAGGGAGATATGAGTAAGATTAAGTGCATGTAGCGCCACAGCAATAGGCTCCACCATGGCAGCATGTTCAAAGCTAACATTGTCGGGTAATTTATATAAAATGTGCTGCGGAACGTTTACATATTCGGCAAATGCACCATGACGCCGGTAATCGCCACACGACACTCCTAGTACCATGCGGTTATCACTTAGATTATACAATCCATTTTGGGTAAACCAATCATTCAAAGGGTAAATTGTAGAATCGAAAGTAACCCGATCGCCCTGCTTCCAAAGTGTTACCTGCGAACCAACTTTTTCGATAACACCTGCTGCTTCATGGCCCATGATAATTGGAGGAATGCGCCTTCCGGTACTTCCGTCCATCCCGTGAACATCGCTGCCGCAAATGCCAACGGCTTTAATCCGTATTAAAACCTCATCAGGCTGAATTTCGGGAACCGTAACTTCCTGAAGTTCGAATTTTTTATATTCAGTTAAAACCAGTGCTTTCATATATTTTGCTTTATAAGTTTTCTCTTAAACTGTTCTGTCATCTTTTGCATTCTCGTAGTAATCGAAATTATTGCCCAGCTTTTGCTTCAGATCATCCGTTACCAGATTCAGTGTGGTAATAATCTCATTATCGAGCGATCCTTCCGCAGCTTTCACATTTTCCTCCAATTGTTTTGCATTGCGGGCGCCAACCAGCGAACAGGTAATACCTGCTGCAATAGCCCATTTGGTAGACAATTCGGACATGCAGATGCCTGTTTTTACAGAAATTTCTGATATAGCTTTTAATGATTGCCAGGTTTCATTTTCGAAACCACTTTCCCCATGCCGGCACAAAGGCGTTCCATTGCTGCTGAAATGACGTGTACGACGCTGATATGCAGGAATATCACCGAGTGAAGGATATTTTCCCGTAAGGATGCCTTGCAGCAATGTCATGTACCCGATAATCCCTATCCCGTTTTCATGACAATAAGGTTTGGTATCAAATTCTATGGCCCGGCACAGCAAGTTGTAAGGTAACTGGTTTATGGCTACCGGAATATTGGCAGGTATATCGCTGTGCATGCGGTTTCGTCCAAAATTACTGATACCGATGTGACGGATTTTACCTTCACGCTGAAGTTCAAGCATGGTCTCAAAAGCTTCGCCGATCGTCGGCGGGTGACTTATAATTTTTTCATCATCAGTGAAATGCCGTATAGAATGCGGATGTACCGGCCAGTGAATCATATAAATATCGATATAGTCGGTTTGAAGTCGTTTCAGCGAAGCTTCACAATGCTGTTCCACTTTTCCGGCATAAGCGTTGGAGGGTGAAATTTTAGTGCCGATCACCAGTTTCTCGCGCGACAGTCCTTTTAATGCAACTCCAAGCGACGATTCACTTCTTCCCTCATTATAAGCCTCGGCAGTATCAAAATAATTAATTCCGTTGGCAACCGATGCATGTACCACATCGGTTGCATCCTTCTGATCCTGCGCTCCCCAGTAATCGCCGCCGCCAAAAGCCCAGCATCCTGTTCCAATTGCTGATAACCTGAGACCCGACTTATGAATTGTATTATATTCCATTCGTGTTAATTATTTTTAAATTGTTGTTTTGAGTTCAACCTTCTGGCCGAATAAGCTCCCGAGTAATAAAGGAATAGTGCTTAGCAGTTTTCTCCACATATAAATAATCGTATTAATTAGTATTCCGGAGACTTTGAATGTTCTTCCCAATGATCAAAAATCAACACTTTCTGCGAACAAAACAACATGCAAATTACAGTAATTCAATCGCAAAGCTTTGCACAAAGCTTTGCGGAACAAAAACATGTCGAAGAACATAATAATAAGAATAAAGCAGACGTAAATTGGATTATAAACCCATTCTCCAGAACTTTGTTTCATCATTAACTTCCCGCAAACCTTTGATTCTTCGGGGAATTTACATTAACTTCGAAACCGGAGACTTTAAATATGAGCCGAAAACCCATTTCTTTAAAGGATATAGCAAAAGAATTAAATGTGTCGATTTCAACTGTATCGCGGGCATTAAAAAACCACCCCGATATTAGTGTGGCATTGACAACCAAAATTCAGGCTCTGGCAAGGGAAAGGGAGTTCTCGCCTAATCCGTTGGCAATGGGACTGCTGAAACAGCAAACCCGGATTATAGGTGTTATTGTTCCCAACCTGGTTACCTTTTTCTATTCTTCCATCATCAGCGGAATTGAGTCGGTTGCCCGGGAAAACGGGTATTATGTACTCATTACCTCTTCGTACGAATCTTACATCAAGGAAAAAGAATGTGTGGAAAACCTGCTCTCGTCGAGGGTAGAAGGTTTGATAGTTTGTTTATCCAAAGAAACCAAAGATTACAGCCACTTCGAAAAAATCATCAACAAAGAAATTCCATTGGTATTCTTCGACAGGGTTTGCCGGACCAGCGAATTTTCATCGGTGGTTATCGATAACCGCGATATGGCTTTTCAGATTATAAAGCATTTTTATGAATCGGGAGCCCGACGCATAGCCCATATTGCCGGGCCACAGCATCTAAGCATTGCCTGTGAACGATTCGAGGGATACCAGGCTGGATTGAAAAATTGTAAATTAAAATTCGACAAGAACCTTGTTGAGTTTATTGATTTAACCATAGACGATGCTGCTAAAGCTGCCAATAAATTACTCTCTTTACCTGATTCTCCCGATGCCATCTTTAGCGTGAACGATATGGTTGCCTATGTTACCATGAAAGAAATCAAACGAAAAGGATTGCGAATCCCTGAAGATGTTTTACTGGTTGGAATAACGGATGAATTTCATGCCACAGTTGTGGATCCGCCTCTCACCTCCATTATGCATCCAACTTTTGATATCGGCAGGGAATGTGCCAGTTTGTTCTTTGCCCAAATTCAAAGCAAAGAAAAAACACCTCCAATTCAAAAAGTGATGAAAACTAAATTAATTGTAAGAGAATCCTCTGTCAGGAAAGATCGAACGTGCTAAAATGAAAGATAAAGGGTGTGGCCAGATACGTGTAGTTGCTGCAATAATAAGAAAAGAGAATAAGTACCTGATTGCACGGCGCGCTCCATCAAAGCATTTGGCCGGTTTTTGGGAGTTCCCGGGTGGTAAGATTGAAGACGGAGAAACAATTGAAGAGTGTTTAATACGAGAAATAAAAGAAGAGCTGAACATTACAATCAGGGTAAATTCTTTTTTCATGGAAAATGAACACATATATCCGTCCAAAAACATCATGCTTATTGCCTTTTTCTGTGAATGGGCGGAAGGAACCATTTCTTTAAAAGACCACGATCGTTATGAGTGGGCAGTTAAAAGTCAACTTATCAACTACAAATTTGCTCCGGCCGATATTCCGTTTGTTGAGGTGTTACAAAACTCCTAATCGATGCTGCTTTTCAGATAACAACTTGTCGTGTGCCTGCAATTATGCTGATATTTATGCGAATAAAATAAGGTTGTACCTCATAGTTCACTTTGACATTCCCATCTTCGACGTATTCTTCGTTTTAAATATTTTTAAGATAAGCATAGTTTCTTATCTCTAACTTTGTTCTTAAGTTTGATAATCCTTATTTTGAACCTTATGATGACTGGAAAGTGGAAAATGAGATTTTCGGGATTATTGGTTGCAACAATAGTTTTCCAGATTGCTTCATCTCAATGTATCAAGACGATTAACTCATTTGATGCAGGCGAAAAGTTGAGTTACAAAGCGCTATATACCTGGGGATTCATTTGGATTCATGCTGCCGATATCCAGTTCACAGTAGCTTCCCAAAAAGTTGGTTCAGTTCCTGCATTCATTTTCACAGCAACAGCCACCAGTTTAAAAACTTTTGACTGGTTTTTCAAAGTAAGAGACAGCTTTCAATCCCTGGTGACAGCCGAACAATTTACGCCCGTATGGTTTAACCAACATACTTCCGAAGGCGGCTGGGAAGTGCGGCAGACCTATTCTTTTGATCCCTCCGGAAGGAAAATGTTTCATAAAGGCAAAATTGGTCGCCGTGCACCTGTAAACGATACCGTACATATTCCTTCCTGCACATTCGATGTTTTGTCTGCCGTATATTATTGCAGAGCTATTCCCTTTAACCAATATAAAGCAAACGACAAATTAACCGTAAACACCTTGATTGACGGAAAGCTATATCCCATCCGGTTTCGGTTTTTAGGCAAGGAGACCATCCCTGGTCTGCACGGAAAAGAGAAATATAGCTGTTACAAGATTGAGGCCACTGCCATTGAAAGTACAAACTTCGAGGAAGGACAGAAGATCAATGTCTGGTTCACGGATGATGATAATCACCTGCCAATTTTGATGGAAGCAAAGGTAGTGGTGGGATCGGTGAAAGCTTATCTAAATTCTTTTGAGGGTTTGAAGCATCCGGTGAAATCGAGAATAATCTCAAATTAACCGTTATCTGTATCAACTGCTGAAGCTAAATCCGGAAGGGTAGAGACGATTTGATTCTGCTGCCTTAGCTTCAAGAGCTAAACCTTTGTTTGTCGAAGATGACCTCTTCAAAACGGTTATTTCCTTCAGACAAGAATTTTGGGATAATAAGACAAGAATGATAATTGAATTTTTAGGCTTACTAATATCTGAGCTCGGTGAAAAGCGGTTATCAGAATTGGCTGAAATTTCTCTTTCAATGAGTTTGGCTCAATTAAAGGATAATAATGAGTTCCTTTTCAGTTGGGGGTGTTAGTAAAAACATGAATATCAATACGTTATAGCATGTGGTTTCCAAAAGTAGAAATTAAAACAGGTAACCTAAAAGGTAACCTAAAAGATGATTTTTTGAATTTCTTTGAATTCGAAAAATAAAAAAACCGCTTAAATTGTTATATTTAAGCGGTTTAGATTGAGTTTGATACTTTTCTGTAGTCCGTAGGGGAATCGAACCCCTGTTACCAGGATGAAAACCTGACGTCCTAACCCCTAGACGAACGGACCAGCTCTTAAAATGCGAGTGCAAATGTACTATTATTTTTTTTCTATCAAACTTTTTTAAAATAATTATTGCGTTATTTTTTCATTTTTCCAAATCCAATTTTCATGGTATTGAAAATCAGACGATTTCTCAAATCCTGTCTTAACCATACTTTTGCTTAAATGGGGATTTTGGGCGGGAACAATGGTTTTTATGGTCTCAATCTCCTCAATATTCGAGGCCCAAACAGTAATAGCATCCATGCTTTCCTTAATAATTATATCCTGCTGAATATCGCTGTAAACTTCAAAATATAATTCAACTTCCCCTGCAAGGTTTGGGCTACCGTTAAAAAACATATGGCCAACGGAACATTGATCTTCCAATCGGATTATTAACCAAATGGTATAAAAAAGATAATCTTCCGGATTTTGATGCAAGCTTTCTTTTAAATTGGTTTTCAAATAATCGACAAACATTTGATTGCGATACCGGTTTGGGATAGTAACAAAACCTGGCTCTTCATTGGTTGAAATTGCCTGAATCAGAACTTCAAGTTCACTTAGGTTAAGAGGTTTTATGAGAAAAGTATTATTTACAACACGCATAATTTTTCAATTATTTCCAACGAATCATTATTTTATTTAAGGACAAATAAAGGGATTGTTACTTCACCAGGCAATGATAAATCCCCTCGTATTGACCGATTTAACCGAAAAATTGATTAAGCGAGCTATTAACGGGGTAAAAAGATTCTATTTTCTTTATATTGCGATAATAATAAAAAACAATGACTTGGAATTTTTACACGAAGGAAATTATTTCTTATGTCGGTATCATATCATTCAAAAGATTGATGTCTTTATTAGGGAACTATGCCGGATACTTTATTTCAATTCTTCTAAAACGGCCGGTAATTTTATGCTTGCCTTATAGCAGCAGCATTGAGCCAACTACCAATTGCAACTTAAAGTGCCCTGAATGTCCGGTTGGGAAAAGTAGCCTGACGCGAAATAAAGGTTCTATCTCGTTTCCAAATTTTAAAGAAATTATTAATAAAATTGAAAAGCATACTTTATACCTATCCCTATATCTTCAGGGCGAACCCTTGCTTAATTGTGATTTAGATAAGATGATTGCATTTGCTTGCACCCGTAAAATTTATACCTGCATATCTACCAATGCTCATTTTTTGACAGCACAGGTATCGGAAAGATTAATAAAAGCCGGATTGAAGAAAATAATAATATCCTTAGATGGAGTATCGCAGGAAACATATAGCAGCTACCGAATAAATGGCGAGTTTGAAAAAGTCGCCCAAAACATACGGATTTTAACTAATACCCGTAAGGAGTTAAAGTATCAATATCCACTGGTAGTTTTACAATTTATCGTTTTTCGAACGAATGAGCATGAAATTGCCACCATAAAAACACTCGGTAAAGAATTAGGAGCCGATCGGGTAGAAATTAAAACAGCACAACATTACGATTTGTCTCACAAAAATCCGTTAATCACCACAAACAGGAAATTCAGCAGGTATCAACAGAACCAATCTGGCAATTGGGAACTCAAAAAAAAGCCTCAAAACAGATGCCTCCGTTTATGGACCAACTCTGTTTTCACCTGGGATGGAGCAGTTATACCATGTTGTTATGACAAAGATGCAACCTATAGCTTAGGAAATATTTACCAAAGAAGTTTTAAAACAATATGGAAAGGAATTGCTTTTATGACGTATCGTAGAGGAATTCTAAAAGACCGAAAGCAGGTGGATATTTGCAGGAATTGTGGGGAATGAAAAACCCCGAAAAGCTCGGGGTTGAATATCAGATGGTCATAATTTCCTTTTCTTTTAAGGCAATTACCTCATCAATCTTTTTATAATAGGCTTCTGTCAACTTATCAACTCTCTCTTCGGCAGTTTTGGCAACATCTTCTGGCAAGCCGTCCTTTTGCATTTTCTTAAACTCTTCAATGGCGTCACGGCGGGCATTCCGGATGCTCACTTTCCCATTTTCGCTTTCGTGTTTAACTTGTTTTACAAGCAATTTCCGACGTTCCTCGGTTAGAGGAGGAAAATTTAGTCGTACCACTTCCCCGTTATTCATCGGGGTTATCCCAATATTGGCAGCAAGAAGCGCTTTTTCAATAGCATCAATCATTTTCTTTTCCCAAGGCTGAATTACCAGGCTTTTTGCATCAGGTGTATTAATATTTGCAATTTGTGATAATGGAGTGCTTGCACCATAATAATCTACATGAACACCATCGAGAATTTGAGGGTTTGCTTTACCCGCACGCAATTTCATCATTTCATGTTGTAAATGCGAAACTGCTTTATCCATTTTTTCTTTGGCGTCGTCGAGGTATAATTGAACTTCTTCGTCCATAAATTTAAGGTTTGATTTTTTGCAACACAAATATATAATAAAAGTCGAAAAGTGTAAGTTAAGAAACGCTTGCCCCTGATTAAAACTTACTCAACCTTTTTAGCCTGTATAATTCATAAAATTCGCATAATCACCTCTCCACCAGCCCCTCTCCTAAAGTGAGAGGGGAGCATGATCCTTACGGAATCAAAGTCCATCTCCTAGTAGGAGAGGGATTTAGGGTGAGGTAATTTAAAGTTTATGAATAATGCAGGTTAGATAGCTAATTTTCTGTAAAATTAGTTATGAACTAAGGTTCCAATCTTTTCGCCATTAACCAGCTTAAGTAGGTTACCTTCTTTGTTCATATCAAAAACGATGATCGGTAAATTGTTTTCGCGGCACATTGTTATCGAAGTTAAATCCATAACACTCAGGCCACGTTTATAGGCTTCATCAAAGGTTATATCCTCAAATTTAACAGCAGTAGGGTCTTTTTCAGGATCGGCAGTATAAACTCCATCTACCCGTGTACCTTTTAATAAAACATCGGCATCCATTTCGACAGCTCTAAGTGCAGAGGCTGTATCGGTAGTGAAAAACGGGTTACCCGTTCCAAATGCAAAAATTACAATTTCGTTTTTTTCAAAGGCTTCTTCGAGTTTCTGTTTTGAATATCTCTCCCCCACAGGTTCCATAGTAATAGCCGTAAGCAATCTTGATTTCACTCCCAGGCTTTCTAAGGCTGACTGAATTGCCAATCCATTAATTACAGTGGCAAGCATGCCCATATAGTCTCCCTTAATACGGTCGAACCCTTTGTCAACACCTTTCAATCCTCTGAAAATATTGCCGCCACCAATAACAATTCCAATTTTAACACCGGTTGCAACAGCTTGTTTTATTTGTTTTACATAATCCATTAACCGGTTTGTGTCGATACCGGCAGGCATATCGGCCATTAAAGCCTCTCCGCTTAGTTTAAGCAGAATACGGTTGAATTTTGCCATACTATATGGTTTACTAGTTTAATCGAAGATAGTAAAAGTAAAAAAAAAGAGAGCTTGAAGGCTCTCTTTTAAATTATTTGTAAGGGAATAATCTACGCATTTAAAGTATAGCGAGCAAACCCGGTAATTTTTAAATCTTTATCAATGCTTGCAAGATATTGTCCAACAGTTGACTTTGAATCTTTAATAAACTCCTGGTTAACCAGGGTATTTTCTTTAAAGAATTTTTCAAGTTTCCCTTCAGCTATTTTTTCAATGATATTAGCTGGTTTACCTTCGTTTTTCTTATCCAAACGAGTTTGTTCTACAGCAATATCACGTTCTTTCGCAACAGTGGCAGCAGGAACTGATTCTTTATCAACAGCAACAGGATTCATTGCGGCAATTTGCATTGCTACGTCTTTCCCAATTTGAACATCGCTGAGTTTTTTGCTAAATCCAACCAAGGTAGCAAGTTTGTTACCCGGATGAATATAAGCTACAACTTGAGCAGCCTCAATCTTGGCATAAAAAATCACATCACTTTTTTCACCAATAATCCCAACTCTTTCAGTAACTACATCACTAATAAGTTGATTTCCTAATTTCAATTGTTTCAGCGCAGCTAAATCAGCCGGTTTGTTTTCAATTGCAGCATTAAGAATTGAAGTGGCAAATTGCACAAATTGATCATTCTTGGCAACAAAATCCGTTTCGCAACTTAGTACTGAAAGTGCACCAAAGGTAGAATCAGCGTTTGTTTTTGCAAGAACGGCGCCTTCTGTAGCTTCACGATCAGCACGCTTAGCAGCAACTAATTGACCTTTTTTACGGATTATTTCGTTTGCTTTTTCGTAATCGCCATTTGCTTCTTCAAGCGCTTTTTTGCAGTCCATCATTCCTGCACCGGTCATCTGACGAAGTTTGTTTACTTCAGCAGCAGTTATTTGAGCCATAATCTTATTCTTTATTCAGTGAATTAATCTTCTTTACGTTTGCGGGGAGCAGGTTTTTTCTTAGGGTCGAATTTTGCTTTTGCAAATTTCACAACACCATCTTCTTCTCCTTCACCTTCTAATTTCGAGTCAATTCTATCGAAAGACCTTCTGGATTTAGTCTTTGTTTTATCAGATTTTCCTTCTTTATCCGATTTTTCGGTTTCTTCTTTATCGCGATCCGATTTACGTTCGTCCAACCCTTCCTGAATTGATTTTGCAATCGTTCCAACAATTAAAGAAATTGAGTTTGAAGCATCGTCATTCGATGGAATAGGAAAATCGACCTGATTTGGGTCAGAATTGGTATCGACCATAGCAAATACAGGAATGTTTAACCTTTTAGCCTCACGAACAGCGATATGTTCTTTCGAAATATCTACTACAAATAAAGCGGCGGGTAAACGGGTCAAATCAGCAATACTGCCTAAATTCTTTTCAAGTTTGGCACGTTGACGACCTACCTGAAGTTTCTCACGTTTCGAGAGATTATCATAAGTACCATCAGTTGCCATTTTATCAATAGAGCTCATTTTTTTAACAGCCTTACGAATGGTAGGGAAATTGGTTAGCATACCGCCTGGCCAGCGCTCCGTAACATAAGGCATAGCTATTGTCTTAATAGTTTCTGCTACGATATCTTTTGCCTGTTTTTTGGTTGCAACAAAAAGGATTTTGCGTCCTGATTTGGCAATCTGCTTCAGAGCAAGAGAAGCTTCTTCTAATTTAATTTGTGTTTTGTGAAGATCGATAATGTGAATACCATTGCGTTCCATGAAAATATAAGGAGCCATGGCTGGATTCCATTTTCTGCGTAAGTGGCCAAAATGCACACCTGCATCGAGCAATTGTTCTACGGTAACTCTAGACATTGAATTTATTTTAATTGTTTACATTCTGTAACAGCAATTGCCAGGTAGTTCCAATTTCCTTGGAAGTCGAGGCAATTTAGATACTAAACAACCCGTTAAGTAATTTCTAACGTTTACTAAACTGGAAGCGTTTGCGAGCTTTTGGACGACCTGGTTTTTTGCGTTCAACTTCACGTGGATCACGTGTTGTAAAACCAGCGGCCTTTAACTTTGGTTTGCAGTTTTCGTCAATTTTGATAAGTGCACGGGTAATGCCAAGACGCAATGCTTCAGCCTGACCTTTAACACCACCACCATCGAGACAAACTTTAATATCGTACTTATTGGCTACTTCAATAAGGTTAAGCGGTTGCTCAACAATATAATGAAGAATAGGACTGCCAAAATATTCCTTATAATCGCGTTCGTTTATGGTAATATTACCTTTTCCTTCGCTCAGATAAACACGAGCTACGGCTTGTTTTCTTCTACCAACTGCGTTGATAACTTCCATACTATTTATTTGATAGTGTTGATATTAACTTCTTTTGGTTGTTGAGCTACATGAGGATGTTCAGTTCCTGCATAAACATGCAGGTTTTTAAATATGGCTCTTCCTAATCTGTTTTTAGGTAACATATTTTTAACTGCATTTTCGATAACTGCCCCAGGTTTTTTCTCCATAAGCAATTTTGCAGTGATGAAACGCTGTCCACCAGGATATCCGGTATAATGGATATATTCTTTAGCTGCCCACTTATTTCCGGTTAATCTGATTTTTTCGGCATTGATCACAATTACATTGTCGCCACAATCAACATGAGGAGTAAACGAAGGTTTGTGTTTTCCCCTGATGATCTTCGCGATTTCAGAGCTAAAACGACCAAGAATTTGGTTCGTAGCATCAACAACGATCCACTCTTTTCCGGCAGTCTCCTTATTAACCGATACCGTTTTGTATGTTAACGTATCCACTTTTATTTACCTTTTTAATTAATTACCAATTATATGCCCACTTTTGGTTTCAAAATGTGGACTGCAAAAATACAATTAATTTTATTATTTCAGCATATATAGAATATTTTTTTTCTATAATCATAAATATCTGAAAATACCACTGTTTTTTACCTCTTTCGATCAAGCGACGAACCTTATTCTACGATCTTTACCTTAAGTATTTTTTGCAGCGCGAAATTAATAGAATGTTGAAAAATACATGCTATTTTTGAAAAATATCTTTCAATCTACATGAGAAACTTCCGATTAAATTTTCAAAAGCTATATTATTATGGGCTCATATTATTAGCTATAGCCTTACCTTTATCTATATTTCTGTTATCGGTAGCTCAAATTATCCTGCTTATCAATTGGCTGTTGGAAGGAAAATTTATTGAAAAATGGCGAAATATTGCATCCCGTAAAAGCATCCTTGCATTCCTTATTATATATGGCGTTCACCTTATTGGAATATTTTACAGCAGCGATTTAACCTATGGATTACACGACCTGCAAATCAAACTTCCGCTGCTCATTTTACCAATTATTATAGGTACATCCCTGCCGTTGGGGCAAAAACAGTTTTATCATTTACTCTTATTTTTTTCGATCGCCGTTTTCATCAGCACCATTATTAGTACTGGTAAATTATTTTCCTGGTGGGGAGACCCGGTAAGTGACATTCGTGACATTTCCATATTTATATCGCATATCCGGCTTGCACTAATGATTAATCTGGCAATCTTTTCGATAGCCTGGTTTTTTCAATTACCTAAACCGAAATACCAAAATATTTTATTGGGATTATTACTTGTGTGGTTTGTATTATTTCTCTTTCTGTTAAAATCGCTGACTGGAATTATTGTCTTTGCGATAATTACGATATTCTTATTATCAAAATGGACAATTAAACTACAGGGGTTGATCCCAAAGTGGTTTTTAGGGCTGGGTATAATAACCGTATTATTAGTATCAATGACTTATCTAACTCATTCCATATCGCGGTTTTACACCATGGAAAACCTGGAATCGGTTGAATTGGATGCAGTTACTATAAATGGGAATCAATATAGCCATAATGTTAACAGTAAAGATTTTGAAAATGGCAATTACACCTGGAATTATGTGTGTGAGCAAGAACTCCTGACAGCCTGGAATCAAAGAAGCAAGCTTGACTATAGAGGAACTGACCTGAAAGGTCAGGAATTAAAGTATACGCTTATTCGGTATTTAACATCAAAAGGGTTAAGGAAAGATGAAGCCGGAGTGAAAATGTTAAGTGATATCGATATTCAAAATATCGAAAATGGGATTGCTAACCATATATTTACTCAAAAATTTAGTTTCTACCCACGAATATATCAACTCCTTTGGGAGATAAACCAGTATAAAAATGGAGGAAACCCAAGCGGGCACTCGTCCACACAACGAATTGTATATTTGCAAACAGGCATACATATTATTAAAGACAACTTTTGGTTTGGCGTGGGCACTGGCGATGTAGCCAAAGCATTCCATATGCAATACGAAAAAGATCATTCATCACTGGCTCCCCGCTGGCAATTGCGCGCACACAACCAGTTTATAACCTTTTTTATCGCATTTGGCATCGTTGGACTTTTTATAATTTTAGTTTCGCTGGTTTATCCTATATATAAGGAACAAAAGTGGAACAGCTACTTCATGATTGTTTTTCTGTTAACCGGCTTTATCTCTTTTTTAAATGAAGACACGCTCGAAACTCATGCGGGAATATCATTTTTTGCTTTCTTTTTTGCGTTGTTTTTATTCACGCCAACACCAACCAAAGAATGATGAATAATCCGGTTTCCCTTCGTCGTTTAGGTTCTGATTTCTTCGAACGAGATATATTAGAGGTAGCTCCCGACCTTTTGGGAAAATACCTCTGTCGAAGGTTTGAAGATGGCTCCGTTGTGAAATATAGAATTACGGAAACCGAAGCATACCATGGAGATGGGGATTTAGCCTGCCACGCCAGCAAAGGCCGC
>JAIFLU010000196.1 GCA_020048915.1 Bacteroidota bacterium | reverse complement strand
ATCGTAGTCCCAGGCATTATAAAAATCCATTTGGTGAATAGCTTCCTGGAGTCTGTTTTCGTCGTGATCATGTACCGCTTGTTCATATTCACGCACTGTTCTCATTAAGTTTCCTGATGCTCCAAATGCGGCCTCAAAAACGGTTAATTGGGGATCGAATTGCGGATCTTGTTTAAGATAACCCACATTCAGGTCTTTATCAATATAATAATTACCTGAGTCAAAGGAATCCTTACCAATCAATATATTCAACAAAGAAGTTTTACCTGCTCCGTTCTTAGCAAGCAGTGCAATTTTTTGCCCCTTTATTACAGTGAATGTGATGTTTTCGAATAACACCACATCGCCATAAGATTTGGTAGCATTATCAACCAATAAATATGTACTCATTCAAAAAAATTGAGGTGCAAAGATAGGAGAATAAGTCGATATATATGTTGATTGATCAGAGTCGATGATTGACATCCTTAAGCCATTTGTTAAATCCGTAATAGCCAATAATCAACAAAAAAACATACGAACTATTGGCTATGGACTATATTTTATTCCGAATACTCAGTTCCTGAAGATTAGGAATAGCAGCGAGTTTATTCATAAATGCTTCGAGTGGAAAAGATGCCTGTACTGTAATAAGCACTTCTACATTAAAAATTCCCAAGTAGTTGTTTTGCCGGTATTCTAATATTTCAAATTTGAGTTTAGCATGCTTTAAAACGTTTTTGATCAAATCTAAATCAATTTTAGGCTGCTTTATCTGAATACTGACAATTTTGAATGTTTTCTTCTTAAAAAGGAAACGCTCCAAAAGTTCCAGAAAACTTAATGTAATAAGTACCAGCACCAAAGCAGTAAGAGCAATCCATGCCATTCCTGCTCCGATAGCTAGTCCGATGGCTGCTGATATCCATATTGACGCTGCAGTAGTTATGCCCTTTACATGATCGCCCAAACGCATAATGGCTCCGGCTCCCAGAAAGCCGATTCCTGTAATAACCTGGGCTGCAATTCGACCCGGATCACCGTTTTTGAAATTTATAAACTCCTGAGGAATGTATATTGAAATGAGCATAATTAAACATGAGCCCATACCTATAAGAACATGCGTACGAAAACCAGCCGCCTGATTTTGCTTCTCGCGGTTTAACCCAATAAGTCCTCCGGCAACAAAACTAAGTAATAATTTCATGAGGGCATTGGTAAAAGTAACATCACCACTGGTTAAAATAGATATCATAAAAAATAAATATTTCTATATATACATGGTATAAAGATAGTTAAATAAAGCATATTCTAAACCTTGACACAAACATTATTTCAATCGATTGCAAGTTTGAATATTTTTCTATTTTTATGGCAATTAAAATATAAAGCTAACTTCACTGTTTTTATGAAATTATTATTTTGTCCGGGAATTTTATTGACGAAAACTAACATAAAAAGCACTCAAAATATATTGTAAATTCATTCTAACTGAGAATACAATTAAAAACGAAATAACTATTCTACTAACCTTAAAAAAGCTCTAAAAATGGCAAATGAAAAAATTAAACTGAAAGAGAAGATAGGATATGGTTTAGGCGATGCCGCTTCATCGATGTTCTGGAAGCTTTTTGGCATGTACCTCATGTTTTTTTATACCGATGTATTTGGTATTACTGCCGCTGTTGCTGGCACAATGATGCTGATAACCCGTATGGGTGATGCCGTAATCGATCCCATGATCGGTATTATGGGCGACCGCACCAACACTCGCTGGGGAAAATTCAGGCCTTATTTACTTTGGATTGCAATCCCTTTTGGTATAATTGGCATACTTACCTTTACTACCCCTTCCTTGGGTATGACGGGGAAAATTGTCTATGCTTATGTTACTTATTCCTTAATGATGATTATTTACTCCCTTATCAACGTACCATATGCTTCGTTGATGGGAGTTATGACTGCTGATGGAAAAGAACGTACTACCCTGGCTACTTACCGTTTTATTTTTGCCTTTGGAGGTAGTTTTCTTGTATTGGGACTCTATCAGCCCTTATTCGATAGCTTTGGAACAAAAGTCGCCGGTAATTTTAAAACCATAAACATGCTGGAAGTTAAGGATACCAGCAATCTGGTCGATAGCAATAAAACTTTTGTTTGGCGGGGGGAGAAAGTTGAACAAAAGGAACCTCTAAATGACTCATTACTTTACTTAACTGTTAAATTGATTACCAAAACAAGTGATGCATTTAAAATGGGAGTTTATAATCCCAAAACAAATTCATACGCCTGGTTTAATTTTCCTGAAGGAAAAGATACACTTGGGTTACATCGTAACGGAACCACTTCGGATGTTCAAATTAAACTGTCAAATATTACCTCCAAAGAAAATCTGATCACTCCAGGCGATCTGCAAATAGTTGTCAATAAGCCAGCAACAAGCGAAATAAAATTAGCTAAGATGGCTGTGAAGGAAATAAATTATCGTTCCGGAATTCAAAAAGCAGCCATTATCATTGCAATTATTGCTGTTATATTCTTCTTTTTAACATTTGCATGGACTAAAGAACGAATTAAACCCATAATGGGAAAAACATCGCTCAAAGATGACTTGAAAGATTTGGGCAAAAACGGCCCATGGTTTATTCTTCTGGGAGCCGGTATATCTACAATTTTCTTCAATACAATTCGTGATGGGGCTGCTGTTTACTATTTCACATACTATTTCAAAGGCATGAGTTACATAGAATACAGTACATCCTTAATAGTAGCTATTAGCACACTCTACCTCCTCTTAGGTCAAGCCTCCAATATAATTGGTGTTTACCTGGCAAAACCAGTTTCTAACAAGATTGGAAAGAAAAACACCTTCCTAATTGCTATGATAAATGCAGCAGTTTTAAGTGTTATCTTCTTCTGGCTAGACCGCACTAACATTACCATGATTTTCATATTCCAATTTATAATCAGTATTAATGCAGGAATTATATTTCCATTAGTTTGGTCAATGTATGCTGACTCTGCCGATTATTCCGAATGGAAAAACGGTCGCCGCGCCACAGGGCTGGTCTTCTCTGCTGCTTCAATGTCACAAAAATTTGGCGCTGCCATTGGAATGGCTTTGGTTGGCTGGATCTTGACATTTTATGGATATAAGGCAAATGTGGAGCAAACCGAAGCAGCTCAGCAGGGAATTCGCATGATGTTGAGTATTTATCCTGCAATTGGAGCTTTATTGGCTGCTGGATTTATGTACATCTATCCATTAAAGGAATCGTTGCTTTCTCAAATTGAAAGTGACCTTGCAGTTCGTCGTAAAGCAGCCGAAAATAAATAATCATTACCCTTTTTAACAAGAACGATGGTAGAATTGGCCTCTTCCGTCGTTCTTTTCTTTTGAGGCTTTACCGAAATGTAATACCTTTGCATGGATCGAAAACTATTCAAACTATTATACACATGAAAGCATTCAACAAAAAACTTGACAAATTATTTGATCGTCACGAAAAGCTAATTTCAAAAGAAAATAAACCTATAAAGGATTTCAACGGCATATACCAACGGTATAAGAGACCTGTTCTTACCGCAGAACATACTCCTATTTTCTGGAGATACGACCTGAACTCCAAAACAAACCCTTTATTACAGGAAAGATTAGGAATAAACGCTGTTTTGAACTCCGGAGCTATGGAGTGGAAAGGAAAAATCATTTTGGTTGCCAGGGTTGAAGGCTGGGACCGTAAATCGTTCTTTGCCATTGCCGAGAGTGAAAATGGAATAGACAATTTTCGTTTTTGGGATTATCCTGTGGTGATGCCTGAAACCGAAGATCCTGATACCAATGTTTATGACATGCGTTTGACTAAACATGAAGATGGCTATATTTATGGTATTTTCTGTTCCGAAAGAAAAGATCCTAATGCGCCTGCGGGCGATTTATCCAGTGCTACCGCAACTGCCGGGATTGCGCGTACCCGGGATTTAGTGAAATGGGAACGGTTACCCGATTTAAAAACCAAAAGTCAACAACGAAATGTAGTGTTGCATCCTGAATTTGTGGATGGAAAATATGCATTATATACCCGCCCACAGGATGGTTTTATTGATACCGGTTCCGGCGGAGGTATTGGTTGGGGTTTAATTGATGACATTACCAAAGCTGAAGTGAAAGAAGAAATAATTATCGATCCCCGCATTTATCACACTATTAAGGAAGTTAAAAACGGACAGGGCCCCCACCCTATTAAAACTAAGCACGGATGGTTACACATGGCACACGGTGTGCGTAATTGCGCTGCCGGCTTACGTTACGTTCTTTATATGTTTATGACCGACTTAAAAGAACCATGGAAACTGACTTATGCTCCCGGAGGATACTTTATAGCACCGGAAGGCGACGAACGGATTGGTGACGTGTCGAATGTGCTTTTCACGAATGGTTGGGTTGCACGCGATAATGGCGAAGTATTTATTTATTATGGTTCATCCGATACACGCATGCATGTTGCCACTTCGACTGTTGAGCGTTTAGTAAATTACGTTATGAATACCCCATCGGATGCATTGCGCACCTATGCATGTGTTCAGCAGCGTAACGAGCTTATCAGCCGAAATCTGGAATACATGAAAAAACATTTATAGATCTATCTTCCCTAAAAAAGGTCAGCAAATAAAATAGCTGACCTTTTTTATTTTAATACTATCCAAAAATAATACATAACATGAAAGCATCCGCAATTTCAGTTTATACCGATGGAAGTTGCCATACACAGCTAAAGGCTGGTGGTTGGGCTGCCATTTTATTTTGGGGAAAAAAAAAGATAATTCTTAAAGGCGAAGCACAGCAAACTACGCATAACCGTATGGAATTGCTGGCAGTAATTAATGCTATTGATTTTGTTGTAGAAAAGGATAGTTCGGCAATAATCTCAATTTTCTCCGATAGTCAATATGTTGTTCAAATTCCTGTGCGAAAGGACAAATTAAAATCGAATCTCTTTATTACCAAGAAAGGAAACGAGCTGCAAAATTCTGACCTGGTTCAAAAGCTGATCTTCCAAATTGAAAACTACAATATTACATTTACCAAAGTTAAAGCCCACCTGAAAACCGGGGAAACTCCAAATTATAACCGCGAAGTAGATATAATCGTTCGCGAAATTGTAAGGGAACAGGTGAAGCAGATTGACTAAAAAAGCGAGGCATCAATTATCATTCGAAACGGCACCAATCCCGGCAATGGTTTTATTGACTGTGGGGTTTCCTTTATACTTAACAGCACCAGTGCCGGCAATAACTACATTTAATTCATTATTTACCTTTGCTTTGCAACTTCCGGCACCCGAAATATTAATGGAGAATTTATCTACTTCCAGTCCATAGGCATCAATTTCTCCTGCTCCTGTAATAACTCCAGCAAAACTAGCTTGCTTATCGCCTGATATGATGAATTTTCCAGCACCAATTATACTTACATCAGTGATACTGGAGGGTGTAGAGATTTCAACAAAAACGCCTGTACTGGTCTGTACAGATGTATTATTGTCAAATCCAATTTTAAACTCTTTATTGACAACTTCGTGCTTCAAAACATCCAGAATATTCTGTTGCGCTGTAATTTTAACGGACAAAACCTTACTTTTAGTAACTGTAATGGATGCAGCGCCCGTTAATTCGAGTTTATTAAAATCAGAGAGAGAAATAGTTTGTTCTACTAATTCACCGGTGCCAATTATTTTAGTGGGATCTCCCGAGCAACATTTTTCATAAGTACAGGAACTAATAAGGAAGATACCAATTAGGATAGAAGTTGCGATTGAAAATGGATTTGTATTCATTGGATTAAATTTATGTGTTGGAAATTTGAAACTAAAGTAATCAAACAATTCCATATGCGATAATTTTGAACCTAAAACATTAAATTATAAGATACTAGTGCTATAATTCCGATTTATATTACCCTGTTAGGCACAGGCGAAAAAAAAACACTGCACAGCAGATAATTTGTTGCAAAAAGACAAGTAATTGGAAACAGCAGACCCACAAAACAGCACATTTGCAACCGACCATAGGGAGCTCAGCAAGGATAAACCGCTCCAGCCGACACGAAACCAATCCCAAAAGCTTCCGGGAGCAAAAGAGCTGTTTTCTTGCTAACACACTAGTGGATAATTGTATATTTGCGGATAATAATTAACATTTAAACAGATTTTTGATTAATGGAAACCGCTTTTTCGGTTCGCGAACACAACTGAAATTAATGTATGGGTGAGCAAATACGAATCTTGCAACCACGGAAGGCACTAAATAATGCCTTTCTGAAAGTAAAACCAAACAGGACTGAAATCTAAAGTTTCAAGACTAATTTAATTCAGCTACTCGACAGGATTAATGATAAGGAATCGGAAGAATTTCATAAAAACCTTGTAATCGACTTTTTAAAGAAAACTGTAAAATGAAAACCATTGGGCATTGCCCCGTATGGGGCAAAATGTCGGTAGAAAAAAATGAATCGGGTATTTGTTCCGCCCCGGCTGGGGCGGGCGATTCATATGCAAATGTTTTGTTCTACCGAGCTTTCGCACCTAAAGGCGCGGGCGAATTGATTCATGTTAAAATACTCTACCGATATTCCATACCTAACGACGCAAAAAATAAAAAAATCATTCCTATAAAAAAACTAAAAATATGCCTAATACCTACACCCAAATCCATATTCATGCAATTTTTGCTGTTCAAAATCGCATTTCACTAATATCAAAACCATGGGAACAACGCCTTTACCAATACATTACCGGAATAATTCAAAATCCCGGACATAAATTACTTTCAATAAATGGTATGTCCGACCATATACATGTCCTTTTTGGTATGCGCCCAACTCAATCATTGTCAGATTTAATGCGTGATATTAAGGGCGATTCTTCTCTCTGGGTTAACGAAAATAAATTCGTTGCCGGAAAATTTTCATGGCAGGAAGGATACGGGGCATTTTCTTACTCCAAATCACAAATTCCTGCTGTTGCCACCTATATTGAAAACCAGGAATTGCATCATCGAAAAAAACCATTTATTGAAGAATATAAAAAAATCCTTCAAGATTTTGAAATTGAGTTTGACGATAAATATATCTTTAAACCAATTGCAGATTGAGAAACCGTTACAAATAATTATTGCAGTTGGCTTCCAGATAAACTCAAAACAAGCCACTCAATTCAGAATTTGGGCAACCATTACCCTAAATTCAGCAGTAAACGCAGGTTGTATCAAAAATTAGGAGATGTTTTGAACATTGAAGTACCGATTATGGAGCCATTATTATATAGTCAATTTTCAAGAGTTAATCTATTGGCAGAAAAATCGTAGATTTGGCATCTCAATTAAAAAGTTAATAAATCACCTAAACATAAGATGAATGAAAGGTCAAAATAGAAGTGACATTAAAGCTGGAAAAGAAGTTTCCATAATTCTGAAGGAAGATCAGGTTTCGGGAAAATTAACGGAAGGAATTGTGCAGGATATATTAACTAAAAGTCTATACCACCCGCATGGAATCAAAGTGCGACTTGCCACCGGCGAAGTAGGCAGGGTAAAAGTTGTAAAATAAATGCAACTATATATTCCTTTTTTGAATTTAACAAGACAACTCATAGAATGAAATTTTCATCGTATAACCTTACCCCTCAAATAAAAGGAAATCTGGAGGGATTAGGATTTAAAAAGCCTACGGATATTCAATATAAAACAATTCCGCCTATAATGCGGAGGGAAGATGTATTGGCCATAGCACAAACCGGAACCGGTAAAACTGCTGCTTTTGCTATTCCAATTATACATATCTTACAAACCACTCCTGCCAGGGAAGGTCATGGCAATGTTCGGTGCTTGGTAATGGAACCTACCCATGAACTGGCTAACCAGATAACCGAAGTTTTTCAACAATTGGGCAAAGGAACCGGCGTGTTTTCTTCGTGTGTTATTGGCGGAGTCGATCAGGCTCCTCAAATTAAGAAACTTGAACGCGATATCGATATATTGGTGGCAACGCCAGGCCGCATGTTCGACCTAATCAGTCAGGGGCATATCAATTTACAAAGCATCGAGATACTGGTTCTGGACGAAGCCGATCATATGCTCGATTTGGGATTTATACACGATATCCGCCAACTTACAAAAATCATCCGCCATAAGCACCAAACACTGTTTTTTTCGGCGACGATTAATGAAGAAATAAAAGATCTGGCCTATTCGCTGGTAAATAAGCCGGTTCGGATCCAACTTTCACCAAACGATCCTGTTTCGAAAAACATTGACCACTCCGTTGCTTTTATTGAAATGGACGATAAACGTTTTTTCCTGGAACGGATTATTACCGAACATCCCGAAAGTAAGATACTGGTTTTTGTTCGCACAAAAGTACGGGCCGAGCGTGTTTTTAAAGCCTTAGAAAGAGTAAACATTGCAAGTTTAACCATTCATAGCGACAAAGATCAGAAAGAACGCTTTGAGGTAATGAAGCAATTTAAGGAAGGAATTATTAAAATATTGATAGCTACGGATGTTTCTGCCAGGGGCATTGATATTCCGAATGTTGAATATGTTGTAAATTATGACCTTCCGGAAGTTGCTGAAAATTATGTACACCGGGTTGGACGCACCGGGCGGGGGACAAAGAAAGGAATTGCTGTTTCGTTTTGCAGTCCCGAAGAAAAAGAAGTTTTGGATGAGATACAGGGCTACTTAACCAAAGACATAACGGTAATGGCCATCGAAAAAGAACTATACGACGAAACGGTTGCCATATCGGAAGCAAGTGAGCACGACTGGAAGTCACTTATTGAAGAAGCCAACTCTTTTGAGCAAAAGAAAAAAAAGAAAGGGAAGAAAAAATAAAGCTTTTCCCATGTTTACAAGGAATAAATTTTAACATAATTGGAATAATATCACTGTTTTATCGTTAATCATCCGTAACTTCCATTACAATTTTCACAATTACGGTTATGATTCGCCTTTATAATGGTTTGCCCTTCGCCTATTTGAAAGCAGGTATTTTATTTTTCTTGGTTACTTTATTAAGTTTCTTCAGTGGAATTGGGCAAACAATTAAAATCCTAAACCTAAATACGAGCAACTATCCTGAGGTTGACGCCAGTTTTATTGCCACTACGTCTGAAGGGGTTAAAATTTACAACTCCTCCTTATCTGACTTTAATATATCAGAAACACAGAAAGTTTGCAAAATAACTGAATTAAGCAATCCTACCCTGGATTATCAGCCGATTTCTGCGGTTGTAGCCATTGACATTTCACTTTCGATGAAAGGTAAAAGCCTCGCCCTTGTAAAAGAAGGGCTTTTGAGTTTTATCGATCAATTGCCCCTTGAAACTTCTGAGGTTGCCATTACATGTTTTAGCGATGAGGCGATGATTTACACCGACTTCACCCAAAACCGTAATCGGCTTGTAAGCGCCTTTAACAGAATAGCGCCGGTTAATGGCACCAACTTCAACAATGCTTTTCTCGATGGAATTCAAGGAGCTTTTGAAGTTTTGAAAATAGCCCGGCATAAAAAAGTGATCATTTTTGTTACGGATGGACTTGGGGTAACCGATTCGGAAAAAGTATCGGAGCTTGCCAGGAACCTTGATGTTACAGTATTTGTCCTAAATGTATCTCTGGCAGCACCTGCCGATCTGAAATATGTTGTTAGCCAAACCAATGGTGGATACTTTGAGCGAATAAAAAACCTAGAACAATTCAATTCGGCGATTTCTTCGATTTTTCATTCTTTAAAATGCACCGAATTTGGAACGATTAAATGGCTTTCTACCCAAAATTGCGATGCATCAAAATCGTTGTCCTTACAATACAAACAAACTAAGATTGAATTTGATTACAATGTCCCCTACGACAAGGTTGGTAAAATAGAGGCAAATCCATCCCTATTGAGCTTTGGAGCTATAAAACCGGGGCTTACAAACCTGCAAAAACTAAACATCCGTTCAATTAATATTCCAATACAACTAAAAAACGCAAAAACATCTCAGTCAGCACTTTTTTCCTTTTCAGGAAACTCCACTTTTCCGCATTTACTAAAACCAGATGAGCCTTTTGCATTAGATGTGAATTATTCTCCTAAAGAAGCTGGTATTTCGACAGGGAAAATGGTGCTGTCGTTTGAAGAGTGCCCGGATGTGAATATTGATTTGATTGGAGGTGGAAGAGAGCAACTAAGACTGGTTTTCCCAAAAGGTGGGGAGGTTTTTCCGGTGGGAACCGATACAACCATTCGTTGGGAAGGAGTGCGAAAATCACAACAAGTTTCCGTATCCTATCGATTAAACAGGAAACAGGACTGGCAACAAATTCAGGATACGGTAGGGCTGAAAAGCTTGTGGAAATTACCATCCGATACCAGTACCAAAGCACAGGTAAGGCTTTCGCCAATCCTATCGGAAGACCAACGCATGGAGATATCGGCAGTTGCCGATGCTGAAAAGGCTCCCTTCATTCAGTTGGAATATAATAAAAGTGGAACGATGCTTTTAACCCTCGACTCAGATGGTGTCATTACTACCAGAAATATCGAAAACGGAAAAATAATTACTTCACTCATGGGCTTTGATGCCAAAAAGGTAATGCTTACAGCCGATGATAAAAGCTTTGTAATCAGTTCTATTTACGAGTATAATTATTGGGATATTGCCTCCAATAAGCTGGTGGGCCGCATTCCTAAAAATGGTAAAAAGGTAAACACCTGTTATATTTTAGCCGATGGAACAGAAATGCAAATTCCGGGAAATTTGGTAATGGATCCGTCAAAAAATGTCAGGCTTTGGAATAGCTTAGGGGGACAAAAAATATTTCTGATTAACGAACCCGATTTAAAATGGTGCTCTTTCACTCCCAATGGGCAATATGCTGTAACGCTAGATTCAAAAGGGAATATTAAGATTTATACTACCGATTCCGGCAAACTTTTGAATTCGCTGTTTTTTAAGGAAGAAATAACCTCGGTATTAGTAAGTCCGAACAACCAAACAGCTTTGGTGGGTTTTAAAGACAGTAATACCATGATCAATTTGGTGAAAGGTGAAATCCTATTTACTATAAAAGAGTTACGATATCGAAGTTTTACACCGGATGGCAACTATGTGGCCTTTATGAAAGTAAATAACAATGAGGCCCAAGAATATAACGAACGTCTTAATGGCAAGTGGACAGTAAGGCAGAAAACCGACAATAGCACTACTTTTTTTGACTCTTATTCGGGAAAAAGAATAGTTTTTCTACCCGTTCCAAAGTATCACCTCTGCTCCCCGCAAAGCAATTTTGTGATTTTTACTCAAAACGACAGTCTGTTGTTGTTCAATTTGAAGTTGCAAAAATTTATACTGAAATCGCCAAACAAATCAATTCTGCAAGCCAGTTTTCGCATTGATGAAACCAAGGTAATGGTATTAACAAGCCGTAATACGCTCGAAACTTACGACACAAACACCGGAGCACTATTAGCTGCTTTGGACGATTTTTCGGGAAAGCTTAATTTATTGGCTTACCACCCAACTATTCAGCAGTTTGCCACTATTTCGAACAATACACATATGGAGGTATGGTCGCCTGCAATTAAACCAGTGCAGGAAGAGGTTTTATCGGGGTACTTTTCACTTGTTTCGCCAAAACCAGTTGTAAAGGACTCTATTTTATTTGGGGATGAACTTCTTGAAAGCATCAAGGAACTTACAATTTCGGGATTTATTTCAAATCCAACTCCCTACCCTATTCAGATTCGAAAATTTGAAATTCGCCATAACGATCAAACTTCCTTTGAAGCAGCATCGAAGGATTTCCCCAGATGGATTTCTCCAAAATCTAAAGGAGACGAAGAATTCCGCTTTTCTCCAAAAACAGCCGGTTCAAAAAATTCAGCGCTATATACCTATACCTCCACCGATACATTTAAAACCATACTGACAGGAATCGGAATTCCACGAAGAATAAACGCTTCCACCTCTTACCTCGATTTTGGCAAAGTAACAGTAAGCCAATATCGCGATACGCTTGCCGCTGTATTAGTAAACACCAGCAATGAATCATTGCATATCTTAAAACTCCTTAATGCCGGACCGGATACTTCCCAATTTTTAACAACAATCATCCCTGAGCAAACCGATGTGCCAGCGGGCGATACATTATTTGTTCCGGTAAAATTTGCTCCAACATCACGTGGAAGGACAAGTACCACTTTATTTATAAACAATTCGTTAACTAACGAACCATTTCGGATTATAGTCCGGGGAGAGGGAGTTGCCCCCAAGGAAACCTGGATAAAAGGCCGGACACTAAACAGTGCCGATAGCTTGCCAATTTCAGCTACCGTCAACTGGATAGACCTGGAAGCAAATAAAATTTTTAAAACATTCGAAACAGACGCCTCCGGTGTATTTTTAGGTAAGCTCAATGCCGACAGAAATTTTGGAATTATGGCACTTAAAGAAAACTTTATTTCGACCAGTTTGAATATTGATTTGAGCCAGCCAATTCTTCAGGATACGATTTATCGTGATATCTTCCTGACTGAAATCAAACCGGGAGCAACTATCCGGCTTAATTGTATCTTTTTCGAGTTTGATAAATCGGAACTTCTTGCCAGTTCTTTCAGCGATCTTCAACGAATAACAGAGGCATTAATAAAGTATCCGAATTATCGCTACGAAATACATGGACACACCGATGCAGATGGTTCTGATACCTATAATTTAGCGCTGTCGAAGGCGAGGGCAACTTCTGTTTTAAATTATCTGGTAAAAAATGGCATTGCAAAAGAACAACTTACTATAAAGTATTTTGGAGAAAGTACGCCGGTAAGCACAAACGAAACCGAAGAAGGAAAGGCTTTAAACCGGAGGGTGGAATTAAAAGTTACCCAATAAACAGTTAGAATTTATAGCCTAAACCAAATTGAATCCCCGTATCGTATAAATTGTAGGGATATTTTTCACTCGAAAAATGAACGACAGAACGACGGTGTAAAATTGGATTTACGATAAACGTAATACCCGATTTTAAAGAATATTGCGCACCCACTCCAAAAGCAAAACCAATACCTGTCTGGTCTCCGACAGCGTTATTTTTCATGTCCATATCCAAATAAACACCCGGGTTTATAAAGAAAAATTTTAGAAATTCTACCCGTATCCGAAGAGGAATAGTTACCAGATCGATTTCCTTGCGCCTGGGCGACATATCAATACCAGGATAAAAGGATGGTTTCATGTCAATTTTATTATGTACATACTCCAAACCTGTTTCCAGGTACACCCATTTTATTATTGGTTTGGAATACTGCACTCCATATAAGAAACAACCTTGACCACTGTAACTTGGTGCACCCACTAAATCACTGTTTTGCACAAGAATGTTCGAACCTTTCATGAAATGAAAACTAACTCTTGATTTTGGAGGCGTTTGGCAAAAGCTATTCAGACAAATAAAAAATGTAAACAGAACAAAAGAATTGCGCAGCATAATATCAAAGGTTAGGTATTTCAACTTGAATTTTTAATAGGATGCTAAAAAACAAAAAGGTTGCGTCGCT
>JAIFLU010000042.1 GCA_020048915.1 Bacteroidota bacterium | reverse complement strand
CTCGACATTAAATCGGGTGTAGTGCGAAACACATCAAGGTATTTGATTGTTTTTTAAGGGAATAGACTTCTAAGGTGTCAAACTCAAGAAAGGGGAAGATTCTAACTCACAGTGCTTTGAGGTTCTCTCCTTTAGGGGAGTTAGTGGGGTGTGCGGGAGAAAATGAGAGTTTTCTTACTAATTCTACTTTGACAGATTATAATAAACTGCTAACGTTTAACAATTATAAGGTTCAACCCTTCCAGGGTTGTTGTATTTTTGCCGCCATTTTTCCCGTGGGTTGACACCCACGGCTATTCATATTTAACCCTTATCAGGGTTAAAGCCTGGAAGGCTTTAATTTGAATAGCCTCCGGTGAAACCGGATGTTGGAAAAACGAATAAATTTTGGAACCCTGTAAGGGTTCAATTTTATAGTTAATCAATACTTTAAACGAGAGTTTAAATGTGTCAAGAAGTAGAACTAACACTAAATAGAGTCTCAAAGCTCCAGATGAACGTATAGCTAAAAGCTAACCTTCGCAAATCGATATTTCCCGGATCGCTTAACATTATAAAGAATCACTTCCTGATCGCTTACCTTATAACTAATTTTGGGACAAAGGCGCGTTTCAGCCTGCTCTCCGGTATATAACGTCTTTTTCTCCATATTCCCGGCAGCATCAAATTCGAGCAGATAAACAATATTATTGTCGGTAAAAGCCGACAAGCGTTTCTCCAACCCATCCTTATGGCCATTAACCATCACCGAAACGGTGTTATTTACCACGGCAGGAACAAAAGACGAATATAAAGCGCCATCGTCCGTTGTAATTTGTTTCTTTGGGATATCTCTCATCCATTTCAATTCGCCCGCTGAATTCAGCGACATCACTAAAATGTTTTTATACCGGTAGGTCAATGTAGTAGAACCTCCCATGGCACCATATGCCCCGTATCCCCGTGAGCGGGTAATGTCGATAAAATATTGTTCGCCCAAGAGAACAATGCTACCGTCGCTCAGAAAATTAATATCGCGCATATGGTAAAAAGCTTTTTCCTTGTCAGCATCCTCCTTCCCTTCTCCTGTTACATCCGCCGTGAATGGTGCCAGCGCATTCAGTTTAATTTCTTTGGTGGAGGCATCAATATTCATAATAAAAGCTCCCTTGGCATAGTTTGCACTTTTTTCGGAGTAAAATCCCGAGGCCAGGATGTTATCGTTTTTATCGATCCTTAAAAGGACACTGTTAAGAAAGTATTGGTCGCCAATTTTAAGGCTGAAATCTTCCAACCCTTTACTTTCTTTATTGCACGAGTAAAGCATGTATTTATAATTCTGTTCGCTTTTATCTTTCTCTTTTCCTGTTAACTGATTTTTTGAAAGGATAAAAGCACCCCCTCTATTATTGAGGGTAACACTTTCAACTTCTACTTCCTTCTCGTGAAATAAATATTTGCTTTCCCAAAGCGTAGCAAAGGTAGCGGCATCTATCATTTTTAAAAATACTCCAGGTTGATCATTTTTAGCTTCCGGTTCAATTGGATAATACATGAGTATTTTTGAATGATCGGGCGATTGGTGAAAGGAGATTTTTTTCTCCAGGTCATCATCGGTCACCAATATTTCGGCAAGTGGGGTTAATTTTTTCTCCAAAACACCATCGTTACTTAGAAAATGGTATCCAACCGTAATTTTCTTTTGTTTCGAATCGTATAGGGTGGAGAAGAATGTAATTTTGCCGTTCAGGTAAAAAACTTTTTTGGGAAATATTGCCTTACTTCCGGTACTGGATAGCATTCCGGCCTTTTCGAGCATCACATCAAACGGATACGATTTAAGCAGGTTCATGCTATTATCGTAAACTTCAAGTGCATATTCATTTCCTTTGCTATAATAATAATCGAGGTTCATAATGGACTCGTCCGAATTAGCCCGGCCATAACCCAGGAAGAATGCAGAAAGGGTAGCCTTTTTATTTTCCATAAGAATTTTATAGCCTTGGGGATTAATTTTCGATATGCGCAGAACCAACATTCGGTCGTTATCTTTATGAATAATAATCGGAATATGCGAAAAGGAAGCATTATCGGCTTCTTTACCAAGTTGGACATTCTGGTTGAACGCTACATTGCACCATAGCAAGAGGAAGAATGAGATACGAATAGTTTTTATCATGGGTTAATTATTTGGTTGGTTTGCCCGTTATATACGGAGTTTTATACTATTTGTTTGTCTGCTAATAACAAAAGAACCCACCACAAGTTGATGTCCACAAAATTCATTATAAAGAAGAAAGACCTAGATACAGATACCTTGGACAAATTTCTAATATTTCCCGAAAAGTTTATTTACCCGCATGTGAAACTTATGGAACCCGGTTGGGTTGGCATACATAAGAATACATTTTCCTGAAATTACCATGATTCCTGCATCTTGCGCCTTTTGAATGGCGGTTTTAGTTTCCGATCCCTGCTGTATCCAAATCCCTGAAATACCTTTTTCAATTGCCTGGCTCACCAATTCTTCAGTTTCAGAAGGTTTTACAACCACTAATACGTTTTTAATATGCTCTGGTAATTCGGCAATGGATTTAAAACAGGGTTCATTATTTATTGTCCCGGCGTTGGGGTTTACCGGGACGACCTTAAATCCTTTACTTTTGAGGGTTTCTAAAACAATATTCCCAAATTTTTTCGGATTCCGGGAGGCTCCTGCTACAGCGATTTCTTTGGTGGAAAGAAATTTTTCTGCATTTTCACGGTTTAAAGTTAAGCTACTCATAATAAAAGGTGTTATATTATCAAAAGTAAAATTTATCCGAGTTATGCGCAACCTTTTTCCGGTAATTTCATCTGTTAGATAAAAGTAAAATACATGAACAGTAGATATAGTATTTTGGTATTAGCATTATTATTGCTGGTATCGTGTGCTAAGGAGGAGATGGATGAACAGGCAATGTTCGAAGATTTTACCAAAGCAAAGTTTACAAAGAAAATATTACCCGAAGCAACCGGTTTTTGGGTTATTACCAGCACTGTTGAGCCCACTAACTGCATTACCTGTTCCAAAATAAATTATATTGACGGGCTGGGTTATAATTCGGATAATGGATTTGTTGGAAAAGACCGCATTGGGACAATATTGGATGCGGAAATTTCGGGAGAGCACCTTATTGTTGTTTCTCCCAACGAAATAACGAGCTATAATCAAAGCCTTACCAAAACTACACTGAAATCAGCTACCGACGGAGAATATTACAAATTTATTGCGAAAGATACGAAAGGCATTCTCTGGATCTTATCCAATAAGGCAATATTTAACCTGGAAGGGGAATTGATTAAACTTCCCCGGGATATTTATTGCAGCGATTTTGAAGTTAATCAGGATAAGGCATTTTGGCTGGCATCAAACGACACTGTTTTTCGGATTGATCAAACCAGAATGGCAAAATACCAACTGAAAGATATTACCGGGAAAGATTCGACAAGTGGTATTTTCTCCTTAAGAATTGATAAAAATAACGCAGTTTGGATTAATACTTCCAATAAAGTATTTCAGTTGAAGCAGGAAAATTGGGATAAAGCTTCAGTTGGAAGTTATCAGGGCGAGAATTTTAAAACCATCCCGTTTATGGATATTGATTCGAAAGGAAATATTTGGCTTGCCGAACGAAATTACCAACAATATACAAACCTGCATTGTTTTGATGGTAGCAGTTGGAAGTCATACAAGTTAACTCCTCCCCTCGAAACATGGATAAACGACATTGAAGCTGCCGAAGATGGTTATGCCTGGTTAGCTACTTATACCGGACTTATAAAGGTGCCTTTAATTTTATAATGTATACTTTAACAAGATGTTTATCATGAATATTTTTTAGCAAAATTTTGTAATTTGCTAAAAAATAACCCTAATGAAACTATTTCAATTATTATTATCCGCTAGCTTTTTGCTGTTTTCGGCGGGAAATGTATTCTCTCAGCAAACAGTAGTATCCATTTACAATCCATCTGCAGACGCAAAAATGGAAATATTGGCTGCTGTTAAAAAGGCGAACATTGAGAATAAACATGTTTTGCTCCAGGTAGGAGGTAACTGGTGCCCCTGGTGTATAAAATTGCATAAATTATTGCATTCCAATCTCAAAATTGATTCAGTGCTTAAAGCAAATTATATTTTTGTGTTGGTAAACTATTCCAAAGAAAATAAAAACCTGGCTTTACTTAAGGAACTGGAATTTCCTCAGCGCTTTGGTTTCCCATCGATGGTAGTATTAGATAAAACCGGGAAAAGAATACACACGCAGGATTCCTGGTTATTGGAATCGGGGGATGGATATGATCCCAAAAAAGTATTGGGATTCCTCACTGCCTGGTCAGTGAAAGCTCTTGACCCTGTCAATTATCCTGAGCAATAAACTATGAAAACTCTTGCTATTGAAAAAGAAATAAAAGGTATTAACCCCGAATACGATAGTGAACTTTTAAGGCAAGAGTCAAAAAGAGTTTGGGAATTAATGGTTCAGGGAATAATCCGCGAGATTTACTTCAACCAAAAACATAATGCTGTAATAATAATGGAATGCGATACTATCCAAACCGCTGAGAAGTTTTTAAACAGCCTGCCTTTGGTAAGCAAAGGACTAATAGCTTTTGAATTGATGACATTATTACCTTATACTGGTTTTGAGCGGCTGTTTTAGGGTTATTTGCTTAATTTTGAGAAAGATTGTTTTCCTGCTTTCTGAAAATTTCAACTATTTATCTTGAAACAGGATGTTTCAAAAAATAGGACTAAGCCCATTACCATTATTTTATTATGCTATAGATTCTCGTGTGAAAATTATTCTATGAAATATCAGTTATAATAATTACTCCTTCTCGCGCTATCTCGATTTATATCTTGAAAAATCACCAATTTTAATAATCAAAAAAAACAGGAAATTTTATTGGATGGAAATAGCATTAGAAACTACTAACAATATAATTTATAATTAATTACATCAAAATTCATTTTGTTAACTTGAAAAGCTAGTTTTTGACAGATGTTAGATAAAGTAGTTTTATATAATAAATTCTAGGGACTAATGATTATAATTTAGTGACAAACTGTTTGATAAAATCTGGTTTTCAGCTGTTTGCAAGAAAATTAATTTTGCTTTAACCTTTTTTTTGTTATAATTTTAATTAAGATTTACAATTCTATTTATATAATTCTTAATAATTTAAAGATGGAAAAATTATTAAGTAGAGGTTATGCAACCCTTCATCATTTAAGTGAACTTTATCAAGCCATATTATCTGATACAAATGAAGCTGTTGCTAATTTTGTGAAAGAAAATATTGCCCTTGAAAAAAAGGACAATGTACTTTATTTCCCTTCGATAGGACAGTTCTCTCAAGAATATCAGCTTAACCTTGTTTCGTCTATTGTGGATTTTAAAAATATTAATTTAGTAAAAGATCTAAATCGACATTTTCTTTCTATGAATAAACTTTTACCCGATGCAGGTATTTACATTGGATGTGTTGAAACGTATAAAAACCATGAGTCAAATATACATTTGAAGTATGGTAAAATTCTCAGTCGGTTTGTTTTAATAATTGATTTTATAATAAATCGTGTTATTCCCAAATTGGAGCTTACTTCTAAATTATATAATACGTTTTTTTCTGCTCGTTATAAAGAACTTTCGTTATCTGAAACGCTAGGCAGGCTTGTATATGTCGGTTTCGAAATTATTGGTTTTATTGAAAATGAAAATAAAACCTATTTTGCAGTTATAAAAACAAAAGAAACTGAACATACCTCTCACCCATCTTATGGGGCAATTTTTAGAATGAGAAGAGTTGGAAAGCAAGGTAAAATGATAGGGGTATATAAAATCAGAACCATGCATCCTTATTCTGAATATCTCCAAAATTATGTAATTCATTTGAACGGGTATAATGAATTTGGGAAGGTAAAAAATGATTTTCGAACCGCTGAATGGAGCGGGATTCTTAGAAAATTATTTATTGACGAGCTACCTCAACTTATTAATGTAATAAAAGGCGAAATGAACCTGGTTGGCGTGAGGCCTTTAAGTAAAGTAAGCTTTGATATGATGCCTGAAGATTTAAAAAAGGATAGGATTCTATTTAAGCCTGGCTGCATTCCACCATGTATTGCACTTCGCGCAAAAGGACTTGAAAATGTATTAAATGCGGAGCGCATTTTTTTACGAGAAATGAAAATAGCTCCCGTTAAAACCAGCCTTAAATTTTTCTTTAAATCGATATTTAATATAGTAACCCTAAGAGTTTCCAGTAATTAATTATTTTTTACCTTCTTTCCAGAGTTATTCATTTTGATCTCAAAAGATATCTCAATTTTTGATGGTACTTTATAAGCTTCTAATTCCTGTGTGCAAATTTGTAAGATATCGTCTTCCTTAACTCCATTCTGATAATCCTTATTTATTACAACAATTGCTTTCATCGCCTCACCAAGGATAATATCGTCATATCCTTCAATAGAGCAATCAACTACATAAGGGATTCCTAAGATAACTTTTTCAATTTCCTTTGGACTTACTCTTTTTCCTCGTATTTTCAATATCTCCTTTTTCCTGGCTACCAAATAAATAAATCCATCTGTATCAACAGTGGCTAAATCGCCAGTTTTAAGCATACCATCTACTAACGTAGCATTAGTCAATTGGGCATCCTTATAATATCCAAGCATGATATTGTCTCCCTGGACAATTATTTCTCCTGTTTCACCCGTAAGTACTTCCTGATTATTTTCATTTACAACTCGCAAGTAAACACCTGGAATACCTTTCCCTATTGACCCAAGTTTATTTGGTAACATTTCCGGAGGAAGATAAGATAATCGGGCAGTTGCTTCCGTTTGCCCGTACATGGTATAAAATTTAATTGTCGGAAAGGCATTTATAAACTCTTCAATAAAAATATTATGTAATTTCCCTCCTGCTTGAGTAACATATCTTAAATCGGGAAACTTTGTTGTAACAAACGTTTTTGTTTTCCTCAACAATATCTGAAAATGAGTAGGTACACCAGCAAACCCGGTGCAATTGTATTTTAACAGATCGTTGATTACTCCACCTAAAAAAATAAAGGAACTGTTTATTACAATAGAACCGCCACATTTCAGGTGGGTATGAAGTAATGACAAGCCATAGCAATAATAAAAAGGCATAACCACCAGCATTCTATCTTTTTCAGAAAGCATTAAGTATTCAATTATTGACTTAGTATTTGCAATGAGATTGCGATGCGAAAGCATTACTCCTTTTGGCTTTCCTGTAGAACCGGAAGTAAATATTATTTCTGCAAGATTATTAGAGTCGAAATTTTCATGATAATCGAGTACCAGATATTTTTTAGATAGTAAATCAGTGATAAAATCCTCATCAATTATAGCTATTTGTCCTAATATCTTTATATCAATTCTGGAAATGGCACTATTGAATATAATGGAAGGGGATGTTTCCTTAATAATATAGTTAAGATTATCCGGGGATAGTGACGGATCAATAGGTATACAAACATTTCCGGACTTAATTATGGACAAATAGGATATAATAAAAAAAATATTATTGGGGCTACATAGCAGGATATTCTTTCCCATACCAATAACTCCAGTTAAATGCTCCGATAAAGTTGCTACCTTATTGGCAATTTCGTCATAAGACAGTTCCTCTCTCCCCAGTAAAAAAAGTTTTTCGGGCTTGCTGTTATTATCTTTTAAGAGAAAATCAATAAAATTCATTTTTCTGGAATATTACTATTAGAAATGAACTGGCGACATCCTTAAATAAGCTGTTGTTTGATGTTTTCGCATAAAATTCATGTAAATTTTCCGTATCTCATCTGGTTCCATTGTTAATGCAATGGCAACTTCCTCTGCTGAATATGAATTCTCATAACCATACCAAATTAAATCCATTAAATGAAACGGCATTTGGTAAAAAAACTCTTCCTGTGTTTGCACCGCAGTGTAGGTATCAGTTGTTGGTGTACGTTGAATAATACTTTCAGGAATGCCCAGGTATTTGGCTAACTCATATACCTGTGATTTGTATAATTTCCCAATAGGCATAATATCTGCCCCGCCATCGCCGTATTTAACAAAAAACCCCTGATCCACTTCATGTTTATTTGGCGTCCCAATTACTGCATAGTGCAATCTTTCGGCATGATAATAAAGCATCGACATCCGGCATCGTTGTTTAAAGTTCGAAGAAGCTACTATTTGCAGATATTCGTTTATAGGGAGTATTTTACTAAATTCATTTCCTTTTAGATCAACAATCACTAAAGAAAAAATTGGCGGTAAGTTCTGATTCCCAGGGTTCTGTTTTATTCCAATCTTCATCTTATAATTTTCAGGAGAATATTCCGGAAAAATACGTTTTACGGCTTCATCGCGCCGGGTATAACAATTAAAACCTTCCAAAGCCTGGGTGATATCTTCTGTTTGGGTTTTCACCCCAAATTTTTCAGCCAATTCTTTTGCCAGCATTTCACTTTCGTGACTCGAATCTTTTTCCGGAAGCATCACCCCCAAAACTTTTTCAGGGCCGAATGCTTTTATTGAAAGAGCTAGTGCAACAGAGGAATCAATGCCCCCACTTATGCCTATAACTCCTCCTCTCCTGCGAAAACCTTCCAAAACTTCTTTTCTTAGCCTTTCTACAATGGTGTTGCAGGTTTCAGCAATGTTTTTTAGTTTAATAATATCTTTGGAGAATTTTTGTTTTGAAGAGTTCATTTTACAGAGATATAAGATTGTTTATATATTTTAGGAGATAACCGTTTTAGTGCGGGTTTGAAATTTGAATCGTTTTCGAAAAATAGTTTATAAAATAATTGTGTGGAAATTATTCCTGTAATAGCCATGGCATCAATTTCCGAAATAGGCTTCCCTTCCTTAGCTCTATTAAATAACGTATTTACCTTTCCTGTTTCAAAAAGGTCTGCCTGCTTTATAGTTCTTTCATCCAATAGTTCAGCAAGGTATTCGGGTGGATGTGTGATAAATGTAGAAACAATTGGAGCTCTATATGCTTGTTTAGGACGCTTTAGTATACTTTCGGGTAACCTATTTTTCATCAATTGCTTTAAAATGTATTTTTCGTTCAAACCATTCATTTTAAATTGATCGGGCAGAGTAGCACAAAATTCCATAACACGGTAATCCAGAAAAGGATAACGCCCTTCAACTGAATTAGCCATGGCCATTCTATCGCCTTGTGAGGACAATAAATAGCCGGAGAGAAATATGGTGGATTCAATCCACTGAGCTTTTTCGAGGTTCGAATATGTGTTAAAATTTGACGGAAGTTTTTGCATAAATTCTTCTTCAGGATCATACCCGTTATTTATTCCGGAAGTTTTATTATTGAGAAAACGTTGAATCGAACCTGCATTATGCCACCGCAAAAGGTGGGAGTAACATGGATGATGGGTTTGTTCCAATTTATACCCAAAAACAAATCGAAGCATCTGAGTATTCATGTTACTTATTTGGGGAATGTAAGGATAAAGTTTTTTTAGTAAAAACGGGCGGAAATTCGATTGTGGCTGTTTGGACCAAAACTGGCGTATCAGTGTTTCTTTAAATATATCGTAACCGGCCAACATTTCGTCGGCACCCTCACCTGTTATCACAACTTTTATCTTATTTTCCCTTACCTTTTTAGCAAGCAAGAACATTGGAGCGGGAGCAGTGCGGGTAAGTGGTATTTCGGTATGCCAGATAACCGTAGGAAATATAGATGAAATATCTGACGAATTGCATGAAAAGGTTTTATGCTGAGTCTTCAAATAATTTGAAACTTCTTGCTGAAAAGGGGTTTCATCGTATTCTAAATCAGAAAATCCAATGGAAAATGTTTGAAGCTGATTAGGTACAATCTTCTTAATGATGGCAGTGGTGGCGCTTGAATCTAACCCTCCGCTTAAATAAGCTGCAACAGGAACATCAGCCCTCAACCGAATATTAACAGCATCTTCAAGTAGTGATCCAAATTCTTCTAATGTTGAATAAAATGATCTGGTAACTCCATCCTGCCTAAACTTTAAGGACCAATAGGAGTAAATTTGAAATTGTCCTCCTCTATACTTTAAGTAATGCCCGGGAGGTAGTTCTAAAATATTTTTAAAGCTGGTCGAAGGAGTTAAGTTTGTCCAGAAAGTGAATAATTGAGATAGCCCATGAGTATTGATTTCCGGACTATATCCTGGGTATTCAAGAATTGATTTTATCTCGGATGCGAAAACAAAACATCCATCTTTGCAATAATAAAACAGCGGGCGGATTCCGATCCTGTCGCGAGCAATGAATAGTTCCTGTTTATGATTATCCCAAATTGCAAAAGCAAACTGCCCGTTTAATTTTTTTAAGCATTCTTCTCCATAATGCTGATAAAGAGTTAGTAACACTTCTGTATCGGAACTCGTACAAAATTGGTAACCTTTCAGTATAAGTTCTTCGCGAAGTTCTTTGTAATTGAATATTTCTCCGTTAAAGACTATCCAAAGATTTCTATCAGAGGAATGCATAGGTTGCTGACCAGTTGCCAGATCAATAATACTCAATCGAACGTGACCAAGTCCAATTTCAGGTGCCAGGAAAATACCACTTTCATCGGGGCCCCTATGGCTTATGCGTGAAATCATCCTGGTTAACAATTCTTGTATTTGGCCTGGAGAAAGAGAATGATTAATTATACCTGCAATGCCACACATCGTTAGGAAATTTCTCTCTTCCGCTCTATAAATCTAATAATCGCATTAATTGATTCAAAATTTTCTTCAATAAGATCAGAATCTTTTGTGTTTGTTTGATAATTTTCATCAAGGAAAGTGATTAACGACATTAACCCCATTGAATCGAAATAACCTTCCCGAAATATCAGAGTATCATCCTCCAATTTGGAAATATCTGCAAATGAAGTAGAAACAATGAAATTCTTAACTGAAACTTTCAGATCATCTAAAACAAATTCCATAATAACTGTATTTATTGTAAATAGTAGTTTAAAAATCTTCCCGTTTTATAATAAGTCAAATTAATAAATTATTAGTTTATCCTTTAAAGCAATATTACCATTCAAAATAATAATATAACACCCCCGTTCTATATTACTAATATCGTAATATCCCTCTTCAATATTATCTTCCCAAACCTTTATGCCTGTTAAAGTAAAAATTTGAACCTTCGATGGTTTTTCTGTAACTGCAAAGTAAAGAGTGCTTGTAGTTGGATTAGGCCAAAATTTAAGTTCTTTATTTTCAAATGCAAAGTTACTGGTACTTTGTCCAGTGATTAGAACATCCATTTCTCCCGAAACATTTGATCCATCATTCGCAGTAGCTTTTGCTTTCAATGTCCCATCTTTAAGAGCCGTAACTAAACCTGAATTGCTGAGATTTCCAAATGTGTTCCCTGAAACAATACTCCAGGAAACTGTTTTATCGGAAGCATCCAATGGAGAAATTGTGACCTCAAGTTGCAGCGTTCCCCCTTTTTCAGAAATTGTGTTATTATTATTTTTCCCTGAAATTGAAATCGCTGAGACATTAATAAAATTCTGTCCGGTAATACTAATTTCTTTGGTGCCAAAAACACCTGAACTATCTTTCGCGAGCGCTTTTACTATAACGGTACCATTCTGAATTGCAGTGAGAAGACCGTTCGTTGAAATACTCGCAAAGCTTCCCCCAGACAAAATACTCCAGGTAACATCTTTATTAATAGCAATCTCTGGAGATACTTCTACCAGCATTTGTAATGTCCCTTTATTTGCGGTAATGGATGAATTATTATCAGTGCCTTTTACAATGATGGATGTTACCCTCGCTCCCTGATTGGTTATATATATGTTTTTTATCCCGTATATTCCACTTCCGTCATTCGCCTTTGCTTTTACTACTACTTTACCATTTTTAATTGCAGTTAATAATCCATCTGTGGAGATACTTGCTAGGGTATCGCCTATAGAAATTGACCATGTAATAGCCTTATTAAAAGCATCTACAGGTAAAATATCCGCCATTAATTGCAGAGTTCCATTATCCGTATTTATGATTGAATCGCCACTCACGGACTTAATTTTAACTGAGGCAACTTTTGGGCCCTGATTTGTTAATGTTATAACCAAAGTTCCATAAATACCTGTGCCATCCCCAGCCAGAGCCTTAACCGTTACATTGCCGTTTTTCAGGGCCGAAAGTAATCCATTTGGGGATATAGTAGCTAAACTTTCACCAGCACTGATGCTCCATGTTACAGTTTTATCTGTAGCATCAACTGGTAAAACAGCAGCTTGCAATTGTAACGTTCCTTTCTCAATAGAAATATTAGTTGCACTATTAAATCCGGTAACGGTTATAGAGCTAACTTTGGTTATCTGATTAGTTATTGTAATTTCTTTTGTACCAAAAATTCCAGAACCATCGTTTGCTTGAGCTTTTATTGTAACCATGCCATTTTTTTGGGCAGTTAATAAACCAGAAGCGGAAATAGTGGCAAATTCAGCGCCACTGCTGATTGACCAGTTAACGCCTTTGTTGGATGCATAATCGGGAATAATAGATGCCTCCATTTGTAAACTTCCTTTATCTGTCGATATAGAAGTTGCACCACCATGACCTGAAACGGTTATTTGAGTTACCTGATAATTAATTTTAGTTTCGATAACATTTACTATAAATTCGGCGAATTTTGGACCAATAAATTCATTGGCTATTTTATTTGGGTGAGAATCACTTCCTGTGTGGGATTTTTCATAATCATATTTAAGACAGTTTATCTTGCCATTAGCAGGTAATGGTTCACTTTCTGCAGTTAAACCATAGAAGTCGAATACAAAAATGTTTGGATGATTTTTCCCATCTTCATTTAGCCATTCATTTTTAACCCAATCCACAAATTGTTTAGCGCGAGCTGCATTTGCATCATTTGTTGCCAAGCGATGCTCCGGAACTAATGTCCATACAATAAACTTATTTTGAGGATAAGAATCTATTAAATTACGCAAAGCTCTATATTGAAGCTTATAATTTCCAAATGTCTTTTTAGAAGAACTTGCTGATGAAACTGCATCATCGGCAACAATGTCTGCACCTGGAAAGCAATGCTTAAAAATAATTACATTGTAATTATTGCAAATGGTATTTAAACATTCTATTTTGGGGTTGTTAGAATCACAAGTGCCATTAACCCATAAATTCCAGTAATCATATGGATAGTTTGACCAGGGATAAGGAGTATCCGGGTAAGAACGTTCAGTAATTTTATAATTTTTAGTATGATTAGCATTATAATTGCTAATCCACGAAGCTACTTTCCCTTCATTATAAACTCCTGCACCGGTAGAATGATGAAGAAAAATTACACTTTGACCGTAAATATTAATAGAGGCAAAGAAGAAAGAAAAAATTAATATTGCTTTCATTTGGATAAATTTATGTTCAACAATCCATAAATCTGAAAATATTCTTGGTTAGAAAGTTAATGGCTGTATTGCTTATAAATTTACAAAAAGTATTGCTCATTTATTAATTATCTTTCAAAACAAAATTGGATTACAAAATATTAACCCATAATTCAGTTGGTCTAAA
>JAIFLU010000223.1:3105-81174 GCA_020048915.1 Bacteroidota bacterium | reverse complement strand
CCCGCAAATCCTCGACATGAATGAAAATGCAGCTAAAATGCTTGGGTATACCAAGGAGGAAATGATAGCAATAAACCCAAACGATTTAGAAATAGGTTTAACTCAGGATAAATTAAACAAACGTATTGAGGATTTGAAAACCAAAGGTATTTCGAATTTTGAAACAATCTTCCGGCATAAAAAAGGGTATGATTTGCATTGTGAAGTAAAAGCAATGGTAATAAATTACAATAATAAACCCGAAATACTAAATATTGCCAGAGATATTACCAAGCGCAAAAAGACAGAAGCTGAGCTATATGAAAGGGAGACTAAATATCACGATCTTTATACACTTTTGCGGTTAATGAGCGATACTATGCCAGATATGCTGTGGGCGAAGGATTTAAATAATCGGTATATTTTCGCCAATAAAGCTTTGTGCGAAAATATACTAAGCGCATCAGACACCTCAGAGCCTATCGGCAAAACCGATTTATTTTTTGCACAACGCGAACGCGATTTGCATCCCAACGAACCCAACTGGCATACCTTTGGCGAAATATGTGCAGATACCGATACCATCACCCTGCATGAAATGAAAAAAATGCAGTTCGATGAATATGGGAATGTAAGGAATACGTTCCTTTTTCTGGATGTACATAAGGCGCCGCTATTTGATGTTGAAGGTAATTTAATAGGCGTTGTAGGGTCCGGACGCGATGTTACCAGGCAAAAGTTGGCTGAAGAGGAACTTATCAGGGCCAAAGTAATAGCCGAAGAAAGCGAAGAAAAATTTAGGCTAATGCTTAAAAACTCAAATGATACCTTTGTTTTAATAAATGAAAAAGGAGAACAAGTTTATATAAGCGATGCTGCATTGCGAGACACAGGGTATTCCATTGAAGAATTAAAAGGGCCGATTCAAAATGTAATTTATCCAGCCGACTTAGGGAAAGTTATTGATGCATTTAATGAAGTATTATCAAAAAAGGGAGACGTAATTCGGGTACAATACCGGCATAAGCATAAATATAAAAAATACATCTGGTATGAAGCTGCCGCGCAAAATTTTATCGACAACCCTGCTATAAAAGCGGTAGTTGTCAATGTGAGAGATATAACAGCCATAAAAGAAACAGAAAAGGAATTAATCAAAGCCAAAGAGAAAGCCGAAGAAAGCGATCGGTTAAAAACAGCTTTTCTTCAGAATATGAGCCACGAAATTCGTACTCCCATGAATGCCATTATGGGCTTTTCGAGCTTATTGGTGAAAAACTATAATAACCAGCTCAAACTGGAAAAATTCTCCACAATCATTAATCAACGGTGTAACGATTTGCTCGATATTATTAACGATATACTCGATATTTCCAAAATTGAATCAGGGCAATTACCCGTTAATAGAGAGGAATGTAACTTAACCGACTTATTTACTGAGCTTCTTAACTTCTTTTACGAGTACCAAAATAGAATTGGGAAGCAGCATATTCATTTTAGTTTGAAAGCCCATTGCAATAAATCGGATAATATAATTATTACCGATAAGGGCAAGTTGAAACAAATATTCATTAATCTTATCAGTAATGCTTTTAAGTTTACCGAAACAGGCACAATCGAAGGTGGGTGCAAATACGATTCAAACCATAATCTTGTGTTTTATTTGACCGATACAGGAATAGGAATTCCACCGGATAAACAAAATGTTGTATTTGAACGTTTTGCCCAGTTACATCAAGGCGATGTCCGAAATATTGGGGGAACAGGTTTAGGGTTATCAATCGTAAAAGGTTTGGTTAATCTGTTAGGAGGGGATATATTTCTGGATTCAGGACCAAATAAAGGCTGTTCTTTTTCATTTACAATTCCATATATAGCATCCCAGGTTTTACAAGTTGAGCCAATTATAACAGAGCCGCTCTATTCCAATAATATTCGCAATAAAGTGATCCTGATTGTTGAGGACGATCGCTATAATGCTGAGTATTTAAAAGAAATTTTGTCGGATAACGGTTTAAATATCCTACTAACTGATAATGGCCGCGAAGCTATTGAAATTTGCCTTTCCAAAGCAATCGATTTAGTATTAATGGATATTCGGTTGCCCGATATGAATGGATACGAAGCCGCAAAAGAAATTAGGAAGCATAAGCCACATTTAAAAGTAATAGCTCAAACAGCCTATGCTGCACAGGATGAAAAACAAAAAGCATTTGATGCGGGATGTTGCGATTATGTAAGTAAGCCTACCCGGCAGGATTTGCTGTTATCGGTGCTTAGTAAGCATCTATCCTAGGGAAAGTGTAAACCAACGGATTCTCCTCTTAGCTTTGCAGGTAAATTCGCTGTACTCATTCTTTGACAGCTTGCCCGCATTCGATTGGCTAATTAATCACAATAGAATACCCCTCTGCAGAAAAATCAAAATACTAAACAGCGTTATGTTATAAATCTGCATTTATATTAATGAAAAATATAATTGATGATTTCGAAGAAAGACAGAAACCAGTTTGAGAAAGATTTATATTATCAATATGCTGATTATATGTATACCGTATGCTATAGATATATTGGGAACAGAGAAATTGCGGAGGAGCTCCTTAATAATGGATTTATAAAGGTCTTCGGGAATTTTGAAAAATTTGAGGACCGTGGGCAGAATAGTTTGAGAAGCTGGATTAAAAAGATTATGATAAATGAATGCTTAATGTTTTTAAGGAGTAAAAATGATCTTGAACTTGTAGAAATTGAGAGTTTAGACAAAAATTTATATTTGATTAATCCCGGTAATGAAATCGATGATCAGATTTTTTCCTTAATTAAAAAATTGCCCACAGGATATAGAACGGTTTTTAATCTTTATGCAATAGAAGGTTATTCTCATGCTGAGATTGCTCGAAAGTTGAAAATAAAAGAAAGCACTTCCAGGTCACAGTTGACTATGGCAAGAAAATTTTTAATAGAACATCTGATAAAAATTGGATACGATGCAATTGGAAAATAACATAGATACCTATATTAAGTTTCGAGTTGATTCGAGTACTCTTTATTTAGATAAGGAGAAAGCATGGAAGAAACTTGAAAGCAAAAGAATAATTCTTACAAAAAAGTTATATTCTGTTTTATCAGCAGTTGCTGCAGTTTTAATACTTGGAATTATAATAATACCCTATAATACTACTAAGGAGAACTCAAATTTAATGAGTGAGTTTGAAAAAAGACAAAAACTCATTGAATATGAAAGTAAAATTTCCGGGACATATATTGAGACACAAATATGTTACGATTGTTCAGGCAAATTTTTAACGACCCAGGTTAAGCAGGTACCTGAAAATCAGATTATATTAAATGTTTATTAACTTAAAATTTCAAGAAATGAAAATAATAATAATGTTTGGTTTGTTAACGAGTTTATTCTGCTGTTGCAGTCGAAATTCAGGTATCAAAAAAAATGAGGTCCTTGGCTCCGAAGTAAAAATATGGTATGTAGCAGGATTGGATAATCCCCAGTCGCCAAAAGAATGGTTAAGCGGATTGGATTTGGAAAAACTGATGACAATATCATTTAAACCAATTCTTGAAGGTCGGATAAGCGTTTATTCGCCTGATCAAAAGTATTTTGTTGATAAAAAAGTTCCTTTGGAAAAGATTAAGGATCAGCTTGGCTGGACCAAAGGTGTTACAAATTATTCTGAATTGAGCGAGCTATTTTTTCATGAAAAGTGGGAAGCTACAAATGATTTTAAATCATTTAAAAAGGAAGTTGTGTTTTGGTGTCCTATTCAGGTTTGGAGCCCCAATGGATCAGCAGAAGTAATCAAAAGGTTGAGCTTTTATGTAAAACCAAATACATTAGATAAAGGTGAAATAGTTGCAAAAAGCATATTTACTGAATTTGATTTTTCTAATACTTCAGGCTATCCTTATTGGTATGGTTTTGATCCATTAAAATATGTTAATTCGGTTATTGATCAGATTCAGAATAATAGCTTAAAGGCATATGACCCTATACACCTTGTCGATAAAAGCTTTATTTATTTGACTTATGATGAGTTAGAAAAATTATGTGGCCAGGATTTGGATTCTGAAGATTTACGCAACAATGTCAGTTCATTTATTTTTGAGGAGAATTGGTACATTAGCCCAACCTCACTTAATATTTTTAAAGAGGTTAAATCAATCGGATTTGTAAAAAAATATTGGGCAGATGGACAGCAACAGTCTAAAATTCTGTTCTTCATAAAGCTTGATTAGCTATTATGCCTAAATTATATAAATATTATGTGGGTAGCTATGGTATATTGGTATTTCAGACCTGCGGATAGAAAAATCATCGGGAAGGACAGTTAATCCATAAATGAAAAAGTGAATCCCATTGCAGCAATGGAATAAAACAATTTTCGGTAATTATTTGTTTAACACACTGATTTACCGGAAATAAAAAATATAAACAGCATGAATAGCAATAAAAAGGTGTTGTCACCCGAACAACGCGAAGAACTACTCAACCTATTGAGAGTCCGTTTTGAGAAAAACATGAACCGCCATAAAGGTCTTGAATGGGCTCAAGTACAAGCCAGGCTTGAAGCTAATGCCGAAAAATTGTGGTCACTCAACGAAATGGAACGTACTGGCGGTGAACCGGATGTTGTGAGTCTCGATACAAAGACGGGTGAATACATTTTTTACGATTGTTCAGCCGAAAGTCCAAAGGGCCGCAGAAGCGTTTGCTACGACCGTGAAGCGCTCGAATCAAGGAAAGAACATAAACCGGAAACCAGTGCTTTAGAGATGGCAGCAGCCATGGGCATTGAGCTCTTAACAGAAGAGCAATACCGGGAATTACAGTCCCGCCAAATGGCAGGAGAAAATTTCGACACCAAAACATCAAGCTGGGTGAAAACACCAGAGGATATTCGAAAACTTGGTGGCGCACTCTTTTGTGATTGGCGCTACAACCATGTTTTTGTGTACCATAACGGTGCAGAATCGTATTATGCTGCCCGGGGATTCCGTGGCTCGCTTAAGGTATAATTCCGGAAGGGATTGCTCAGTCGCCGATCTGGTGTATTCCATGTTCCCCCAAAAATAGTTAACGAATATCACATTCAATAGGGCTGTGGTATTAATCCAGCGATGCATGCATCCTGTTTTGGGGTTTCGTGATACATTCTGGAGCATCTATCCGCTGTTTACAATTCCGGGAATCGTCACAATGTCGCAGTTTTACAATTCTTCCCTGTTTTTTGAATATACTTTCGCATTGTTCTTTAATGTTTAATTTAAAAATGATGACAATGAAAAAGTTAGTTTCATGGGTTGAGATTCCGGCAACAGATTTTAAGAGAGCCGTTAAGTTTTACAGTACTATTTTGGAAATTGAGTTGCAAGAGATAGATTGTGGAACGGAGAAAATGGCTTGCTTTCCTTCGGGCGAAGGGGCTATATCTTTTGCTCCGGATTTTAACCCTTCCAAAGATGGGGTGTTGGTAAGTTTAAATACCGAAAATGATTTAGATAATACCATGCGTAGAATTGAGAAAAATGGAGGGAAGATAATTCAGCCAAAAACGAAAATTCAGGCTGAAAATCGCGGCTATTTTTCTCTTTTTATTGATAGCGAAGGGAATAAGCTTGGCTTATATGGAGATAATTAGTAGGTGACTTTATGGGATTGTGATTAAATGTCATTGACTTAAGGTTCTTCGACCCCAGTTGGGGGTCGGATGTTTATAGAAATGCTTGCATTTCTATAAACCGATGACTCCGGAGGAGTCAAACTAATATGCTTAAGTCAATGACATTGGATTGTGATTTTTAAATTGGTAATCACAACCCCATCTTTAAAAGTTTGTAATTTTACCGAAATAAAATAAAGTGAGCTATCATATCTCAAAGCCATCAGTTTTTTTATCTCAATATGTAAAACAATATTGGGCAATCGAAGATTGTTTGCCCATTGGAAACCAACATATACAGCGAATAGTTCCCAATGGGTTAATGGAATTGATGTTTTATTTAGGCGATAAACCAAAAGCATTGGACGAAAACAAGCCTCTTTTGGAAAACACAATTCTGAGCGGTCAGCAGAAAAATTACTACGACATAGTTGTTTCGGGGAAACTATCGCTGTTTTCAATCTCCTTTCAACCGTATGGTGCAAAACTATTTTTTGATATTCCCTCAAATGAATTTTTCGACCAAAATATACCCTTAAAATACCTCTTAAAAGGTAAGGTAGCTGAACTGGAATTCGAGTTATATGAATCGGTAACTTTCGAAGAAAAAATTGAGGTAGTCGAAAAATTTCTTTTCAGTCAGTTACAAAATAGGGCAAGAGAATATGAAGTAAACCGAATTGTTAATAGCATAGCATTAATAAACCTATCGGGCGGTTTAATTGATATTGATGACCTTTCTTCATCGGCATGTTTAAGCCGGAAGCAATATGAGCGGATTTTCGCTGAATACATAGGTTCTTCGCCTAAACAATTTTTAAGAACCGTACGGTTTCAGAATACATTGCGCGAAAAGCAAAGGAATAAAAGTATTAACCTCACGGAATTGGCCTATACTTGCGGGTATTACGATCAATCGCATATGATAAACGATTACAAATTATTTTCCGGTAAAACACCAGCACAATATTTCTCGGAATGTGAACCATATTCGGATTATTTTCAATAGATTATGGTAATCTAATAGTGCAAAAGCTATTATTTCTTTCAGGTTATTAATATTTTGAATCATTAAGGTGGAATTCTTTTCGATAATATAGAATCGAAAGTAAAAATTGCCTTCCGAAGTGTTGGTTACCCCGACTTATTATTCTAAACGCTAATAATATCTGTCTCAATAGAATCCATTTGATACGGCATGAATTTTGAGAATGAAAAACACAGATAAAAAAACAGTTTCCTATAAGTTTTCTATTTTTTTGAGAGATTGGATCCTTTTAAATTTGAAATTTAGTAGGATTAATTCTGATAACTAACCTCTTTCCTATGAGAAATACAATCGTTATAATCGCACTTATCAGTTCGCTTTCATCTACTAATTGCCAGACATTTAAAGGTACTGTTTATGATCGGTCAACCGATAGTACTTTAAGCTTTGCAGTTATCTACATTAGCGGAACATCCATAGGGACCGCAGCAGATAAACATGGTAATTTTAAGCTGGATATATCCAAATACAGTTCTATGCCAATTACAATAAGTCTGATTGGCTACTACTCCACTACAATATCTGAACACAGCAGCAATAAAATGTATCATATTTATCTTTCTCCAAAAATAAAAGAATTGAATGAGGTTTTAGTTAAAGCAAAAAGCAATTGGAATAGAAATTTAAGGATATTTAAGAGAGAATTTCTAGGCGAATCTGAAAATGCATCAGAATGTGATATTCTTAATGAAAAAGACCTCCGTTTTCATTATAATCCTGATAGCGGAGCATTAAGCGCGTTTTCTTTAAAACCAATCCTTATTCATAATAAAGCGCTAGCTTATACTATCACTTATTACCTTGATAAATTCAATTATAGCAGCACAACCAATGAATTGGGGCAACTTACGGAATCATTCATTATGTTAGGAAACTATTTGTTTAAAGATGAATTATTAACACTAGATGAATCCGAAAGAAGGCAAGTTGAGGAAAGAAGAAAAAGCACATACCTTGGCTCTCGGATGCATTTTTTTAGGCTACTTTACCAGGGGAACTTAATACAATCTCGAAAATATCATGTTTTGCTTTCAGATGATAATCTTTTATCCAAAAGTTTTTCTATTGGATCAAAAGCACCAATTTATTCTAACTCACTTGTATTTAAAAATGATAGTAGTTCTGGTTATATTAAAAATAAGGGAGATTTAATTGTTAAATACAGATTGAATTCTATTATAACTGTAAAAATGGATTCTGTTTACTTTGAAAAGGATGGATATTATGATCCAATTGGTGTAGATTTTTCAGGGGCAATGTCTAAACAACGAATAGGAGACCTTTTGCCCTTCGAATACCTGATGAATTAAAAACACATGCTAATAAATTATATTTCATGCGATTAGCACGACAAATAGAAAATTAATCACCACTAACAAGCAGTTTTATAAGCCATTAAGAATTATTTTTACAGCTACTATATCCGTCTCATGGAAACTTCACTAGAACACGTTTTAATAAGCGCTTATAAAGTTGGAATGATTTCTTACATGGATGCTCATCCGGAGGATTTTGATGAGGCAATTATATTGGCAATTTCGAATAAGCAACCTTATTCCTGGCGGGCGGCCTGGTTACTGTGGAGTTGCATGGAACAAAACGATCCGCGAATACAAGGTCACATCAAAAGTGTAATTGGCACATTAACTACCAAGAATGATGACCATCAGCGGGAATTGTTTAAAATTCTACTGCAAATGGAACTAAACGAAGAACAGGAAGGGTTTTTATACAATGTTTGTGTGCCTGTTTGGGGAAAGATAAGCAAAAAACCATCTGTTCGGCTTACTGCGTTTAAGATCATTGTTAAAATAGCAAAGAAATATCCCGATTTATCGCATGAAATTAGTTTTCTAACGCAAGATCAATATTTAGATTCATTGTCTCCTGCTGCAAAGAAATCCATTTATACCATGATCAAGGATTTTACTTTGAAATGAGCCATATTGAGAAATTAACCGGATTAATTTTTGATTCTTTTGAAACAGTATATAAATTTTGCCAGCTAAAGAGTACTTTTTATGATGGTTAATCATCTATTGCATCTGATACAAATAACAATAAGACTTACATTCAACAATTATGACACAATATAGTTTTGATGCTGACTTTTTAAGCCAACTTACTTTTGAGCCATTAACAAAAGCGAATTGGGGCAAATTCGTCGAACTTTTCGGTAGCAAAGGAGCGTGTGGAAACTGCTGGTGCATGTATTACCGGCTTAAAAAAGCAGAATACCAGGAAGGAAAAGCCGACGATGGAAATAAAAATGCCATGAAGGAAATCGTTTGGAGTAATCAACCGGCCGGTATTCTTGGTCTTTACGAAGGACAAGCCATTGCATGGTGTGCTTTTGCCCCGCGCGAAAATTTTGTTAAACTCGAAAATTCACGGGTTCATAAGCGTATCGACGATAAACCTGTTTGGTCAATTCCTTGTTTTTTTATCAATAAAGACTTCCGACGGCATGGGGTTTCTACTGCGCTTTTAACAGGAGTGGTGCAATATGCCAAAAAAAATGGAATAAAAATTATTGAAGCATATCCAACAACTCCAACACAGGAAAGACTTCCTGATTCGTTTGCCTGGATTGGTTTATACAAATCGTTTGAGCGTGCAGGATTTGAAATTGTCGACCGGACATCGAAAAACAGGCCAATGGTTCGTTATTATAATGATAATTACAAAGCGGAATAGAATACTTATCCTGCGAGAACCTGAAAAAGCAATTTTTTGGGCGATCAAAGCCCACAAGCTTGGCTTGAAGAAATTCAACAAAAAAATAACAGATAGTATGAAAATAAGGCAAGAGCACGAACTTCCCGAATCAATTGAACAATGGGGTTGGAAATATCACCATTTAGGAATTCCAACCGATAAACAAATGCCCAACGAAGTATATTTACCCCAATTCAAATTTTACGTTTCGGGCTTTAGTAGCAGTCCGTTTGGCATAGAGTGGATGCGGTTCGAGAAAGATAGTCCTATGGATAAGCTGATTCAAACAGTTCCGCATATAGCATTTGAAGTAGCCGATTTAGACTACGAGTTAGCAATACACAAGTTAAAGTTGATTGCACCACTCAATCCACCGGCCGAAGGAATTAGGGTTGCAATGATTGAGCACAACGGAGTTCCAATTGAGTTAATTGAATTTACGAAAAGAGTGGAATTGTGATTGACGCAACCATGCGATAATTTTTGCATCTATTCTAAAAACTTTTATGAGAATAATTTTATGTTTTGCGCTAATTGTATTGTCGGTCTCTTGTTTGGACGAGCGCGATAATTATATTAAAAAAACTGATATTGTTCGAATAAGTGAAGAACTAATTCCTGATACATCTGTAAATCTAAATATTATTCAGATTAGGGCAAAAGCGGAAGAATCTAATGGTTGTTGGAGAGATCTTTACTTTGTTTTGGACAGGAAAAACAATTTTGAGTATAATTTATTGGCATTAGGCACTTATGAAGGCAATGGAGTTTGTCCGGATATTATGGTTTATAAGGATTCAATAATTGATTTTTTACCGGACAAGAAAGGAATTTATTATTTCCACATTGTAAAGAGTAAGGAGAAGATAACTACCGACACGATTTATGTCGAATAATTCAATAAATGCATTTCCCCCATGCATAAATATAAAGTAAATCAAAAGCTGCCGAATCTAAATACAGGGAGGGTGTTCAGCATACTTAGCAATTATTTCCATTTGAAAAAAGAACGATCTACTCAGAACAGAAGCTTGAAGCTTAAAAGCTTCATAAAGGATGATTTTTTAAATATAAGTAATCCCGATTATTCCTAAATAGTCCTGAAGATTAAGTGAAACCACAAATTGAGAAATGAGAATACTCTCCAATTAACGCTTGTATTCCCAGTCTAAATTTTTACATTTGCACATTAAGTGCTAATTATGTGATTTGAATCACACAATTAACATATAACATGTGATGTTATGAAAATTGAACGCAATATTCACCGAAAACTTATTGAGTGGAAAAATTCGCCTTACCGTAAGCCATTAATTCTGCAAGGAGCTCGGCAAGTTGGTAAAACATGGTCATTGAAGAGTTTTGGAAATGAAGAGTTCGAAAATGTTGCTTACTTTAACTTTGATGAACAACCTGAACTGAAGCAATTTTTTTCTTCTTCAAAAGATATTAAGAGGATTATTCAAAACCTTGGATTAGTAAATGGGAAAGCTATAGTACCTGGCAAAACTCTGCTAATCTTAGATGAAATACAGGAATGCAATGATGCCCTTAGCTCACTGAAGTATTTTTGTGAAAATGGACCGGAATATGCAGTTGCAAGTGCTGGTTCCTTATTGGGGGTTACTTTGTCGAGGGGAGCCTCGTTCCCTGTCGGGAAAGTAGATTTTTTAAATGTCTACCCACTTTCTTTTTCCGAATTTCTGGCAGTAGATAATCCGCCACTAGCATCCTATTTGAATCAAATGGATGAAATTACACCTATACCGGATATTTTCTTTAATCAGTTGGTTGAAAAATTCAAGATGTTTTTTATCTCCGGAGGAATGCCGGAAGCTGCAGTCGCCCTGCTGGAAAAACAGGATGTTGAATTAACTCAACAAGTTCTTCGAAATATATTAAATGCATATACGATCGATTTTTCGAAACACATTGAAAACAAAGATATCCCCAAGTTGGGGTTCATTTGGTCGTCCATTCCGTCCCAACTCGCCCGTGAGAATAAGAAATTCCTATACCAGTCTATTAAAACTGGAGCACGCGCACGAGAATACGAAGATGCTCTATTGTGGCTTTCTCAGTCTGGATTAGTTACCAAAGTTTTTCGAAATATTAAACCAGCCTTACCTTTATCAGCTTATGATGATGTAACAGCTTTTAAAATTTATCTGCTGGATGTTGGGTTACTCAGGCGTCTTTCTCTTTTAGACCCAATTGCTATAAAGGAAGGAAGCCGCTTGTTTACAGAATTTAAGGGAGCTTTAAGTGAAAATTACATTTTACAAAGTTTAGTCTCTCAATTTGAAACACCGCCTCGCTATTGGACTTCCGGAAATAAGGCTGAAATCGATTTTCTGATCCAGCACGAAAATACGATTATTCCGGTTGAAGTAAAATCAGATACTTCTGTGACTGGAAAAAGCCTGACTTTGTATAATAATGAATTTAAACCCGAAGTCCGAATCCGATATTCGTTGAGAAACCTTAAGCAAGACGATGGTTTACTTAATATTCCTCTTTTTATGGCTGACTTTACTCAGAAATTGATCGGCTTTATGAAAAAGAAAAACTAAAGTGTTAGGTAAGGGGAGGGAATTTCCCTTCTTCAAATTCAGCAGAATTAATTATAATTACAATTCAATATTAAAAATGGATTAACTTTGGAAACTTTATTGAAATCTGAAATGAATGGATGAAATATTTTCGAAAATAGGCACTACGCAAACATTAAGTCAAAAAATTGAGCGAAAAATTGAGGAGGCAATCCGGCAAAAAAAATTAATTACCGGTACAAAACTTCCATCAGAAAAAGAATTGTGTGCAAAGTTTGCCGTTAGTCGTACTGCCTTACGCGAAGCGCTTCGCCGGCTTAATGCCCGGGGCCTTATCGAAATTAAAAAGGGCAGCGGAATGTATGTGACCGAAATTCGGATCGAAGATGCTATTAATTCGCTTAACCTTTATTATGACCTGCGTTTTGACTCGAATTTAATAATGCAGATTATTGAAGTGCGCAGGATATTTGAACCTGAAATTGCACGGTTGGCTGCAAAAAACCGAAATGAAGACGATATAAAAATATTAATCGATAATTACAATGAACTGGTAAAATGCGATCCGGACAATACCCAGCTGGAAGCAGACATTATCAACCGGTTTCATATGAATATGGCCAAAGCTACCGGTAATCCTATTGTAATTATTACCATGGAGCCTATTTATTCGCTTTTACCACGAATGCGCAACCTGATTTATGGCAACATCGAAGGTGAAAAGGAGTATACCCTCAAATTTCAACTGAACCTGATAGAGGCTGTAAAATCGATGGACGAGGCCAATGCCTATAAATATTCAGTTGATTTGCTCGAACGTAACCGGGAGATTTACGATAAATACTATCGCGAAACATTAAAATAATCAAGGTAAAGTTCAGCTTTACTAAAATCTTACAATAACCTATTCCAATAATTGATGAGTGCTTGTAGCGCGTGTCAGGAATAAAAAAAGGCGGAGATGAAAGCTCCGCCTTTTTTTATGTCTATTCGAAAAATAATTTTGCTGTTCACCCAACAAACTAAATCATTCCTTCCATCGATTTTTCCAGGTCCCGGGCTTCTTTCAGAAACTCTTCCACCTTCATTTCCTTGAAAAACAGCAATCCGTGACTTGCTCTGATTTCTGAATTTGGATTGGTGTAAAAATAATCCTTACCAAGCAGCAATTGAACCATATTGAGTTGATTTACCCAAGTAAGTTGCGCTAGTGCACTGAATTTGCCATCGAGTTCGTAGCTTGGAAACGAGGCATTTACCTGGCTCAGATAACAATCGGTAAACGATTTGTCCAGTAAGTCAAGCGAATTTAATGTTACCGGAGTAATTACATTCACGTCGGCCGGATGAAATTTATACCAAACATTGCGGTATCCCCAAATCCGGAGATTCGACAAATCTTCTTCCTTGCTCCATAAACTTACTGCGTTTGCAATTGCCTGAAGAACCTTGTAATGAGTGTCGGGGCCACTGCCTTCGGGGTCGAAGGCTAAGCTGATAACTGTTGGTTTTACTTCTTTCAGTTGGTTTAGAATAGGAATAACATCGCGCTCCCTGTTTGGCTGTTCGGTGAAAATGTCGCCGGTATAAAAACCCAAACGGAGGTGGTGAACATTTTTCACCTGAACACCAAAGTGCGCCCATACCAATTCTTCTTCAAATTCGCGAACCATTCCTTTTAGTTTTTGAATTTTTGGAGGGTTCTTCTGACCACTGTAACTTTCTCGTAAAAGTGCCAAAATGCTGTTGATGGTATCTCTCAGTTCGTCTTTGCTTTTTACTCCCCAAACATCAACAATTGCACGAACCAAACGGTGCGACAGTCCACGTTTACGTTCCTGAGGCTCTCCCGAAGCTACTTTGTTAAGAAAATGATAAACATCCTTGTCCCACTTATATTTATATCCGCTTTCGAAAAAGTCGGGGTATTCGAGCATTTGTATCAGTCCTTCTTCAATAAATTTTTTGGTGTCGATTAGCGATTCGTAAATAAAATGGTTCGTTACCGCAGTAAATCCCGATGTTAAAACCGAGAAGTGCGATTCATTGTCGTCTTGCGATAATTGAGTGGTAATAGTAGGCAAAAGCCCCAGCATAATATCATCGTGGTGGGGACCGGTATGGTAATAAACCTGCTTGTTCTCGTCCTTTAATCCTCTTTCAATTTTCGATTTTATCGAATCCATCACCTGTTGAACAGTTTCATTGTTCAACTTTGGGATTAATTTACAGTAAGGGTCTGCCTTTAAATCGTCCATTACCAGATGATGACCGTATTTATTGCTTTTTATGCAAAGGTCGATAATGGCACGCTCGGTTTTTTCGAGCGACCAATTACCTGTTTTGTAATACGATTCGATGCTGTCGTTTAAAAGCGATGCGGCACCTTGTGTGAGATAAAACCGTCCTTTAGGTAATCGTTTCAATACGGAAGCCGGATAAAGCACTGAAGGCTCATTTTGTAGTGCATCTCTCACTATACCAGCCTTTGCTTCACCAGCCGCAAAAATAATTGCCACGGCATCTTTGTTATAGGTAATGGTTTCCAACCCAATGGTAATAACCAGTCGTTGGCGTGATATTTCGATCCCTCCCAGATCTCCGGCTGCAACTGCTTGTGTTTCGAAATTGGTGGAAGTTAGCCGCGAAGTCGAATAATGATCCGATCCCCGGGTGTTAAATGCGATGTGTCCATCGGGACCTATTCCACCTAAAAAGAATCCAATACCACCGCTGTTTCTTATTTGGGTTTCGTAATTGCAGCACCAATCGTCGATTTTGAAGATAGATTGTTGCTGTAATTGTTCCTTTTTGGTTTTAGCCTCCCGGTATCGAAGCGATAAATCGACTACACCATCGGGGAAAACTTCAGAAAAGTGTTTCCCTTTATCCAGTGGGATAGTATCGGAATTTATGAGTAGGGCTGTTTTGGGATTAAGGCCAAATCCTTTAATATAGTATTCGTTTACATAATAGAAGAAGCTATTCTGCTGCTGCGAATTAATGGGATAAAATTCATCGATTTGAACAAATTTCAATCCACCCAGGTCTGGTTTCTTTTTAACGGTTAGCCCATAATCGTTTCTAAGTTTTTCCCCTTTGCTGTTATCCCAGTTGTCGAGAAGGTATTGGGTCCAACGGATAAAATATTCAGGTGTTTTCCCGGTTGGCAGACTGATGGTACCTTCGGGGTTTTCGGCTACCCACTCCAAAAAGCGCAATGCTGTTAAGAACCCTAATTTGGGGAAGTTGTCAACGGTAATGTAAGGGATTGCGGTTGATATTGATTTAATTCCCTGTAATTCAATAAATCTCTGTTCAACTTTCGAGAGATTTAAACTTTCAATTTTGTAATTTTTCATATAGATGATTTATGAAATGATAAATTGTAAGCAAGTGGCTGAAATGGAAATTATAAACGTTTTTTTATGACTATTGTTTATTTGCAGCGTTGTCGGGAATTGATTTTAAATTGTTTTTATAATTCTCAATGGCTTTTTTTACGGAGCCATATTGGAGCAGGAGTTCTTTGGCCAAAATCCGGTCAATATGAAGTTCTTCAACAATCATTCTTGTTCCGCGTTCTATAAGTTTTTTATTGGTGAGCTGCATGTTAACCATTTTGTTCCCTTTAACTCTTCCAAGCTTTATCATGGTGGAAGTGGTGATCATGTTCAGGATCATTTTCTGGGCTGTGCCTGCTTTTAATCGGGTGCTACCGGTTACAAATTCGGGTCCTACAACTGCTTCAATAGGAAATTCGGCAATCTCGGCCATTTTGCTGTTTGGGTTGCAGGTAATGCAGCCAGTTAAAATATGGTATTCCCGGGCAATTTTTAATCCGCCCAAAACATAAGGTGTTCCTCCTGATGCCGCTATTCCTATCAAGGTATCGTTAGTGCCGATATTAAATTTCTGAAGGTCGTCCCAAGCTTTTTGAGGATCGTCTTCGGCAGATTCTACTGCTTTGCGCAAGGCAGAATCGCCTCCCGCAATAATTCCAATTACCATGGTGTCGGGAACCCCAAATGTAGGAGGAACCTCAGAAGCATCTAATACTCCCAGGCGGCCGCTGGTTCCGGCACCTATGTAAAAAATCCGTCCGCCTTTTTTCATCCGTTCCACAATCCGTTCTACCAATTCCTGAATTTGAGGAATGACACTGTTAACGGCAAGGTGTACTTTTGCATCTTCCTGATTAATATTATTGAGCAGTTCTAAAACTGACATTCCTTCTAAATTGTCGAATAGCGAAGGCGCTTCTGTAATGTTTATCGTAAGCTCTTTTTCTTTAGAAACTTTCATTATAGTTTAATTGATAGTGTTTATATGATACGTTAGCAGTCCCTCCATTGGAGCCTTTGTAATTTGGCCGGCCAGTAGGTTAAATTTATTAAGCGCCATTATTAACTGAGGTTTAAAAACCACGGCAATACTGCCTGTAAAATGAATAGCAGATATATGAACATCTTTGTATTGTAAAATGTTTCGGGAGATAAACTCTGAAAAGCCAAGCAGAACGAGTTCCTCAATTTCGGGAATCGCAATATTTTGTGAAATAAACTTTGTGAATTGCGCTAAATATCGGTTAGGATATGGCTGTCTATAAACCGCATCTAATATTTCAGCAGCATTTAGCTGGTAGGTATCGAAAAATAATTGTTTAACAGGATTGGGAAGTTGATTCTTCAATATATTTCCGACGAGCCTTTTGCCTAACTCGGCACCACTTCCCTCGTCACCCAGAATATATCCCAGTGGGGCGACATTCGAAATTATTTCTTTTCCATCGTAGTAGCACGAATTCGATCCGGTTCCCAAAATACATGCAATTCCGGCATTATTTTGGCACGAAGCCCTTGCGGCTGCTAACAGATCACTCCCTACCCGAATATTGGTTGTGTTAAATACTTGCTCTAAGGCAGCTGAAACAATGGTGTTTTTTTGTAGATTAGCGCATCCTGCTCCATAAAAATATAGGGTGTCTACTTGTAGTATAGCATTTGAATCGGTTGTCGATTTTAGAATTTGCACAATGCTTTCGGTATCCTGAAAATATGGATTTATTCCAGGTGTAATAAAGGATTGAACTTTTTTATTGTTGCTTAAAACAGACCATTCGGTTTTGGTGGAACCACTGTCCGCCACCAAGATATTTGCCATAAAAAAACGAAATTTAATAAATAGATGATATATTGTTAAAATTTGATAATTAGTTATTTAAATATTAGTTTATTTGTTTTATTTTGAAATATAAAGAAACAAAAATATAAAAATTAATTAATATTGCATACGTAATATGTAACATGTATTACAACTATAGGAAATATTAAAAAGACTTTTTATTTTTGATCCGATTTTCATTGATATAAGTTAATCATTCAATTTGAAATCCGATGTATGTTTATTTGAGAATATGTCTTTTGTTATTCGTAATATTTGCATCTTTAGCAGCTCAGGATATATTTGCTCAATCCGGTAAGACTGACAGAGCGCATAAAAAGGTAGAAAAAAGACTTTCTAAATGGCGCAGGGATACCACCAGCCTAAAAATCTATAAAGCTATACCTGTTGATTCATTCGAAGTTTCACCCCTCCATAAAAATATCCAACTTTTCTTTTCTCCCTATCTTTCGTACCTCCCTCTCCGCGAAAGTGATTGCGATCTTTTGAACCAATCTGTTCTGCATAGCTTGAGAAATAGATTTAAGCGGTATTCCCTGCAAATTTATTCCGGGGGGTATTTAATTAACGACTTAATTCCGAATATATGGAGAACAAACATGCCTGTAGATGAAAAACGAAAGCTTAAATATGTCTCTTCAAAAAATCCGCTTGCTAGGCGACTTGATGCTGTTCAACCAACTTTGGGACTAAATAATTGCAATATTGCTTTATGGCAAAGCCATGGTTATTTTTACGAAAGCTCACTCGATCGTTGGGAATTTCAACGCGCCCGACTATTTGGTACCGTAGAAGATTTATATACAATGACCTATGTTTTGCCTTATTTGGTACCCATGCTCGAAAATGCCGGAGCAGAAGTGTTTTTGCCCCGCGAACGCGATACCCAATCGAACGAAGTGATTGTAGATAACGCAACAACAACAAATTCTCAATTTATATTTTCCGATGGGTTGAAGTACGACATCTTTTCCAAAGGCTTTTCTGCAAAAGATACTTTGTTCCCCGGCGACAATCTTTTTGAACAAGGCAATTCCCTGAAAATAGTTCCGCCAATAAATGGTACTAAAAAGGTGGAATTTATTCCAAACATCCCTGAAAAAGGAAGCTATGCGGTATATGTAACCTATATTCAGGATACCTTAAATAGCAAAGAAGTGGAATATGTGGTGCAGCATTCGGGAGGGAAAACACGGTTTCTGGTAAACCAACAAATGGGTGGAAGTACCTGGGTTTATTTGGGAACATTTGATTTTATGCAGGGGTTGGATGCGCAAAATGGCTCTGTATCTATAAATATTAGCGGAAAGGAATCCGGTTTTATTTCAGCCGATGCTGTAAGATTTGGCGGAGGCAAGGGTAATGTTGCCCGAAGGCCTGCAAATGCTATTGTTGGAGTAAATGGACTTTCCACTTCGAATAACCCGAATTCCGAAACATATGAATGGAAGCAGAGCGGAAAACCAAGATACATGGAGGCTGCCAGGTATTACCTTCAATATGCCGGAATGCCCGATAGTTTGGTTTATACCCTGAATAAAAATAAAAACGATTATGCCGATGATCTGCAGTCGCGCGGAGAATGGGTAAACTACCTGATCGGGAATTCGAAACCGCAATATAAAACCAGTTTTAAGAACGGATTAAACATTCCGATCGACCTGACGCTGGCATTTCATACTGATGCGGGTGTTACTCCCAACGATTCGGTAATTGGTACATTGGGGCTATACAGTTCCGAAAAAAACAACGGAATTTTTCCCGACGGACAATCGAAGCTTACCAGCCGCGACCTGACAGATATTATCCAAACGCAACTGGTAGACGATATCAGGCGGTTATACAACCCCATATGGAACCGCCGTGCTATGTGGGACAGAGGCTATTCTGAGGCATTTCGGCAAATTGTGCCTGCGATGTTACTCGAACTACTTTCGCACCAGAACATTGCCGACATGCGGTTTGGCCTCGATCCGAGGTTTCGGTTCAGCGCAAGCCGGGCTATTTATAAAGGGATGCTCAAATATCTGTCATATCAGCAAGGACGGCCTTATGTAATACAACCGTTGCCTGTAGATCATTTTTCAATTACATCGAAAGGAAATAAAACTGTAGTATTAATTTGGAAACCGGTTTTCGATTCACTTGAAATTTCTGCCAAACCCGATAAATACAAAGTTTATAAAAGGGTCGGCGATGGAGGATTTGATAATGGCACACTGGTGGAAGATACCGTTTTGCAAGTAACGCTTGAAAATTACGACCAACTTTATAGTTTTAAGGTAACTGCAGTGAATGCTGGTGGAGAAAGTTTTCCCAGTGAAATTTTGTCGGCAGGGTTTAAGAATGAAACAGCATCGACTTTATTGGTGGTAAACGCATTCGACCGGATAAGTGGCCCGGCAATTTTCGATACCGGAAAGATGGCAGGAATTGCCTGGTGGGACGATCAGGGGGTGCCCGATAAAAGCGAGTTAGGATTTATTGGAAACCAATACGACTTCGACCGGAAATCGGAATGGCTCGACGATGACAGTCCCGGGTGGGGAGCATGTTATAACAATATGGATGGCAAAATAATCCCCGGTAATTCATTCGATTTTCCATATATTCATGGCAAAGCCATGCTCGCAAACGGATATTCCTTTGTATCGGTGAGCGATGAAGTTTTTGTGGGAAAGCAATTCAATGCCTCTGCCTATCCAATCATTGATGTTATTTTGGGAGAAGAAAAGTCAATTCCCAATTTTAAAAACCCGAAAGAATTTTCCTTCAAAATATACACCCCAAATTTTATGGATAAATTAAAGGAAGTTACTGCTCAGGGCAACAGTGTATTTCTTTCTGGGGCTTATGTAGGAACCGATTTGTTGAATTCAACTGATTCTATTGCTGTAAAATTTGCAAACGATGTATTGCATTTTTCGTGGCGCACCAATCATGCTTCCAAAGAAGGAGAGGTATATGCGACCGATTATGCAAAACCTGGTTTAACCGGAAAATGGAGTTTTAATGCTGAATATGATCCTTGCATTTATACCGTAGAAGCTCCCGATGCTATTGAACCCGAAGGCAAAGGTGCCATTACCGCCTTTCGGTATTCCGATAGTAACAGCAGTGCTGGCGTAGCTTTTCAGGGGAATTATAAAACGTTAATTTTGGGGTTCCCTTTCGAAACAATACTGGAGGAAAATAATCGGAATGGATTAATGAAACAGGTTTTAGACTTTTTGAAGAAATAGTAATTAACTAAGATAAATATTGATCATATGATAACATGTTTTTTATCAGCAGCTCCAGCGGAAGATTTGGCTCATAATGTGAATGTTTTGAAGAAAACAGGCTGTATTTCTAAAATTAGTGCTGTCGGAAAAGCAGAAATAAATGATTTGGGAATTGATGGATGGATAGCAGCCGAAAGCCTGTCAACCACATCTGCCCTGAAAGAAATAGCAGCGAAAGCAACTTCCGAATTTACGCTGATTTATACCAAAGCATTGCCTTTTGATATCGGTCAGTACGCCTTGGAGCGTATGATGCATGTATGCAACGATAGCGATGCCGGAATGGTTTACTGCGATTATTTCGAAATAAAGGAGGGAGTGCGCACTCCGCATCCGGTAATTGAATACCAGGATGGAAGTTTGCGTGACGATTTTGATTTCGGCTCAATCCTGCTGTTTAAAACGAAAGCTCTTAAGGATGCCATAGCAAGGATGACTGTCGATTATAAGTTTGCCGGATTGTACGATTTGCGCTTAAAAGTGTCTCAAACAAACAAACTGGTTCATTTACCCGAGTTGCTTTATTCCGTGATAGAAACCGATGTCCGTAAATCGGGCGAAAAAATGTTCGACTACGTTGATCCCAAAAACCGTCAGGTTCAAATTGAAATGGAGCAGGCATGTACAATGCATTTAAAGGATGTTGGAGCCTGGCTGGCGCCTGAGTTTACAAAAATTCATTTTAATGAGGGGGATTTTCCTTTCGAAGCTTCCGTTATCATTCCAGTTCGAAACCGGGTTAAGACAATTGGTAATGCTATAAAATCGGTATTAAGTCAACAAACCAACTTTCCATTCAACTTAATTATTGTCGATAATTTTTCTACCGATGGGACAACTGATTTGATCCGGTCGTTTGCTCAGGAGGATAAGCGGGTAGAACTGGTTATTCCCGAAAGAAAAGATCTCGGTATTGGCGGATGCTGGAACGAAGCCATTATGCACCCAACCTGCGGTAAGTTTGCTATTCAGCTCGATAGCGACGATTTGTATATCGACAACCATGTTATCAGTCGCATAGTTGCTGCATTCTATGAACAAAATTGTGCTATGCTGGTAGGTTCGTACCGCATGGTAAATTTCAAGCTCGAAGAAATACCTCCCGGTTTAATCGATCATAAAGAGTGGACTCCCGGCAATGGCCGGAACAACGCGCTTCGCATAAACGGATTGGGAGCTCCCCGTGCTTTCTACACCCCTGTTATTCGCGATATAAAAGTCCCCAATGTTAGTTATGGCGAGGACTATGCCCTGGGGTTGAATATCAGTCGTAAATACCAGATTGGACGCATTTACGATCCCCTCTATTTATGCCGCCGATGGGACGAAAACTCCGATGCCTCGTTGGATATTATCAAATTAAATGGACATAATTTTTACAAAGATAAAATCAGGACATTAGAATTCTGGGCCCGGCAGCAGTATGTTAAAGGTGGGCAACTAGTGAAATGTTAACTTTAAATTGGCGAATTAACCCCAACACCTTTAAAAGGGGCTATAACCTTGTACGGAGGGAGTTTCCCCTCCCCCCGATAGCTATCGCGGGTAAGGAGGGGCAGGGGAGGTAGTTTTGATATTTTGTATTTGACATGACACTAGTTTAATACAATAAAAGCTAAAATTTGGATTGCATGCGGTTTTTACAAATTTTTACATGGAACCTATAAAAAACATAAATCACTTTATCGAAACCCAGCTCCCGGAATGGGAGATGGCCTCATCAAATTATAACGACCTTAAAAACGTTAAAACAAAAACATTTTTGTTTAACGGATTTGAAATTTTGGTTCAGTTTAATCCTAAACGGATAACATCATCTGCCGCAAAAGTCGATGTGAAATCTATCGAAGCGCGGCCCTGTTTCCTATGCGCACAGAACCGTCCCATGCAGCAACGCAGTCTGCCTTTTAAAGACGATTACCAGATATTGGTAAATCCATTTCCTATTTTCCCGAGGCATTTAACCATTCCAAAGGAGCAGCATACAGACCAGCTTATTCAGTTACATTTTGGAGATATGCTCGATCTGGCATACAGTCTGGACGACTTCGTGGTTTTTTACAACGGCCCGAAATGTGGTGCATCTGCCCCCGATCATTTTCACTTTCAGGCGGGTTCCAAAGGCTTTTTACCCATCGAAAAAGACTTTCATAACACAGCCCTGGTTGAATTAGTAAAAGTGAAACAGGAGGTGAAAATTTACCAGTCGAAAGACTATTTGCGGTCGGCAATTACCCTTCAGAGTAGCAATAAAGAAAGCATTGCCTTGATTTTTTCTGGATTATATAACGACTTTCATCTGCTTCAACCAACCGAAGTGGAACCCATGTTAAATATCCTCGCCTATTTCGAAAAAGGAGAATGGATAGTTCATATCTTCCCGCGGATATTGCACCGTCCAGCTCAATATTTTGCGCAGGGAGAGGGGCAAATTTTACTGAGTCCGGCGAGTGTCGATATGGGAGGGGTTTTTATTACTCCAAGGGAGGAAGATTTCAATAAGATTTCCATGGATGACATTGCGGATATTTTTACACAGGTTTGTATGGACGAGATTACCCTTCACAAATTAATTAACCGGATTTGAAATAAATAAGCACCGATGAATATTGATGTAGCAAAAGTTAAAATTCGTAAAGTAGAAGCCGCCGACATTGAAACAATGACCGAATACCGTATTGACTACCTTACAGAATTGCAAGGGGAAAGGGGCGACGAATATAAAACAACCTTACGGAAAGACCTCAATAATTTTTTCAGAATGACCATTGATAAAGGGAGTTTTTTTGCGCTGCTGGCTGAATACAAAGGGGAAATACTTGCTTTTGGGGCAATGGTAATCAAGCTTATTCCGGGCGATTTTAATCAATCTTCGTACATTGAAGGCGACATCCTAAATATGTACACGATACCTGTAGCCAGAAGAAAAGGAATATCGTCGCTTATTCTTACCCAATTATTAGCCGAAGCCCGGAACATGGGAATAAGCAAGGTGGCATTACACACCTCGAAAGACGGGGAGCAATTATACCGGAAATTTGGATTTGAGGATCCTTCCTATCCTTATCTGGAACTTATTTTAAGAAGAGAAGTGTAATTTTAATAATGGAAAATACTATGCAAGAGCCACACTTGAAGATCGGGATCATGTATGAACCGGAGATAGCATTTACGCTGAACGGAGCATACATTTTGAAACAAACCGGCATTACCCTGAAAGGACAGCAAAAAATTCGCTTTGCCGATGGCATAATTTTGTTGAATGGCGAAGCGCTGGAAAAAGCGATTATTGATTTTGAACCGGTATTGTTTGAAGAATCGTCCTTCGATTTATTAAATGTAACCATTGGAATAAAATTTCATTGGGAACGAAAAGAAAACCAACGGTTTAAAGGGGCGCTGAAGTTTATTGTCGAAAACGAAAAGCTAACAGCAATAAATGTTCTGCCACTCGAAGATTACCTGGTAAGTGTTATTTCTTCGGAGATGAGCGCTACCAGCAGCATGGAATTGTTGAAAGCGCATGCAATTATTTCAAGGTCCTGGCTTATTGCGCAGGTGATTAAAGGGAAAAAACTGGAAGAGTCCAAGAGTATTTATCAAACTATTACGGAGACAAAAGATGAATACATCCGATGGTACGACCGCGAAGACCATGCAAACTTTGATGTATGTGCCGACGACCATTGCCAGCGATACCAGGGAATTACACGCCAGTCGAGCGAGTTGGTGAGCAAAGCAATTGGCGAGACCCGCGGAAAAGTTTTGATGAATAATAACAATGTTTGTGATGCCCGTTTTTATAAGAGCTGTGGTGGAGTAACCGAAATTTTCGAGAATGTTTGGGAGCCTATTAATCACCCATACCTTCAGGCAATTCTCGATAATCCAAAAGCCCCCAAGTTGTATGACTTAGATTTGGCAAACGAAGAATCGGCTCAGAAATGGATCAGGAATTCTCCCGAAGCCTTCTGCAACACGCGCGACAAGAAAGTACTTTCGCAGGTGTTGAATGATTACGATCAGGAAACAACCGATTTTTACCGATGGAAAGTAGTGTATTCGCAGGAAAAAATTGCCGAACTTATTTCCAGGAAAGCGGGTAGGGATTTTGGTGCTATCGTTGACCTAGTTCCAATGCAGCGCGGAAAATCGGGTCGGCTATTACGGTTAAAAATAATCGGAACAAAAGCTTCCTTAATTGTTGGGAAGGAATTACAGATTCGCAAGGTATTATCCGAATCACACCTTTATAGTTCTGCCTTTGTAGTCGATCGCAATAACATAGTGGATGGAATACCAGGAGAATTCGTATTAACGGGTGCCGGCTGGGGGCATGGGGTTGGATTATGCCAGATAGGCGCTGCCATGATGGGCGAAAAAGGATATTCTTTCGAAGAAATTTTAAACCACTATTTTAAGGAAACAGAATTAAGAGAGTTATATAAATAATTGAAAATGTAGTTTAGTTAAGGAACATATACAGGCTCAAATAAGAAATGCACCAAAGTGTCACCCTGAGCGGAGTCGAAGGGTATATAGTAGAAACCTTAATTATTTGATTTTATAACATTGAATATTTGGCAAACTGCAATTTTAAGTCTACTAATAAATAAAAACCTTTAATCGTCCTCTTAACTAAAAGCAATACTAACTCCCATGAAACAAACCACCCGAAATCCCTGGTTATGGATACCTTCCCTCTATTTTGCCGAAGGCATTCCGTATGTTGTTGCAATGACTGTTGCAGTTATAATGTTCAAGAGGCTGGGGATATCCAATACCGATATTGCTTTATACACAAGCTGGCTATACCTTCCGTGGGTAATAAAACCGTTGTGGAGTCCTATTGTCGACTTACTAAAGACCAAGCGCTGGTGGATTATCTTTATGCAATTGCTGATAGGAGCTGGCTTGGGGGGAGTTGCACTGGCAATACCGTTGCCCCTGTTTTTTAAGGTTACGCTGATATTTTTGTGGCTTTTGGCTTTTAGTTCTGCCACGCACGATATTGCTGCCGATGGGTTTTATATGCTAGGGCTAAATGAGCATCAACAAACTTACTTTGTAGGGATCCGCAGTACTTTTTATCGGATTGCCATGATTACCGGGCAGGGCCTCTTAATTATTCTGGCGGGGTTCTTCGAAACTTCTACCGGGCTTCCTCCCATCGAAATTAATGCTATCTCTAATCCTTCAATATCCAAAGAAATTGTTTTACCGGAAGTGAATCAAAACGATTCATTAAAATCGGGCAACACATTTTTTGCGGTTTTTCCACAACAAGTCGAATTGTCCACTCAAAATATCCCCAAGGGTACATTGGATTCAATTCGGACTATGGTTACAGAACATAATCAGGCAAAGGGTTTTGTGAAATTGTCAGCGAACCTGAAAAATGAATCCTCCTGGTGGTCCGACTATATTTCAACCCCATTAAAAGGTTATTTAAAGGAGAAGTTAAATACAAAAATTGCCCCGGTTTCGGCAAATTCTCTTACCGGAAATGTGGCAGTTGTAGCTGTTAAGTTAACCAAACAGCCCGAAAAGGATAAAGAAATGGTGTTGAACCTGAAATTCAGGAAAGGCGATAACAGCATCAAACTAATTGAAGGGGAACGGTTAGCCTTTAGCTCAAAGAACTGGGACAAACCGGCCTACATTTTATTACAAGCCGATTCAAAATTGACCCGTTCAACAACGGCAGTGTTTAAAGGAACTTCAGGAAATATCCATCTGGCATGGAGTATCACCTTTTTAATACTTGCCGGGATGTTTGTGGTATTTTCTTTCTATCACAGGTTTATGCTGCCATACCCGAAATCGGATCAAACAGTTAGAAGCGAGGGGCAAAATTTATTTAAAGAATTCTTTACAACATTCGCATCCTTTTTCAGAAGGAAGGATATTGGCGTAATTATATCATTTTTATTACTTTACCGTGTAGGCGAAGCCCAATTGATTAAAATGGCATCTCCGTTTATGCTCGATCCCCGCCAGTTGGGAGGATTAGGACTTACCACCGGCGATGTGGGATTGGTTTATGGAACGTTTGGGATTCTCGCCCTTACCGCAGGAGGAATACTCGGAGGATTAGCCGCTGCCCGGAAGGGTTTTAAATACTGGCTTTGGTGGATGGTGTTTGCAATCAATATTCCGCACCTAGCTTATGTTTATCTCGCGTATGCCCAACCTGAAAATTATCTTATAATCAGCTTGTGTGTTTCTATCGAGCAGTTTAGCTATGGATTCGGGTTTACCGCTTATATGCTTTATATGATTTACATTTCGGAAGGGAAAAACAAAACTGCCCACTTTGCCATTGCCACGGGTTTTATGGCGTTGGGTATGATGCTTCCGGGTATGTTCTCGGGATGGCTGCAGGAAATTATCGGGTATAAATATTTCTTTGTATGGGTGATGCTTTGTATGCTTCCCGCAGTAATTCCGGTATTTTTTATAAAAGTAAAACCGGAGTTTGGCCTGAAAAAGGAATAATTGAGATATCTGAGAGAGTTCAACAATTTAGAGTATTTATATTCAAAGTATACCGATGAGTAAGAATCTGCTGTTTTTATTCCTGGCCATTTTTTTAACCCCACATCTTAAGAGCGAAACCTGGATCCGGATCAATCAAATGGGGTATCTCCCACATTCTGTAAAAGTAGCTGTAATTATCTCGACAGATGAGCTAAGGATATCGGATTTTGAACTTTGCAACGCCATCACAAACGAAGTGGTTTTTAAAGGAAATGCAAAAACCTTCGATGGCAGTGTTTGGGGAATGAAATCAGCGGCCCGTCTCAATTTTTCAAAAGTTGAAAAAGAAGGGGGATATTATATCAAAGCCAATGGGGTGACTTCGCCTGTTTTTCGAATTGCTTCGGAGGCCTATAACGGAGCGTCCGATTTTATTTTGCATTACATGCGCCAGCAGCGTTGTGGATATAATCCATTTCTGAAAGATTCGTGTCATACACACGATGGCTTTATTGTGGACCATCCCTCGCGCTCGGGTGAAATTATTGATGTGAAAGGTGGATGGCACGATGCTACGGATTACCTACAATATACCACCACTTCGGCAAACGCCGTTTACCAGTTGTTATTTGCCTATTCCAGGAACCCCGAAGCGTATGGCGATAATTACAATGCAGCGGGATTAAACGGATCGAATGGAATACCGGATATTCTGGATGAAGCCATATGGGGATTGGATTGGTTGCTGAAAATGAATCCCGACAGCGGGGTAATGTTCAATCAGATTGCCGACGACCGCGATCATGTGGGATTTCGCCTGCCAAACAAGGATTCTGCCTCTTATGGAAACGGGTTGTTTCGGCCAGTTTATTTTATTACCGGCAAGCCGCAGGGGTTGGGGAAGTTTAAAAACCGTTCAACTGGTGTTTCCTCTACTGCAGGAAAGTACAGTTCTGCATTTGCCCTGGGAGCGCAGGTATTTAAAAAATTTGATCCGGCACTTGCAAAATTGCTTGAAAAGAAAGCGGAAGATGCCTTCGAATTTGCCTTGACTGATTTGGGGGTTACCCAAACGGCATGCACGGTTTCGCCCTATTTCTATGAGGAGGATAATTATGTGGACGATCTGGAACTGGCAGCATCGGAAATGTTTAAACTTACAGGAAAAGAAACATATCTGAAACAGGCAAGCTATTGGGGGGCAATAGAACCCGTAACTCTCTGGATGGAAAAAGATACGGCACGGCATTATCAATATTATCCATTTGTAAATCTGGGTCATGCCAATCTTGCTTCCGGTCAAAATAATATTTCGAAAGAGTACATCGCCTTTATGCGAAAAGGGCTTGGAAGTCTTTACGAAAAAGGTAAAAACGATCCATTTCAGGTTCGGGTTCCCTTTATCTGGTGCTCCAACAATCTGGTAGTTGCCGCCTTGACTCAGGCTCATCTTTATCTCAATGTTACCGGAGATTCAACTTTTATAGAGTTAGAAGCATCATTACGCGACTGGCTTTTTGGATGCAATCCCTGGGGAACCACTATGATCTGTGGGTTGCCTGCCGGTGGAGATTACCCTTTAATGCCCCATTCGTCTATTACAAAATTGATGGGTCAAACTACCTTTGGAGGATTTGTGGATGGACCGGTATACAGCACCATCTATAAGAATTTAAAAGGTATTTCACTTTTTGGAATTGATCCTTATCTGCCGTTTCAGAATGGATTGGCCGTTTATCACGACGATATCGGCGATTACAGCACCAACGAGCCTACTATGGATGGAACCGCAAGTCTAAGTTACTATTTGTCTTCGCTGGAAGTGGATGGAATAAGTCAGGATAAATCAACAAAACAGGATGTAAAGGACCAATTTGGAGCAGTAATTCGCAAAAACAAGAGCAAGAAAAAAATCTGGCTGATCTTTTCGGCCGATGAATTTGGAGAAGGAGCTTCGGATATTTTAAAAACCCTTTCTAGAAAGAAAGTAAAGGCATCGTTTTTTCTAACAGGAAATTATCTTCGAAATACAAACTTTACCGAAAGTATTAAACGAATGGTTGCCGATAAGCACTATGTAGGAGCGCACTCGGATAAACATTTACTGTATATGACCTGGCAAAACCGCGATTCGGTAATTGTTTCGAAGGAAGAATTTGAGAAGGATCTCCAATCGAATTATTCAGAATTACTAAAATTTGGGATTACGGCCGATAGTGCTAAAATATTTTTGTCGCCTTACGAATGGTACAATTCCGCTATTTGCAATTGGGCTGGAAACATGGGCTTACAGCTGATAAATTTCACTCCCGGTATAGGAACTAATGCGGATTATACAACACCCGACCTTGCCAATTATAAATCGTCAGAAGCACTGATTGAGCAGTTAATGAAGTTTGAATCGAATGACAAATCGGGCTTGAATGGGGCAATTATCCTTATTCACTTGGGAACGCATCCTGACCGGACAGATAAATTCTATACAAAACTGGGTTATATTATTGATACATTAAAACATAAAGGATATTCCTTTCAAAAACTATAATCGTTTCAGCTAACAGAATGGAATATATTAAATACTAATCACTTTGAAAATGAAACAACTAGTTGCCCTGGCAATAATAATTTTTATCCCAATCTGTGGTTGGACACAGAAATTCCCCAAACACGAAATGCGTGCTGTTTGGATTGCAACAGTTGAAAATATCGATTGGCCATCGGCTGATAGTTTGACTGTAGATCAACAAAAAAACGAACTAATTGAATTGCTTGATCTGGTGAAGCAATACCATATGAACACCATCGTTTTTCAAATCCGACCGGCGGCAGATGCCTTTTATGCTTCTGAGCTCGAACCCTGGTCGAAATGGTTAATGGGTCATCAGGGGAAAGCTCCTGATCCTTTTTATGATCCACTGGATTTTGCAATAAAGGAATGTCGCAAACGGGGAATTGATATTCATGTTTGGTTAAACCCATATCGGGCTGTTAAAGATACTTCCAAAAATACGGCCGCACCAACTCATATAACCAATATTAATCCGGAGTGGTTTGTAACGTATGGTAATACACGGTATTTTGATCCGGGAATTCCACAAACCCGTGACTTTGTTGCCAAAGTGGTAAGTGATGTGGTGCGGCGCTACGATATTGATGCTGTGCATATGGACGATTATTTTTACCCCTATCGTATCGCAAATGTAAATTTCCCGGACGATAAATCATTTGCCAGCTATCCTAGAGGATTTGCTGTTGAGAACCGCGACGATTGGCGGCGCGAGAATGTCGATTTGGTGATTAAACAAATTCATGATAGCATTCAATCCCTTAAGCCCTGGGTCGAATTTGGGATTTCTCCTTTTGGGGTTTGGCGTAATGTTGGAAAAGATTCCACAGGGTCGAACACCAAAGCTGGCCAGACAAACTTCGACGACTTGTTTGCCGATATTCTCAAATGGCAAAAAGAGGGATGGATCGATTATGTTGTTCCCCAACTATACTGGCATATAGGTTTTAAAGTCGCCAATTATACCGAGTTGGCCGATTGGTGGAGTCACAATTCCTATGGAACACAGCTTTATATCGGTCAGGCGCCATACCGGATAAATAAAAAATCAAAGGACAAAAGTTGGAGATCATCCAAAGAAATTATCCGTCAGATAAAGCTAAACCGCACTTACCCTAATATTGCCGGCAGCATGTTTTTTAGTGCTAAAATTCTGCGAAAGAATCCGATCAATCTTCAAAAAAAACTCCTTCGAAAATTTTATCGGTTTCCAGCTCTTCCTCCTCCAAATAGTCGAATTGCAGCCATTACCCCCGATATGCCAATAGATGCAGTTATGGTTGCTGAAAATGGAATTATTCAACTACAATGGAGTGCAGGCAAAGAGGTCAAGAATTTTATTGTTTACAAATTCAGGAAGGGGAGGAGTGCAAGTACGGCAAACCCAGCAAATATTGTTTTGGTAACCTCCGATACTACCGTTCATATTGCTTCAAATGCAACAACAACTCCCGAAAAATATTATTATATGGTTGCTTCACAAAGTTACACCAATACTGAAAGTTTGCCGGTATTCTTCAAATTGCAAACATCAGTTTCCTCCACCCCAAAAGTTAAATAAAAGCGCATGAGCAGTACGTTGGCCTTTTTTGTTATTGTAGGTTTCTTTGGTTTATTAATGGTGGTTTCGTACTTATCGTCGCGGAAGGTGACCTCCGAAACCTTTTTTACGGGAAACCGCCGTTCTCCCTGGTATTTGGTTGCTTTTGGAATGATTGGAGCCACTATTTCGGGCGTTACCTTTATTTCTGTGCCCGGCGAAGTGGGAAAAAGTGGTTGGACCTACCTCCAGTTTCTGATGGGAAATTTTGTGGGCTATTATGTTATTGCCCTGGTATTAATTCCTTTGTATTTCCGGTTAAACATGGTTTCAATATACAGCTACCTCGATAAACGGTTTGGAACAAATTCCTATAAAACAGGATCGTTCTTTTTTCTGATTTCACAAACTATTGGGGCTTCTTTTAGGATGTACCTGGTGTCGGGTGTTTTGCAGGTAGCTTTCTTTAATGCTATAGGGATTCCGTTTTGGCTCACTGTTCTCTTTACAATTTTTATGATTTGGCTTTATACGTTTAAGGCGGGCATAAAAACTGTTGTTTGGACCGATTCATTTCAAACTCTTTTTATACTGCTATCCCTTGGAATTACGCTAATTATTATTTCGAAGCAGTTTCATTTTGGGCCTGTCGATTTTGTAAAAGTAGTTTATGAACATCCTTACAGCAAAGTATTTGATTGGGATTGGAAATCGGGGACGAACTTTTTTAAGCAGTTTTTTGCTGGTTTGGGAATTGTAATTGTTATGAATGGTTTGGATCAGAATATGATGCAAAAGAGCTTGACTTGCCGGAGTATGAAGGACGCTCAGAAAAATCTTTACTGGTTTAGCTTTGCATTTATCCTTGCAAACTTCCTGTTTTTGAGCCTCGGTGTTATGTTATATTACTACGCCGAAAAAACTGGCATAAAAATCCCCACCAAATCCGACGACCTTTTTCCAACCCTTGCGTTGGGGTATTTTGGTGTTGCCGCGGGAGTTATGTTTTTGCTTGGAATTACTTCTGCTGCCTATTCCAGTGCCGATTCAGCCTTAACCGCATTAACCACTTCTTTTTGTATAGATTTTTTAAAACTCGACCCCACCTCCCCCAAGAGTAAACGAACACGCTTTATGGTGCATATAGCCTTCTCCTTTATAATGTTTCTGGTGATAATACTATTTCGGATTATAAACGATGATAGTGTGGTGAAGGCAGTTTTTACCGTGGCAGGTTATACATATGGCCCTTTGCTGGGGCTTTTTGCTTTTGGGATGTTTACAAAACGGATGGTCAAAGATAAGTTTGTACCCATTATAGGTATACTTTCGCCCGTATTGTGCTATATAATTAATGTAAATTCCGAGGTTTTACTAGGAGGGTATAAATTCGGATTTGAACTGTTACTCTTAAATGGTTTATTTACTTTTCTCGGCTTACTAATGATTTCAAAAAATAAAAACCAATGACAAATTCACAAAGATACCTGGCCCTGGATGTATTCAGGGGTATTACCATCGCATCCATGATTACTGTAAACAACCCTGGTAGCTGGGCGCATATTTATGCTCCACTGCGCCATTCGGAATGGCATGGATGCACTCCAACTGATTTGGTTTTCCCGTTCTTCCTTTTTATTGTGGGGGTATCCATGTTTTTCTCTTTTTCGAAGTATAACTCTACCCTTAATAAAGAATCACTCATTAAGATTGGGAAACGAACATTGTTAATTTTCGCCATTGGTCTATTTCTGAATTCTTTCCCTCAGTGGTCTGCAGATTATTCCAAGCTTCGAATATTAGGAGTTTTGCAACGAATTGCATTGGCTTATGGAATCGGTTCACTGGTTGTTTTGGCTGTACCCCGAAAATACTTGCTGTACACGGCTGGTTCAATCCTGCTTTTATACTGGGGAATACTCTATTTTTTTGGAGGGGCCGACCCATACAGTTTAACTGGAAATGTTACTATTGCTGTCGACGGGGCAATACTGGGGATCACCCACCTGTATAAGGGATTTGGAATTCCTTTTGATCCCGAAGGGTTGTTGAGTACTATACCCGCCATTGGTACGGTTATTTTAGGATATTTGGCCGGTGGGCTAATCAGGCAAACCGAGAAGTCAGATGTTCCATTAAAATTGATGCTTTTTGGTGCTTTGGGAGTTGCAGCTGGCTTGGTTTGGAGTTTATTATTACCTATTAACAAACCGCTTTGGACGAGTTCCTATGTACTTTATACAGCTGGGTTAGCAAGCGTAATGCTAGGCATACTAATCTGGATTATCGATATAAAAGGTTTTACCAAGTGGACTTCCTTTTTCGTGGTTTTTGGGATGAACCCGCTTTTCATATTTGCACTGGCCGGTTTATGGGCAAAGAGCTTTTCGAGGTTCATTAAAATTACGGAAGCTGATGGTACCATAATCTCCGGTAATTCTTGGACATACAAACACTTATTTCTTTCGTGGGCGGGCGAGTTAAATGGGTCGTTGCTTTTTGCACTTTCGCACATTGTTGTTTTTTGGCTTATCTGCCTTTTTCTTTATAAAAAGAAAATATTTATTAAAGTTTAAGAGAAATCTCAAATTCTGCTGAAAATCAATTCGTATGAAGCAATTATTTTTGTGTTATTTTTTGTTATCAGTTTCTCTTTTGAGAAACATAGATGCTGATTGTCAGGTGGCAGTTACTACAGCATTTAATAAGGATATTTTTTTACAGCGCTTACAAACTGAAGCATCAATTACTTTGCTTGAGAACCAGCAAAACCTGTTACCTCTCAAACGACTGGATACATTAAAAATTGTAAGTATTTCGGTTGGAGAAAATACCATCACTCCTTTTCAGCAGATGCTTGGCAATTACTCCAGGGTGGATCATTTCAATCTGCCAGATAATTTTTCGGATAACCAGCTTAATACCCTTATCAAGAAACTTACACCCTATAACCTGCTTATTTTGGGAGCGCATTCTGCAGACAAAGGGTATATATCCATATTAAAATCGTTTAGGAAGAAATGTATTCTGGTAATATTTTCGGGGGCAGAAGAACTAAAAAGTTTAGAAAATCAACCGCCCGATGGTTTAATAGTGGCCGATGATAATGATAATTTGAGTCAGGAGCTATCGGCGCAAATGATTTTTGGAGGCATTGGTGCAAAAGGGAAATTGAAGGTTGCTTCAGGGAATTACACTACTGGAAGTGGAATTTCCATTGATAATCCTATTCGGCTAAAGTATTCTATTCCGGAGGAAGTTGATATTAATGGGGCGCATTTAACCGAAAAAATCGATTCTATTTTAAATGATGCTATTGCACAACAAGCATTTCCGGGTTGCAATGTTTTGGTTGCCAAAAATGGAACGATAATTTTTCAAAAAGCCTATGGTTTTCATACATACGAAAATAGTGTGCCTGCCAGCAAAAACGATCTATACGATTTGGCATCCGTTACGAAAGTCAGTAGTGCGCTTCCTGCTATCATGAAACTACATGGAGACGGGATAATACAATTGGACGAAAATCTTTCTACCTATTGGCCCGACTGGAAAAAGCGTTTATTTCATTCCTCCAATAAAGAAGATATTACCGTGCGCGAGTTACTTGCACATCAAGCGGGGCTGACCCCTTACATTCCCTTCTGGAAAAAAAAGGTTAAAAATGGCAGGCTTTCTCCATCTTGGTACCGGGTTGAAGAGGAAAGCGGTTACCAATTAATGGTTGCGCCAGGATTGTTTCTTAAAAACGATTTCAGGAAGCGGGTATATAAAGCAATCCGTCTTTCGGAATTAAAAGATAGGGGCAAATATGTTTATAGCGATTTGTTTTTTGTTTTAGCTCCCGAGATAATTACAAAATTGGCAGGTACGAGTTATGTGAGGTTTCTCGATTCTTGCTTCTACCAACCACTTGGTGCCAGAACTATAACTTATAATCCATCGTTGAAGTTTTCGATAGACCGGCTTGTTCCAACCGAGAATGATCAATATTTTCGGAAACGATTGGTTCAAGGCGCCGTGCACGACGAAGCTTCTGCTGTGTTAGGCGGGGTTTCAGGAAATGCCGGGTTGTTTTCTACTGCAAACGATTTAGCCAAATTGCTCCAAATGTACTTGCAATATGGAAGTTATGGAGGAGTGCAATATTTGAAAGAATCTACCGTAAAGGAGTTTATCAGTGTTCAATATCCTCAGAACAATAACCGTCGTGGATTAGGTTTTGATAAACCGTTACTTAATAATAATACCTTAAGTTTAAAAGATGCATACCCTTCGCCAGATGCAAGTCCCGAGAGTTTTGGGCACTCAGGTTTTACCGGTACATTTTTTTGGGTCGACCCCAAATATCAGTTAGTTTATATTTTGTTGACGAACCGGGTGTACCCTACCCGGACCAATACGAAGATTAGCGATATGAGCATACGGACTAAAATTCAACAGGCAATATACGATGGTATAAAAAAATAGGAGGAGAGATTCTGGATTAAATGAGTTTTATCCCATTACTTTTTGTTTTGTGAACCCTTTCTCTAATTTTATGTTCCAATAATTATCAATTAGTCTTAAAGTTTTAACTTGCCTAAAATTTTAGGTTTGAAAGGCATTGTTCCCGTATTCTTATTTTTTTTAAGCTTTTTTGGAGGTTTTTTGTTGTTCTTTTCAGAAGAGAAGACTTTTCTAAAGCCTGAGAAAATATTAATGCATACACCTGAACAAGCGCTCACCAATAAAAATCCACAATTCCCTTTAGAGTCCCTTTCAAAATTGGTGAAAATAGCCGGTAAGCCCGATACCGCTTCCTTTATTATTCCGCTTAACCGAATTGGCCGGTTGTATATGATGGAAGCGACGATTGACGGAGAGGCGGGGAATCTGATTTTCGATTCGGGAGCAACCACGCTGGTATTAAATCGAACATACTTTCGCGATCATCTTAATGTTGGGGAACAAACCTCGGCTGGGATTACGGGAAGTGTGACGCAGGCCGACAAAGTTACCGTTGATAACCTGGCTGTGGGGAATATGAAATTTAAAAAATTATCGGCAAACCTGACCGATTTAGGGCACATCGAAAACCGGAGAGGAGTTAAGGTACTGGGATTATTTGGGTTCGAGCTTATTAAAACGCACCAGATAACCATCGATCTCGTCAATAATAAATTGATTCTTCATCCAATCGACAGGAAAGGCAATTTGCTCGATACTACCAAACTGTGCAATGCCGATTTTACTCAAAATATAGAAGTAGCGCACAATATTCTATTCGTGAAAGGTAAAATTGGGGGTAAATTACTTCGGTTTTGCTTTGATACAGGCGCCGAAACAAATGCGCTCAGTACCGATTTGGATAAGAATATTTTAAAAACAATTTCGATTACGCGTACATTAAAATTGAGAGGTGCCGGTTCATCTTCTAACGAAGTGATTTATGGGGTAATGAATAACTTTACCTATGGCGATTCGGCATTAAACAATATGCAAACAATTATTACCTATATGGATCATCTAAATGAAGCCTATGGTGTTCATATTGACGGAGTTTTAGGCTTCGATTTCTTATCGAAAGGAACATTTTGTATTAACTTTGCAAAAAGACAAATGGGAATTTCATTTATAACACAAGGCAGGCAATGAGATTTTTAAGAAAGTACATAATGTTTTTTGTCTTTTTTGCGATTTCGGCAACGAGTTGGGCGCAATTTGATCCCTCGGCTATTACCCGGGTCGAGAACGGAAAGATATTAATCTTACTCGATTTGCGTTGGACGGATGCGCAGAAAACAGAGGTCGAGAAGCTCTTTAAACTGGATAGCACTGTTTGGCAAAAAATAAACTCAGCTGTTTCAGAGGTTATGCTCGATAGTGTTTCCTGGGAAGTCAGCCATATTTCGGAGTCGGAAGTCGAATTATCAAAAGTCATCGAAAATAAACCTGTTTTTCATTTTAATGTAAACGATGTTTTTTTGTTTGACGATAACTGGCAGGTGGCTCCCGGATATGTAGATCAGGAAAAAGTAATTTATGGTGCAAATAATTTTAATAAACCTCAAAATTTTCAATATCAGAATGGCGAGGCTCAATTCTTTCTGCCCGGATTTCAGCGATCCAAAAAGGTTTATATAGCCGGATCTTTTAATAACTGGGATCCCAATCAGCAACCCATGGAGAAGGCCGATTCGGGTTGGGTGGTAAAGCTTCCATTGCTCGAAGGCAAATATTTGTACAAATATATTGCAGATGGGAATTGGATGACCGATCCGAATAATAAGCTGATTGAGAACGATGGAGCTGGAAATGATAATTCCGTCGTGTATTGTCCAAACTTTCAATTTTTGTTAAAGGGATACCAGAAGTCGCGGAAAGTATTTGTTGCAGGTACCTTTAACAATTGGAACAGGAAAGAACTAAGAATGTCACCTAATTCTGAAGGATGGTCGTTGCCATTGTATCTGAAAGATGGTACGTATTCCTATAAATTCCTGGTGGACGATGAATGGATAACAGACCCCAACAACAATAATAGCCGTAAGGACGGAAAAGGAAATGAAAATTCGGTAATTGGAACCGGTGAAGAAAACGTTTTTCAGTTAACAGGATTTGCTGATGCCAAAAGAGTATTCCTGGCCGGGAATTTCAATAATTGGGCTCCCAATGAGTTGATGATGGAAAAAACCGCCAATGGTTGGCAACTGCCTTATAAGCTGGCTTCGGGCAATTACGAGTACAAGTTTATTGTGGATGGGCGCTGGATGACCGATCCTTCAAACCTCTACACTACTGGAAATGGGAGTGAAGTGAACTCGTGCCTTGCCTTTAAACCGAACTATACTTTTTCGCTGGATGCTTTTCCCAATGCCCGCGAGGTGAAAGTTACCGGCGACTTTAATAATTGGGTTACGGATGGCTATCATATGGTGAAAGTGGACGGTAAATGGACCTTTCCGGTTTATCTGTCACCCGGGAAACATTTATATAAATATATAGTTGATGGGAAATGGATAATCGATCCAACCAACAAGCTCTGGGAAGAGAATGAACATGGCACGGGAAATTCAGTGCTCTGGATTAAATAAAAAGTATTTTTAGGATACGAAGAAACTGTTTAAATTTAACACAGAGAATTAATTATGAATCATTGTTGTCCGGTAAAAAGTTGTTAATTCTTACAAAAACTTGTAATATAACGGATTACAAACAGGTCGCCCCGCTGGGGTTTATTTTTGACGGGTATATTTTTTACTACAAACAGGACGTCGCTACACGACTAAAAAAAGCAGCTTAGCTGCGACCTGTTTGTAGACAAACGAATACAACAAATGGCTCTAAGCCGCATAGCGGCGACCTGTTTTTTACCGGACAATAGTGATTATGAATCTTAAGCAACAATTGAGATGGCATATAACAAAAAGCGACTAATCGATGTTGTTTTTTGTGAAGACATAGAGGTCACGGAGGGGCAATCGCCAGCGATTTCTAAAACTCTGAGCCCTCCGTACCTTCTCAATATCCTGAATTATTTAATAGCATTATTTTTCAAGGAACAGAATTCTTTTTGAGATCAAAACGGATTTCTCTGTGTTAAAAAATAATTTTGTTCCATTTTTAAACAGCCTCTAATTGTACAAAAAATACTTCCGAGCGTTTTGCTTATACGCTTGCAATCCTTGCGACCAAACGGTTAATATAGAATCCACCTTAAAGGTCTTCGTAAATTCAGTCCTGATTTTATCGGTTCCACAAACTTTATCGAACATGCTTAACCTCGACGAATCGCATAGTTCAAAAACATTCTTGTCAGGCCAAAGGGTATGGCATCCCTGCAAGATATAGAACTGAACAAGCGAAAGAGGAGCTTTATCGAAATTAGCAATATGAATTTGAACACCGTGAATCATTTTCCCTTTGGAGGTGCTGTAATAGGGTTTGTAATGAATGGGTCGAAAAATCAAGCCGGGCAGTTTCAGGTTATTTAAATTTTGCGAGAGACTGTCGGCATTCACCCAGGGAGCTGCAACCAATTGAAAAGGTAAGGTGTAGCCAACACCAATATTCATTACATATAATTCTCCAAGTATTCCTGTTACAGGGTAAAAATAAGGGGAGTGAGCATAAGGTATATGTGGCGACGATGGCACCCAGGGCAATCCGGTTTCTTCGAAGTTCATGGAGCGTTTCCATCCCTTCATTTCTATAACGGTTAGTTTACATTTGGCTTTATTGGCAAGCAGCCCTTCTTCGTTCAGATATGTTGCCAGCTCGCCTATAGTGAGGCCATGGATATAAGGAATAGGGAACTGGCTTACAAACGATACAAATCCGGGCTCGACCAGCGAACCTTCCATTTTTAGTCCTCCCAGTGGATTGGGACGATCAAGCACCATAAATTCAATATTGTTTTCAGCCGCAGCTTCCATGGCTAATCCTAATGTGCTGATATAAGTATATGATCTCGATCCGATATCCTGAATATCATATACGAGAATATCAATTCCTTTTAACATCGCCGGGGTGGGCTTATTGGTTCCGCCATAGATGCTGTAAACCGGTAAATTTGTTTTGATATCGGTGTAAGTTGCTACATGTTCTCCGGCTTCGTAGTTGCCCCGAACACCATGCTCCGGACTGAAAAGTGCAACCAGCTTTACTTTTTTCGAATCAAATAACAAGTCTATCGTCGAGTGTAAATTCCGATCTACACCGGTAGGATTGGTAATCAATCCAATTTTTTTATGCTCTAGCTCGCGGAATTGATGGGAGGTAAGTACTTCGAGTCCTGATTTTACCTGAGCTTGGGAATATATAAAAAGGCATAAAAATGAAGAAAATAAAAATTTCGCTTTCATGTTAAAAAACTGGTATTATGTATTTGTTTTTGTAAATGGAAAAAATATATTTGTAAGATGTAATACAACATTACAAATTTAGTTTTTATGCTGAAAAATAGCAATACAATTTATATGAAATGTTCGATGATAGAAAAAAAACCAGTTTTTATTATCCATCTTTTATATGTTTCAAGAAATTTATTTAATATCTAAAACGTAAGAATTAATTATTAGTATATATCTGAGGGGTTAATAGGTCAAATAGATTACTAGTTTGGCAAAAGGCTTTTATTGAATGGGGGTAAAAATTTTAATTTAGAATAGTTAAAAAGTATCAGTCTTTTTTAGAATAAGTTTATCTTTTAATCAACTAACATGTATTACATGTTTTAAATGAATCAAATGAAATTACCTACATTAAAAATATTCATATTCATAGCTATTATTCTCGCAATTAGTTGTGTAGAGGAGTATTCGCCCGATAAAATTATACAGGAAGTTGGTAATACATTTGTACCCGATTCCCGGGAGGGTGTTTTCTCCATTACGGCAACCAAAGTGGGAGGGAAGAAATTATTATTAAAGGGCGAAACAGATAATGAAAAAGCCCTTGATGCTTTAATTACCCGGCTTCAGGATTCGCTTTATTCTGTGGTCGATAGTGTTTTGGTTTTGCCAGACAACGTATTGTCTCCCTGGGGAATGGTTACATTAAGCGTTGCAAACTTAAGGTCTTCGGCTTCGCACGATGCAGAAATGATCACACAGGCTTTGATGGGCACTCCTTTGAAGATTTTGAAGGAAACCAGTGATTGGGCTTTTGTTCAAACCCCCGATGGGTATCTCGCCTGGTGTGAAAAAGATGCATATGCAGGTTTACAACACCTTGAAATGGCCCAATGGCAGAATTCTGAAAGGGTAGTCGTTGTTTCTTTATTTGCTATAGTAAGCGATTTAAAAAGCAATAAACCGGTTAGCGATGTTGTGGCTGGCTGCATTCTTCAGCAAACTTCCCTGAAAGGAACAGAGGTGTTGGTTCGCCTTCCTGATGGAAGGGTTGGGAAAATTCAACAGAAAGATGTCCTCAATTTTGAAGCATGGCGGCGAAGCGATGGCATTAAAGCGGAAAACCTGATTAGAACTGCCGAAAACATTTTAGGTATACCCTATCTCTGGGGGGGGGACTTCTGTAAAGGGGGCCGATTGCAGTGGGTATACAAAAACGGTCTATTTTTTAAATTGGTATATTCTTTCGCGTGATGCTTCTCAACAAGCAAATTATGGCACAGACATACCTATTGAAAAAGATTGGAAAAACTTTTTGCCGGGAGATTTGCTGTTTTTTGGCCATACTTCCTCGAGCAATCAATCTCCAGCTATTACACATGTAGGGATGTATCTGGGAGACTCTGAATTTATCCATTCTTCCGGGAGGGTACGAATTAATAGTTTCGATAGTACCCGGACAAATTACAGTCAGTACCGCTCAATAAGCCTCATAAACGTCAGGCGAATTATTGGAGCGGAAAACACCGAAGGAATCAGGTCAATCAAAACCCATCCCTGGTATTAAAATGAAGACATAATGAAAAACCGACGCGACTTTTTGAAGAACACAGGACTAATAACCGGCAGCGCCCTCTGCGCATTGCCTATAATTAAAGGAGGACCTGCCGATTTTTTTATAAATAAAAGCACGAAAATGGTTTTTCGGTTCAGACCATACGAACTTCAATTGAAGCATGTGTTTACCCTGGCATCGAATAGCCGGAAAACAACTCCCGTAATGCTTACAGAGATTGAATACGATGGCATAATTGGTTACGGAGAAGCATCTATGCCTCCCTATTTGGGAGAAAACTACGAAACGGCGGGTAATTTTTTAAAGCAGGTTGATCTTTCCCAATTTTCCAATCCATTTTTTATGGAAGATATTTTGGCCTATGTCGACAAAATCAGTCCCGGAAACTACGCGGCAAAAGCATCTGTTGATATCGCCCTGCACGATTTGGTCGGGAAACTCATGAACCAACCGTGGTTCCGTATTTGGGGACTGAATCCGCAACATACCCCTAATACATCCTTTACTATTGGAATTGATAGTCCCGAAGTGGTGAAAGAAAAAGTGCTCGAAGCTTCCCCCTACAAAATTCTGAAAGTAAAACTGGGACGCAGTACCGATAAGGAGATGATTTCTACAATCCGCACTGTCACCAACAAACCTCTGTGTGTGGATGTAAACCAGGGGTGGAAAGATAAGAAAGAGGCGTTGGATATGATTTTCTGGCTGAAAGAACAAGGGGTTGTATTTGTGGAACAGCCCATGCCGAAAGAAGAAAAAGATAATATTGCCTGGCTGACCATGAACAGCCCATTGCCTATTATTGCCGACGAGGCAGTTCAAACGGTAAGCGATGTTAATTCGGTCTCCGGAATTTACAGCGGAATAAATATTAAGCTCATGAAGTGCGGTGGCTTAAGGGCTGCCCATATTATGGCCGATATAGCCCGTGCCCGGGGGATGAAAGTAATGATAGGTTGTATGACCGAAACCTCCTGTGCAGTTTCTGCCGCTGCCCAACTTTCTCCCTTAACAGACTGGGCCGATTTGGACGGTAATTTACTCATTTCCAATGATATTTTTGATGGCGTAAAAATCGTCGACGGAAAGGTAACCCTTCCCGACAGGGCTGGGATTGGCATAACGAAGATTAAATAAAATTGAATAAAAACAGAAATTCACTATAATAAATAAAAAAGCCTCAACAATGCCCACTATAAATGCTTCAACTTCACTTTTAACTTTAAACAAAATGAAATGAGAACAATTTTATTCTTGTGTTTAACCGGAATTGGGATAATGCTGTCGCAATTCGCAATGTCGCAAAACGTTGCCATTAAAGGCCACATTACGGATGCTGGAACCAATGAGCCTCTTATAGGGGTCAATATAGTTGTTAAAAATACAACTATAGGTACAGTATCGGATATAGATGGTCAGTACTCTATCGATGTCTCCAACGGACAAGTGCTTGTTTTTTCTTTCATTGGATTTGTAACGGAAGAAATAGTAGTAGCAGGAACAGCCAATATTGATGTTCACATGGTTCCCGACATGAAAACCCTGGGCGAAGTTGTAGTTACAGCCGAGTTTGGGATGAAGCGTGTTGCCCGCACCATTGGGTCGTCGGTTCAGAATGTAAAAGCCGCTGAAATTAGCGAATCGGGTAGGGATAATTTTATCTCCGCTCTTCAGGGCCGCGTTGCAGGTATGACCGTTACTTCAAGTGGCGGTGCCCCGGGTTCTTCAACTTCCGTGGTATTGCGCAGTATTACATCCATATCGGGTAATAACCAGCCTTTATATGTTGTTGATGGTATTGCAATGAATAACTCTACGTTTAACCCGGTTAACCTGGCTGACGGTGGAGCGGCATTCTCGGTTCGTAACTTAGACTTCTCGTCGCGCGGAAACGACTTTAATCCCGAGGATATTGAGTCGATGACCGTATTGAAAGGCGCAGCAGCAGCAGCTCTTTACGGTTCGGATGCTTCAAACGGGGCCATCATTATCACTACAAAAAAGGGAGGGGTTGGTAAAGGTAAGGTAACGTACAGCAATATGTTCCGTTGGGATAAATCGTACGATTTTCCGGAAATACAGAACAAATATGCCAATGGTTCCTATGGTACAACCAACTGGTATAATACAAAACATTATGGTAGTTTATTTCCCGAGGGAACAAAAACTTACAATAATATTGATGCTTTAATGCAAACCGGCTTTACTTCTAAACATAATATTTCGGCTGAGGGAGGAACAGAAAAAATCTCTGTCCGTGGATCGGCATCATTCCTCGATAATACGGGTACAATAAAGAATACCGATTTAAAGAGAATGACCATTTCGTTTTCAGGTAAGGCTCAGATCACCAAATGGATGAGTTTCGAATCGTCTATGCAATATATTAAATCGTCCAATAATAAAGCGCCCCGGGGAACCGATGGGCCATTATTCAAGGCGATGATTTGGCCGAACATTGACGATATGTCGAATTACCTTCAGGAGGATGGCTCCCATATGCGTATGCCAGCTTACTATACGGACACCGATCTTCTGAATCCTTTATTTGGTCTGTATAACAATAAATTCTACGATGAGTCCAGTCGTTTCATATCATCGGCAGCGGTTAACATTACACCTTTCAGGGATGCTTTTATCCGTGCTCAGGCCGGTTGGGATGTTGGGGCACAAACTTTTCAAACCTCGATTCACCCTTACTATTTTAAAAATAATGCTGGAGCAGGTACTTATAACATAGCAAAATCAAACTTTTCCGATCCTACATTAAACCTTCTTGCCGGTTATAACAAAGAGCTCTTTAATAAATTTACAGTTGCCATTCAGGTTGGTTATCACCAGGTTGAAAACGGGGTAAACCGTCTGGCATCGTTTGGTTCCAACTTCTTAGTGGCCGATTTCCAATCCATCAATAATTGCGATGCAAAAACCCTGTCGTCAAAGCAAACAACCACAAAACGCAGAGTTCAGGCTTTCTCAGGTCAATTTGAACTCGGTTATAACAATATGGCTTTTGTTACCCTTCGCGGACGTAACGACTGGTCTTCGACTCTTCCTGTAAAAAACAGGACATTCTTTTATCCTGCCATCGAAGGTTCATTTGTCCTCTCCGAACTTCCGTTTGTGAAAAATATCAACAGTATTACATATTTGAAACTCCGGGGATCGGTTGCGCAGGTTGGTAAGGATACCGACCCGCTTAGTATCGATCCTCAATTAGAAGCTACCGGGTTAACTGGTGGCGGATTTAAATACGGTTTTACAGGCCCAAATCCAAATCTTAGACCCGAAATTACAACATCAAAAGAAATAGGTTTCGAGGGTCGTTTTTTCAATGACCGTTTAAATGTTGACTTTACTCATTTCTGGACAGAGTGTACCGATCAGATTGTTAAGGGCTTTCGCTTGAGCTATGCCACAGGTTTTGTGTTAAATAACCTGAACGTAGGGTCGTTCGACACCTGGGGATGGGAAGCTCATGTAGACGGAGATGTTATCCGAACCGCAAACGGTTTCCGCTGGAATGTTGGGGTTAATGCTTCCGGTACCAAATCGGAAGTAGTTGGTTTACCTAAAAATGTAACCGAGTATTACGATGCGTATACATGGAACTCCGGAAATATTCGCGATGGAATTATGGTAGGAAATCCTGTCACTACCCTAACAGGTTTGGCATATACGCGCAACGAAGCGGGAGATATTTTAATTTCCCCCACCACTGGCTTACCTATGAAAAACTCTAAATGGAGTGTAATTGGGAACCGTGAGCCTAAATTGCGTTTCGGGTTAACAACCAGTTTAAGCTTTAAAGGTATTCACCTTTCGGCAATGTTCTCCGGCCGTTACAAGGCTTCGGTAGTAAACGGAACAAAACGCACCATGATGACCTATGGTACCAGTTGGGAATCAGTAAAATTACGTGAACAAGGACCGGTAGTTTTTAATGGAGTACTGGCCGATGGTAACGAAAATACCGCCAATCCTACCAAAAACACTATCGCTGTGAATTATACAACATACGGTGCATCAATTTACGAAGGTGGCGATGAGGATTGGATTGAAAATGATGTTAATTATCTGCATTTGCAGGAATTGAGGTTATCTTATAATATCCCTTCCAGCTGGCTGCAAAAAATACTTATCTCTAACGCAAGTGTTTTTGTAGTAGGGAACGACTTGATTACCTGGACCAATTATTCAGGACTTGATCCTGTTGGAAACACGGTATCGGCAGCGGCCGGAGGTGTTGGTGGCGAAGGGTACGATGTTTGGGCACTACCTAGTCCAAGAGGCTTATCAGTAGGTTTAAACATCACATTTAAATGATAAAACAATTTAATAGGAAAATATCATGAAAAAAATATTCATTTCTGCTATAACAATAGCGTCGCTGCTATTTACAACCATGAGTTGCGACGACTATCTCGATGTCAATAAAAATGAAGATTCTCCCGACTATATCGAAGGTTATTTATACTTACCCGGAATAATACAGGCCTATCAGGGGATGTATTACGATGTACGCGCAACGGCACCCCTTACTCAGATGATGGGAACCACAAACTTTTCCGTTTTTGCTGCCAATTATTACAGTGCAGGAAGCGATAACGGTGGTGAATTATGGCGAATGTCTTATTGGAACCAGGGAATGAACTTAGAAAACCTCATTAACCAGTCGCTTAAGGCCGAAAACTGGACATTAGCCGGTATTGGTTATGCTATAAAAGCATTTTCGTGGGACCAATTAACCAAAGAACATGGCGACCTTCCGATGAAAGATGCGTATGTGGCCGGACTTTTATCGCACGATTACGATTATCAGAAAGATATCTACCCACAGGTGCGTGCCTGGGCTTATACAGCCATTAAATATCTTGAAATGGAAGACAAAACAAGCTACGGTTCCAAAATCAGCAGCAACGATTATATCTATTCGGGCGATAAGGATAAGTGGAAAAAGTTTGCCTACGGTGTGCTTGTCCGTAATTTTGCTTCATTATCTAATAAAAGTAATTTCGTTAGTGATTATGCCGATTCGCTTGTTTTTTGTGCGAATAATTCATTTGCGTCAGTAAGCGACGATGCAACTATTACAGTAGCCGGAGGTTCAGATAAAGCAGCATTTGCGGCGTACAACAACTTTTGGGGTACAAACAGACTGGTTTTAACATATAATTACTTCCAGCATGATTATGCTGTGCAGGTTTTCACCGGTTCAGTCCCTAAATACGATGAAGCTTCCGGACAACGATTGGATGTAGCTGGCAATGCATACTATCCTTGGGAATTAGCTGATAAACAAATTGTTTGCGACACCGCCGTACATACCCCCGGACATTACGATCCACGGGTAGCCGTTAAACTGGGAACTGTAGATGACCCGAATTACCTGTATGTAAACAATGCCGACAGTGTTAAAGCCCGTAAATACTATGGCGGTTCATTCACCAGCCCAAATGGGCCTGTTGGTGCTGCCCCATCCTTCTACGGCCGTAAAACTGCTTCCACCTATGCTGGAGCTACCCACGATGGCATGGGGCGCTGGCTTTACCGCGACAATGCCCCATATATCCTGATGACTTATGCTGAATTAAAATTCTGTTTAGCGGAGGCATACTGGAAAATGGGACAAAAGGACAATGCCTTAGCAGCATTTAAAGAAGGGGTGAAAGCCGATATCGAATTTACTGCCAAATATATTGTGGAAAACACTAACAAGACCCCCACCGGAGGAGATAAGATTACCAAGAGTTTATTTACAACTTTGGCAACCCAATATACAGCAGGGCCTTATGTAGATGGGCTTTCGGTGGCCGACTTTTCGCTCTCGCACATTATGATGCAAAAATGGGTTGCTCTTTACCCATGGGGAGCCCAGGAAGCTTGGGTCGATATGCGTAAATATCATTACGACATCAAATATTCGGGCAACTACCCTAATTCGGGTAACGGATGGAACCTATCGATGGTTGACCAAAAGCTGGATACGGATGAAACTAAGGTTTACAAAGGATTTTATTTAGCGCCTGCTCAGGTTGAATACCGGAAAGGGAGCTATAATGTCAAAAACGAGGGATCGCCCTGTTATCGTTTACGTCCCCGATATAATTCGGAATATATGTGGAATTTAGCCTCCTTATCAACATTGCTTCCAATATCGGGAACGGCTGATAATTACCATTGTTCTATTCCCTGGTTTGCTTATCCGGGCGATCTCCCCACTTCAAAATAGTGTTTAAGTTTAAACAGAGAAGTACAAATAAAAAAATAATGTATATGAAAATAGTTAAATATATCAGTTTATTTTTTGCAGTAGCGCTTATAGTATCCTGCGAAAAAAACGAAATCGTTTACAAAGGTTCTACCAGTGTCAGCGATATAGCAGAATTCCAGATTCATTATGTTGTTCCTGTTACATCGAATGCGGCCAACTATATTTATAAAATTAAAATTAATGACGTGTTGTATTCAAACAAAACAGCACCTTTATCAAATTACAGCGCTGTTCCGGTGGCTGGTACTTTTTTCACTGCTAACCCCGGCGATGTAAATATTAAATTATACAAGGGAACCGATTCAACATTGGTGTACGATCAAAATACTACCCTGGCGGCAGGTAAGCAGAACATTTTTGTTCACGATTTCAACCAGCAGCCTGTTGTATTTGACAATGGTTATCCATACGAATCGAATATTACAACGGATACTGATTCCGCCTGTTATGTGAAATTTTATCATTTCCTCTACGAAACAGACGGTGTGCCTTGTTCACTCAAATTGCAGTATCAGTATCAGGATCTCCGTACCGGAGAAATGGTAAATGTTGGACAACCTGTTTCGTTTGGTGAGACTACCGGTTGGCAGCGGATTAAGGTAATTAAAAAGCCGAGTGAATTTAATACCCAAGGAACCAATAATGTAACTTACAAAATAAAATTGGTGAATGCCGACGGAACTATTGCCGGAGACTTACAGGTTATGAACGCAAGCAGTAAATATGTAAGTTATTCGGAAGCCGCAAAGCTCCAGGGTATTGGCCGGCGATATCACCACACGTTGGCCGGAATGCGATCTGCCAAGCCCAATGCTTCGGTATTTTCGTTTGTAGCGCTTTAAAAATTTGTAAAAAAGAGTTTGCTCCAAAAAGTCTTTTACCCCCTAATCCCCCCCCCCAATTGGGAGACTTTGAAATTCAATAATTTTCAGATGATTCTATGGAGGGTTAGGGGTAAAACATATGAGAATCGTTGAATTTTTGGCTTTTATTAGTAGACTCAAGATTGAAATTTGGTTTAGGTTAGGTAGTTAGTTAGAAAAGATGAAGTGTTTCAGTTGGAGAGGTATCGCGTTGTGTTATTCGTAGCATAATTTGATAACTTTGAAAGTTGAAACATCTTCATTTTTTGTTATTCACCGGGTTTTAAATCCTAATAAAAACTTACTAAATTTAAGCAGGTTAAAAGGAATAATGATTTTAATTGAATACAATGTTTCCAGCTCCGAATACATATTTTTTAACGATTGTTTGATAAGCTCTTAGTGAAAAGTAATAATTTTGGATACATTGTAGTTGACTTAAGGTTTTGTCGACTCCGGGGGAGTCAAACTAATAAACTTAAGTCCGCAACATTGATTAAGGATAACAAATTTTATTTTTCCTGAAACTCACTGTGTCATGAAAAATACCGCTATAACGTATGAAATTAGATAAATATAGAAATCTTGAATTAAAATTGAAGCAGGAAGGCTATGCTTCTGCGATATATTCTTCTCCGCTTTATCTTCTCGCTAAAGGAACCGATGCCAGTTTCTACCGGTTAATTCCCGAATTGGTGGTTCAGGTGAACAACGAAACCGAGGTTCAAGCGGTATTGGACGAATGTTCTAAATTATCCGTTCCAGTTACATTTAAAGCAGGAGGCACCAGCTTAAGCGGACAAACCATTACCGATTCAGTACTGGTCGAAATTGGTCCTGGATTTACGAAGTTTTCTATTCGCGATCAGGGGAAAATCGCTTCCTTTCAGCCTGGTATTAGCGGATCGTATGCCAATTCACTTTTGGCACGATATAACCGCAAAATTGGCCCGAGTCCTGCCTCTATCAATTCGGCAAAAATTGGGGGAATTGTTGCCAATAACGCCAGTGGTGCCAGCTATGGAATTGCTACCAATAGCTACAATACAGTTAAAGCAATGCGAATTATTTTTCGGGACGGTACTTTGCTGGATACTTCCAATGCCGATAGTCGCAAGCGTTTTGTTGAAACGCACCAATCGCTGATAAAAAAATTAACCGACCTTCGAAACTATATCATTTCGGATGACGGGCTTGCCCAGAAAATAAACTCAAAATTCCAGTTAAAAAATACCTGTGGATATGGCGTTAACTCGCTTGTCGATTTTAAAGATCCCATTGACATTATTTCTCACCTGATGATAGGTTCGGAAGGCACCTTGGGTTTTATTTCCGAAGTTACCTTTGAAACGGTAGAAGACCATCCGTTAAAAGCATGTGCACTTTTATATTATCATGATATCCGGGAGGCTACAACTGCCATCATGCCGCTTAGGCAATGTAAGGTTAGCGCGGCTGAGCTTATGGATAGAAAGGCATTGCGGTCGGTTGAAAACAATGCGGGAATGCCCGCGCAAATCAAAGAACTGGGTAAAACTGTGGCCGCCCTTTTAATAGAAACATCGGCTCCTTCGGAGGAATTACTCCTCGCCCAAATGGAGGAAATAAAGGAAAAGCTGAATCACATTCCTACCTTATTTCCTATATCATTTACACGCGATCCAAAAGAGTTTCAGTCGATCTGGAAGGTTCGAAAAGGATTGTTTACTTCGGCAGCGGCCGCCCGACCAAAAGGAACAGCCTGTATTATCGAAGACATTGCATTTGCAGGAGAGGTGTTGGGAGATGCCTTAACCGACCTGCAAGATTTGTTATTTCGGTACGATTATGACAACGCTGTAATTTGGGGGCACTTACTCGATGGCAATATTCATTTTCTTATTTCTCCCGATTTTCAGGAGAGCAGGCAAATGGATAACTATAAAATGTTTATGCATGAACTTGCCGAGCTCGTCGTAAAGAAATACAATGGCAGCCTGAAAGCCGAGCATGGAACCGGAAGAAATATGGCTCCGTTTGTTCAATACGAATGGGGAGACGAAATATATAAAATCATGAAGCAGATTAAAGCTGCTTTCGATCCTTCCAATTTATTGAATCCGGGGGTTTTAATAAATAACGACCCGGAAGTGTTTGCTAAAAACATAAAGCCATTTCCGTTAACCAATCCAATTGTCGACGATTGTATCGAATGTGGCTTTTGCGAGCGGAATTGTCCCTCGCGCGAATTTACCCTTACTCCACGACAGCGGATTGTTGCTTTTCGCGAAATAACCCGATTGGGAAAGGAAGGGCAAAGCAGGGAGTTGAAAGAACTTGCAAATGAATATGCCTATCATGGCGAAGAATCGTGCGCTACTGACGGCTTATGCGCCCTCGACTGTCCGGTAGGAATTAATACCGGGAAGCTGATGAAGGAACTCCGGTACGAAAAGAAAAGTAAGTTTTCCTTAACTGTAGCCTCCTTCATTGCAAATAATTTTGGGAAAGCGGTTTCAATAGTCCGGTTTGCATTAAGCATTGTTTATATTGTTCAAAAAATCCTTCCGGTTTCGGTAATGAAAGGCATTGGAACATTTCTGCATAAAGCCAGTAACCGTGCTATTCCGCTCTGGAACGAATTTATGCCCCAGGCCGCACCTAAAGTCCGGCAGAAAGTTGAGGTTCAGCAAAGGCTCCAGCCTTCGTTAATAATATCTCAGCAAGTTGAGCCTGTTCAAATACAATCAGATGAGGAGCAACCTGATCTGAAGCAAGAAAACCATTTGTCTATCAAGCCAAAGATAGAGGAGCAAAAAGGAACCAAAACCAATGGAGATGCTTCTTTATTAAAGCAAAGCTCCTCTCTTCTTCCCCAGGGAGAAGAGCAAGGGAGGAGGGAAAGGGGAAAGGTCGTTTACTTCCCAGCCTGTATAAACCGAATGTTTGGCATTTCGAAGGATTATGATGAGAAAGTTGCGATAATTGAAAAAACCGAAGCGGTTATCCGAAAAGCCGGGTATGACATAATTTATCCCAACGCATTGTATAATCTTTGTTGTGGAATGGCTTTCGATAGTAAAGGGTTTAAAGAACAAGGGTATAATAAATTGAAGGAATTGGAAGCAGCGTTATTGAAAGCCTCCGAAAATGGTGCAATTCCTGTTCTTTGCGATATGAGCCCATGCTTGTTGCGCATGAAAGAGCTTATGGATAAACGGTTGAAGTTATATGAACCGGTAGAATTTACGCTTACTTACCTGGCAGAACGCCTCGTCTTTAAAAAATTACCTATTTCGGTTACGGTACACAGTACATGCAGTACTACCAAAATGGGACTGGAGAACCAACTGGTATTACTTGCAGACATGTGTGCCATAAAAGTGGTGAAACCTGAAAAAACTTCATGTTGCGGTTGGGCGGGTGACAAAGGGTTTAATCTACCCGAGTTAAATAAAAGCGCCTTAAAATACCTGAAAGAAGAACTCCCCGAAGGATTGGAAGGGGGCTATAGCAATAGTCGTACCTGCGAAATTGGGTTAACTCAGCATAGCGGTGTTTCGTACAAATCGATCATGTATTTGGTGGATAAGGCAACGGAAGCTATTAATTAATAGTGGTTAAAGTATCTATGTCGTTTAGTTAAGAATCGATGTTTGACCCCAGCCGGGGTCAGATGTTTATAGAATGTATAATTTTTCTACAAACAGGCGACCCCAGCCGGGGTCGAATATCCTTAACTAAACGACATTGGTTAACGTGTACTAATTGTGTCCGGATGGATACTTTAATATTCTGCAAATGAAGATGTTTTCTACTCAAAAATGTATTTTTTATTTTACGATACTAATACATGTATTCGCTGGTTACAGTCAGGAATACAATCAATTATTCAATAAAAACTCCGAATACCTGCTTAAAGGCACATGTGCCATTGAAGCAACCGATACCACTTCAGTGAGTAATTACTTAAACTATAAAAAGATTCCTTACAGAACAGTAGCAGTGGATCCATGTCAGATATTATTGGGGAGTATAGTGTTTATCCCGCAGTTTGTTGGAGTAAAGCTCAGCGACGGGACTTTTCACGATGGCTATTTTTTAGCGCATGGCGTTATAACAGATCAAAATAGTTCATCCGTTCAAATTTATATCGGAGAATCATCTTTTTACCAGGATGATTCTACCGGAACATCAACTACCCCGGACTGTTTAATTGCAGATGTGTTTGTGGTGCGTGGAATAATGGATAAGGTAACGCGGTTGCACTTTTCACAGGAATATGGAAATTCGCCCGAAAAAGGAACCCATGAAATGATAGCGCGCGATTTTAACAAGCTCATGATAGAAGGAGATAAGCTAGAGACAATGAGCCAGCGTATCCAATTTTATTCCGAAAAATGTAAGGGTACACCTTACCTGATTGATAATCTGGGCGAAGGCGCAAGCCAATTTCCAGATCCCGATCCGGTGATTGATTTTGCCCGGATGGATTGTATGACGTTTTGTGAACATGTACTTGCCTTGTCTATTTCGTGCGAATACAATCTGATGTACGACAATTTACAGAAGATCCGGTACAAAAACGGACTGGTGAGGTATGTGTCCCGAAACCATTATACCATAAGCGAATGGTTACCTAATAACGATTGGTTATTAGAAGATGCTACAAAAGAAATAGGGGGCAATTACACCCAAAAAATATCCAAGTTAATTGACCGACAAGCATTTTATTTAAAAAACGGCATTAGTCTGGAACAATTAAAAGATTCAATACCTGTTCAAAATGATACGGCTTACTATATTCCCCGCGAAGATTTGTTAAAAATAAAGGATAATTTAAAAGGAGGGGAGATTGTATCAATTGTAACAACTATTCCGGGTGTAATTTCTGCACATATGGGGATCATTGTAAAGGACGAATGGGGGAATATTATTTTCCGCCACGCCAACAGTTTGCCTGCTATTCACGAAATTATGGATCAGCCCTTTGAAGAGGTTGTTGAGAATTTGAAAAAATCGCCCACCCGCATCGGAATGATATTTATGCGAGCTAAAGATAATTATGTAACTCCAAAGTAATTGTATTTACTCTGTGGCTCTCTGTGAAATTCTCCGTGAACCTCCGTGTAATTTTTTAAAATAGCGTAGTACTCATTTATTATTCGCCTTACCTGCTATCAAACACTCTTATTAAAGTAAAAACATAGCGGAAGTGTGAATTCCGCTATGTTTTTTTTCTTCTGAGAATCGTTCAAAAGGTTAAAACCCAACCTTTATTCCGATCGCATACGATCTGACATTGGGCATGTTGAAATAATCCAGGCCAATGCCGTTATTCATACCGGTAAGGGTGGTTTCAGGGTCGATTCCGGTATAAGGGGTGTGCATCCATAAATTTCGTCCGGAAGTAGTGATTGTTAACGATTTCATTTTTAATTTTTGAACGAAATTCCGAGGTAAGCTATACGATATTGAAAGCTCGCGTAGCCGAATCCAACTGCCGTCTTCGACCGATTCTTCTGCAACACCCGTTTTCCCATAACGAACCCAGCGATTCAAGGCGGTATTGGTTGAGGAATTAGAAAAATCGACCGGTAGCATATTCGGTTCACCCAACGAGGTTACACCATCAAAAACATATCCGCTGATATTCCTTGCATTCCCTGTTTCTTCCGAAGTTCCGTAATAATTCATGGTTGCTCGGGTGCCGTTCCAAACATCTCCCCCTTTTTTGAAATCGAATAGAAAGGAAAGTTCAATGCCTTTCCAACGGAAGGAGTTTTCGATACCGGCAATCCAATCGGGATTGGTGTTCCCTATAATTCCCGGTTTGGAATCAACCAAAGGAAAGCCATCATTGCCGATAATCTTCTGGTTATGTTCGTTCCGTTGAAACTTCGATCCCACCAATACTCCATAAGGCCGATTGTTCAACAGGCACGACGATACTTCCTGAAAACCTGCGATCCTTATAGTGTCGGTCGCAGCTAATCCGGTAACTTTATTCCGGTAACGGGTAAATGTGGCTTTAATCTTCCAGTTCAGGGCATTTTGAAGCGCAATAAATGTCAGATCGGCATCCAAGCCTTTGGTTCTTAAATTGCCCTTGTTTATTAATTGTACATCAGTATTTTGAATGGATGGGACTATTAATTGTTTGCTCATGGAGTTATAAAAACTTACATTGGTCGAAATTCGATTGTTCCAAAAATCGAGCGTTAACCCGGTTTCAAATTTACTTACTTTTTCGGGTGAAAGGTTTTCGAAGCCCTTCACTTCTCGCATCGAATAAAAGTTGGTGACATTGTTGAGGTCGAATTGTGAAGTATTCCATGCGTTATCAGCTAATGGAGCGGTGAATTCCCGGTCGCAATAGCTAACATTGGCAAATAGCTTTCCATTATTTAGCCAGGATGAGGAATTGAGCAGATTGGAGAATTTGAATAAACCACCAAGGTACCATGTTTTCAGAGGTACGGCGGAATTCTTCCAGGTGCTGGAATTTTCCTGACGATAGGAAGCGTTTATTCCTACCAGGTTATTGTACATTGCATTCAGCGTGCCATATCCGGCATGTGTCCGGCGGTACAAATTGAAGGAGTATGTGTCGAGTAATTTTGCATCGCTTAAGGCATAACCGGTTTCAGTTGCGAGCTCGTATCCATTGTTTCTTTCAATGGACGAATTATTCCAGTTAAAGTGATACCCAAGGCTGCTGTTTAGTTCCAGATTGCCCGATTTTGAGAAATTCAGCTCTACCCGTTGGTTGAAACTTTGGGTATTCATGTTTCGGTAAAATAAGCTACCTGCCGTCACGGATGCCGAGTTTCGGGATATACCATATTGCATCTCATTTTCCGACTGCTCAAAACTGCTGATGGTTTTGAGGTGAAGGTTATGGATGAGTTGGAAATCCAGATCCAATCCTCCTACCAGTTGACGGTTGTTTTCCCTGTATAGATTGCGGTGTAGCATCCAATAGGGATTGTTAACCAATGCTGGTGCAGCACTTCGTTGGAGGTTATTGGGCAGCATGTAGCTCTGAACTTGCTGGTTAGCTTCTTTTGGGTTGAAGCCATTCAATAAATCGAATGTTGTTGGGTTGTTCAAAATTGAATACATCATCCCGGGGTTTAAGGAACGATTGCCCGTGTTTTTCGAATCGTTGTTCTGGTAGGCAAATGTGGTTCCTATTTTTGCAAATTTGAGAACATGGTTGCTTCGCAGTTTTATAGCATTCAGGGTGGTATTTGATTCTGGCAAAATTCCCGATTTTTGAGTGTTAGTATACGAAATCCTCAATGTTTGCTGCCTGTGCGATAAGGAAATGCTAAATTCATTCGTAGTTTTTACGCCAGTTTTGAAAACCTGGTACGGATCAAATACCTTTGCATTCATGCCGTTTGTAGCGTTGTTGGCAATGAGATGCCCGTTTTTGTCGAACAAATAATTACTGCCATCGTACGTAAGTCCTGATATGGCAGGTCCCCAGCTAAACAAATTATTTTGGTCGGCTCCTGCCCATTTGGTATCCCCATTTTCAGTCAGCCCCTGGGCATATAGATTTTGACGGTTTGGAAGCTTGTTCACCCGATCAAATCCAACGGTTGAATTTAACTGAATTTGAAACTTGCTTTGTTCCTTCCCTTTTTTACTGTTAATAACCACTACACCATTTGCTCCGCGAGCCCCATAAATGGCTGTGGATGATGCATCCTTCAATACTTCGACTGATTCTACTTCTGTTGGACTAAGCTGGGTGATTGTTTCGGAATTAACGGGAACTCCATCCAGAATATAGAGTGGGTTGCTACTCCCGATAGTGCTATTTCCCCGGATAAGTATGTTTGCTGAAGAACCGGGTGCGCCCTGATTGGTTATTACCTCTACTCCACTTATGCGCCCTTGCAGTACCTGTTGTACTGAGGTATTACCATTATTACTGAACTCCGAGGTGTTCACTGAAGAAACAGCACTGGTCAAATCAGCTTTTCTTACAGTTCCATACCCAACCACAACTACTTCTTCGAGACTTTTAATATCGGGCATTAGACTAAGGCTTATTGCATCGCCTACCGCCAAGTTCGATACCCCTTGCGGCAAAGGGAGAGGTTGTTTTACCGTTTCGTATTGTTTTGTTTTGTTTCGAACAAGGCTATCCACCGCAATAAACGACGTGTAATTGGTTAAGAGATTATATTTCAATCCCAGTTCGGTGATTAGTTTTTCGTGTGCTTCGCTCGGCTGTATTTTAGTTTCAGAGTAATAATTTCCCGAAGTCTCATAATATTGGGCAAAATCATCCAGATACTTTATTCTATTTCGCGCCCAGAGATAACGAAGTGCCTGGTTGCTTTCCTTGGTTGAGCTGTCGGCTGAAAGGTTAATTGATTTTAATTTATTTCCAGAATACCCGCTGATAGTAATGTTTCCCGAAGGATTTCCTTCGAATTTACCAAAGAGGATCAGTGGTCGTTCGGCAAAAATATCTGCTGCAACGGTTGGTTCAATATCGTAAGCTTTAAAGTGATGGTAATCGATGTTGATATGCGTAAATACAGGCTTTTCAATTATATCAATCATTTTTTTGCCTACTTTTTTTGCTTCCAATTCGCTGGTGGCAATAAAAGGTTCTCCCATACCTGCATTGGCAAGTCCTTCAATTAAATAGCGGTTTACCGAAGAGCCAATTCCGCAGGCAAACAGATTTGCCTTTGCCCGATTATTTCGCACAAGCTGAAACGCTTCCTTTTCAACGCTTACATACCCATCTGTCAGAATTACAAATGTTCGGGCATATTCTTCGTCTACAGGCATGTTTAACGCCCTTTTTAATGCTGGCAGTAGTTCTGTTCCGCCTCCTCCGTTCTGATTATTCACAAAGCGTATGGCATCCTTAATGTTTTCGGGGGTGGCATTGGCCGATTCTTCACTGAAAACCTGATTGCCACCAGCAAATAATAAAATATTGAATTTATCGTATGTTCGAAGGCGCGAAATCAGGCTTTCAAAGAGGTTTTTTGAGACATTCAGCGGGAAGCCGTTCATCGATCCGGAGACATCAATAATAAAAATATATTCTCGGGGAGGAATTTCACTTTCGGTTGGCTTTTCTGGCGGTTGAACCATTAGGAGAAAGAAGTTTTCATCGTTATGGTGGTAGGTGAGGAGCCCGGTTTCAATTTGCTTGCCGCGAAGACTGTAATTGAGGATATAGTCGCGGTTACCGCCAAAAGTTTCGAATGGATCCAGCTCAATTTCTGCTGTCCTTGCATTTGTATAGGTTGCCATTATTTTGTGGCTGGTGGATGATAGTCGTTGAATAGGGACGCCGGCATTCAGGTGTGTTTTGATGGAAAAAGTATAATTTGGCAGTTTTCCTTCGGTGAGGTAGGGGTTCTCAAGCCACTTTTCGTCTTTATTTTCCGGGGTATCTTCGGTGGTGGAATAACGAGGGCCAACAACCGTAGGGTATACAAACTGATAAATCCCTTCGGTTGGCTCCATCAATTCTGTGTATTGAAGCTCTACCCAAATGGAATCACCTGGTAAAATATTAGCTACGTTCATTTGAAAAACATTAGGGCGTTTTTGCTCCAATAGAGTAGCTGTTTTCCCTTCGGCCTTGGCAGTTTCGTATTCTTTGCGGGCTTGAACTTTTTCGCGGATCTTCGCCTTTAAAATTCGGTCGCCTATCTGCATTTGCATGCCATATACAGCAGCCCTGGTAGAACCGGGGAAAATATAGATAGCCTCCAGGGTATTCCTTCCTTCGTTTACATACAACTGTTTTACTTTTACGTCGGCTATAACCCCTGCAATGGATACATCCACATTGGTGGCCTTCAGGGGCATTCGGTCTAACGATGGATTATCGCTTTGTACAAAGAAGTAGGGTGATAAAGACTTATTTGGATTGTCGGGGATGCTATGCCGGTATACTTTTGTAAGGCTTTTAACGCGTTCACTTTCTGGCTCAGGACCCACCACTATACGCTGAGTGCTATAACCAACAAAACTGACTAAAAGAACGGAACCAACAGGTGCATCAATTTCGTAGTAACCATCAAAATTGGTTACCGTGCCGGTGGTAGTGCCTTCCAATAAGACATTCACTCCCGGGAGGGGCTCACCGGTAGTTGGATCAGTTAATTTCCCCGTAACACGACGGATTTGGCCATCCGTTTCTTCCTGAAAAAGAAGGCAAAGCACGGCCAGTATGAGAAAGGATAAATTTTTCATAACAAATAGATTTTAGTAAATACTTAGAGAGAGAATTATATCAATTAAGGAGTTCTAAAAAAGAAGGTTAAGGGTCTTTTTCAATCTGAATTAAAATTGTGATTGCTTTCATATTTCAAGGCTTTTAGGTTTCTGATAATTGGTTTTATAACTCATAGATGCATCGTAAAATTGATACCCCTAAAACCTGAAAGCTTTTTTAAAAGAAAATATTATGGTGGTGATACAATGTTGTTTAGTTAAAAGGTTGGGATTGTTTTTCAATTCCTAAGCTAAACGACATTGGGTATTCAAGCTTACTTCTCAATAGAAAACTTTGATATGTAAATATTGTGCTAAGCGTATATCCTTCTGCTCAAATTTAAGCAACCTCAATACTTCAAATTTTGCCGGTATTTCAAATAATAATAGTACATACGCCGATATTGGAGGGGCGAAAAAATACATTTGCAATCCTCTCTTGAATGCGACATGAGATTCGCAACAGACGGTACAAAATATTTCCCGTTATTATCCCGTGCCGTACCAATGTATTTGCAGGTACTGTCTACCTTATTATATAAGTCGGGATCGGCATAAGTGTCGCAAATATAGTCGCCACTGGTTGCACAGTTATTTTCGCTGGCAAGTTCAGAGCCTCCCAGGTTTTCGTGGGTAGATAGCAGTCCCATAAAATGTCCGAGCAAGGTGGTAAGCGCATTTCCGGTAATATAATTTTTATCGAGAAAAATATAGTTACTGTCGGCTACATCCGGGAAATATGTATATCCGTAACTTCTGTAGGGAGCTTTTTTTACCGAATCGGCCAAAAACAAATTAATTCTGTTTACTAACCCAAATTTGGTTAATAGTTCAACAGTATTGCTGTCGTTGGTAATGTATCCGTAGTTATAATCGTTTACATAATTAACCGAATCGATAAAAAACCGAATTCCAATATTCTTAAAATAGCTGTTTGCAATACTCACGCTATTATTCACATCTACCAAATTGACCCCGGCAAATCCATTTCTGTTTTTTATTATGTGCACCCGAACAGGAATCTTTACCGTTTGCGAAACCGTATTTAAATCGAAAGGATACGCGTTTTCGCCGGCATAATTTTTTCTAATTTCATCTAGAAAGGACGGGGTTGCCGTTACACCATCGGGTAATTGAAATTGCCCGAATGAACTGCGAAGGCTTACTACAAAAACAATTAGGTATACACTATATTTTATCTTCATCATTGGATTATTTTTCAATGTTTTATATTATTCGTCCATATTTAAGGTAGATATATCGCCTACAATTTTAATCTCCGTTCGCCGGTTCAGCTGCCTTCCTGCCGGATTATCGGTACCATCGCTATTGGTGTTTGGCGCAATCGGAATACTCATCCCATACCCTTTGGCTACCAGCCGTTCACTAAAAACACCTTTCGAAATCAAATAATTCACTACACTTTCGGAACGCTTTTGCGACAACTTTACGTTATACAGTTCGGTTCCGATACTATCGGTATGCGAGCCAATTTCTATGATAGCATTGGGAAACAGGTCGAACAATGGCATAAGGGTGGTATCAATGGTTTGCCGTGCTTCGTTTGAAAGCGCATATTTATCAATCTCGTAATATATATTAATCCGAATGTTTATTTTTGGCAAATAGTTGATTAGTGTTGTACCAATTTTAACGGTATCGTTGCAGTCGATATCGTTGGTTTTTACCGTGACTTTCTTTTCAAAATAACCATAGTTCTTCACCAACACTTTATATTCTTTGTTGCGTTCCAGCTCAAACCGATAATTTCCCAATTTGTTGGTGGTAGTTCTCGAAACCAATATATCGTCGTCTTCCTTTTCGCTCGGCAAATACAATTCGACCGGAACATCGGCAAGGCCGATATTATTTTCGGGCAATTGCAAACCGAGGTGATATTTTTCGTTGAGGCTGTTATATATATCATAATCCAGTGAATTACGAACGGTTCCCAACGCATTAACCATTGCACACTCGTTAAACCGGAACGAAAAAATATCATCGCAACAGCTTCCATTCCCCAATGTCATTGACCCCGGGCGGTTAGAAGTAAAAAAACCTTCTTTACTGTTTTTCAGAATAGAAAAATAATAATCGTCGTAACACGAATTTACTGGCTTAGGCAGCGGAAGGGATTCTGTCCATTTTCGTGTAAAACCGACCGCCTTATAAATATCATACCCTCCCCAACCTGTTTTCTTTCCTTTCGAACTAAAATAGAGTGAGCTGTTGGTAACATCGTAAAACGGGCAACATTCGTCTCCAATAGTATTTATGGCGCTTCCTAAATTATGAGGCTCTTTAAAAGCTTTTATTTTTGCATCAAACTCAGCATACCAAATATCTAAGCCCCCTTTTCCGCCATGCCGGTCCGAAACAAAATATAAGATTTCGTTTCCCGACTTCAAACTTTTGCCAATTGCAGGTTGGGTAGTAGTATAATTTTCGTCGTTTAGCGGATATGGAAGTTTTTGTGGGGCTAGCCATTTGTATCCATCGCTGTTACTGACAAAAATTTCGTTGATGTCTTCGTTTTTCCAGTTTTTACGGGACCGTGTAAAATATAACCGTTGCCCATCGTCCGAAATAACAGCATTACCGGTATTATATCCGGGGTTATTGACGTCGCCCTCCAGTAACCCGGCAGTTTCCCACTGTTCATTTATTTTGGTGGCTTTATAAATTTGGCGTACCGGTGCTATACTTTTTGATACATCCGAATATATAGCTCCGTAAATCAGGGTATTTTCATCGACCGGAAATGGCGCAAAGTCTATATTATCATGGTTTATTGATGTTCCGGGGTGTGCCACCGAAACAACAGCATCTTTTTCGGGGTGTTCTTTTGCCCAGATAGCGCTTTCGATATAAATAGCCGCCAGTTTGCGGTAGTTGTTTCTATCGTTGTTGTCCTTGTACAACCTCCTGAATTTCGTGAACGCCTCTATCGCAATATCATATTTTTCGAGGCTCATGCATACAATTCCCTTTTGATAAAATACTAGTGGATATTTCGTGGTTTTTATATGAATAACCGAGTCGAAATACTGATTGGCCTTTGCATAATCCCGGGTTAAAAAGTATAACGAAGCAAGGCGGTAACTCGACTTTATATCTTTTTCCCCATACGAAAGGTAGCGGCTGTAATAATCAATCGCGTTGTAAACATCCTTTTTGTTGTCGTAATTAATTGCTTTTGCTTTTAAATCGGCTATAACTTTCTTCAGAGAATCATTTGGCGCTGTTGCCGCCATCAGTTGCATTGGAGTCAGGAAAAACCAGGCAATGATAGAATAAAACCATACATTTCCAAAACAATTCATCTTAGGGCTAAACAAATTTCTAAAAATTGAAATTATATAGGTCAAATTGCGATTATTCATTTAAAACTAAATAAATGATTAGTATATAAAACAAGGTTCATTCGCATTCCTCTTAGTCCGGTCGCCAGTAAATATCAACGATACTTCGAAGGCGCCATTAAAATAAGAAGCTTGCGCCAAGGGGGAAACATTAATATCGTACGAAATTCCCAGGTCGAATTTCGGGAATTTAACACCACCTCCGAGAATCAACGCATCGATGTTTTTGAAAGGATTTATCCGAACCATCGTAATGGCATAAACTTTTTTAACCGGAATAAAGAAATCATTCAAGGCATATCCTTCCATCGCCCCAAGCAGTAATTCGTTGGTTCCAGGAACAGCGCTATAGAGCAAGGTTGGAGCAATATCGATTCTGCTGGTAAGGGGAATATTAACCTGACCATGAAACGAAATTTTTACCGGCAAGCGGACAGTTTGATCGGATGCAGAAAAGGTAACCACCGGCCTTAAGAAATGACTTATGGACAAACCAGCCGAGGGCATTATATTCCGAATAAGTGTTCTCCAGTATATGCCCACATTCATGTCGAAGTACTGTAAACTACCAGCTAAATTATTTTCGGAGCTGGGAAGGTTGGGGTTGAAAAGCTCATTCGACCCATCGAACTGCGACCCGAAAGTCAAACTGTTAAGATTGTACGATTTATAAGCAAAGCCCGGCTGAAGTCCTACCGTAAACTGGTGATTGTTTGTAATTTTAGAATAGCTTACCGAAACTAAAAACTCATCAGCAGCTAAGTTGAACGCGGATGATTGGTCGTGAACTATAGCTCCCCCAATGCCGAATGACTGGTTCGAAATGCTCAGCTTTTTATCAATCGAAGTATAAAAAGTACGGAACGGAACTCCAATTTTCCCCCATTGATTTCGAAAATTATTTGCTACCCTAAAGTTTTCACCCGACATGCCTGTATTGGCAGGGTTTGTAAGCAGAGGGGCAGCATAAAATTGCGAAAAATGGATATCCTGTGCCTGAATATGAATTTCAGGAGATAAACACCCAATAATCACTGCGAATACGAGAACCCATTTAAGGTTTGAAGGATGCTTTTTATTTTTATTACTATCTCTCATAGGGTGTTACTTTTGTTCGAAAGTCGTTTTTCAGTTCAATTACTTTAACAGCAGAAAGCTTCCATTCTTCTCAAACTTATGCCCGGTAATGGTTTCGGCTTTTATGTAATATGTATAGGTATCTGCATTTTGCGCTTTCCCGTTCACGGTACCATCCCAACCTTCGCTGGTATCGTTGGTAGAGAAGACGATTTTCCCCCAGCGGTTGAAAATTTTCAGGTCGATTGTTGCAATGTTCTTAGCCTCGAATTTAAAAATATCGTTACTCAAATCGCCGTTAGGCGTAAATGCCGATGGCGCTTCGAGATAAAAATCGGCAATTACTTTAATCTTAAATTCTTCGGTAATGTCGTAGCATTTATCTTTCATTCCAACGGTATAGGTAAAATCCTTTAATGGCGCTACCATCGGATTGCCGCAGGTTAAACATGAAATGTTGTAATCGGGCGACCACGCATAATTTAAATTGCTTGCCTCGGCAAGAATTGTTAACCGGATACTATCGCCAAAATTTATGGTGGCGTCACCCAAAGGCACCCTGGTAAACTTTAAGTTTTGATAGGAAACAAAGAGCGTGTCGAGCGATTTCGAAACGGTACATTTATTATTAATCAACTGTATCGCCGGAACGATATACCCCTGTGCGGTATAATTGTGCACTGCCGGGGAAACTGTTGAGGTGGTTCCGTCGCCAAAAATCCATTTAAAACTGCTTACATTTTTCATGGAATCGATTTGGAAATTTACGGCTTCGTTATAGCAAATTTCCGAAGGACTAAAACTTGCTGCCGCTGTTGGCCCATTTACAAGAATATTTTTGGAACTGCTTGCCGCGCATCCATTGAGGGTTTTTACTCTCAATTGCGCCGTGTAATTTCCGGGACGGGTATAAATAAACATAACCGAATTTGTGGTATTGTTCGATTCTTTTGCGTCAAACGTCCAGGTCCTGTTAATTACAGGGCTTCCATTCAGGTTTTTATGCTGCACTATTATCGTATCCGGGTAGCAATTGAAAATACTGTCGTTTACCACAAACTGGGCATCAGCCTTTTCGGCAATCACGTAATTGGGTTTTGTCATTGTATTACTACAGCCATCTTTATAAGCAGTGAGCGAAATACTATATTTTCCCTGATTATTGTAGGTATTGCTGTTTTGCGTTTTTGAAGTATTTCCATCCCCGAAATTCCAGAAAATACTATCAAGACTGGTATCTTCGGGCGTAAATTTCACAGTTTGCCCTACACATATGGCATTGTCGTTTGCCTGAAACTCACCGTTTATCCCAACCAGTGTAATTGGTATGGATAAGCTGCTAAAACACTGGTGTTCGTCGAAAACGGACAAAGTAGCGTTAAAAGTTACGGGCTTGACACTGGTATAGGAATGCGCAAGCTTTTTGATGTTGGTATTATTGGTTACATCGTCTCCAAAATCCCAAATCCATTTAACAATAGTACTGTCGGTAGAAGTATTCTCAAATTTCACATCCATGGCAGGCATACAGCCAAATTTTTTATCGGTGGTAAAGCTTCCGGCAGGGCGGTATACAAAAACATTCTTTTTGGCAGAATCAACACAACCGTTTTCGGCAGTGGTAATTAAATTAAGGATATACTTTCCCCTTGCAGTGTAAACATGGTCGAATGTCGGTAAATACGTTCTTCGGGGAGGGGAATCGTCACCAAAATCCCATAAAAACCCTTCGTTGTAACAGGAGTTTATGTAATCGACAGATGAGGTAGCATTCATTAAAACCGAATCGCCTACACAAAATACCGAGTCGTTTAGCGTAAAATTGGCTTTTACTTGTCGGACCTTTATAAGTTTTGTCCGTGTAAACGAACAATTCGAGGCTCCGTCGATAGCAGTTAATTTCACCGTATAGTTTCCTCCAGCCGGAAACGTGTACCTTACGGAATCCTTATCTTTAAAAATGGCGGTATCCACATTCCATGTGAGGGAAGTTGCGGGTAGCATGCCCGATTTAAAATGATAGGTTAATGCGCTGTCGCACGAAAATGTTTCCAGAAAATTTCCAGCCGAACCAATTACTTTGTAAACAGCCTTTTTGGTAGTATCCGAAATGCAACCGTTATAATCTACCTGTAAGCGGATGTTTTTAAACCCCAAAGTATCCGAAATAATTGTAATTGTGGTATCGGGCATCGAAGCAAAACTAAGATCGAATATATTGGTTGATGTTAGACGCCATAAACTCACTGACGAATTATTATTTGAACCGGCAACAATATGAATTCCGCCGCCGTTGCAAACTTCCGCCGGGGTAACTGTAAAGTCGGGTTTCAGCTTTTCTCCCACCACAATTTTTACAGCATAAGAGGTATCAAGGCAACCGGAGCTGTTAATTATTTCGGTAACATAATATTCGCCCGGGGTTGTAAAAGTGTATTTTACAGGCGTTTTATCTAGGACTGAAATTGTTTCAGCCCCAATTTTATAGGTATATCCGTCAATTTTAAAAGCCGATTTGCTCGAATCGGAAAGACTAACCTGCAAAGGAGCACAACCGGATACTTTATCGGGCATAAACCGCGCTACCGGAAACGAAACAACTGCTTCCCGGGTAATTTCATCGGTACACCCTTCTTTATTGGTAGCCACCAGGGTAAATGGAATGCGAATAGCATCCGTTTCGTGACTGTATAATCGCTTATAGGTTTCCTGAGGAATGTCGGATTGGGTAATTGTATAATCCGTATTGATTTTATCGGAAATAAACCGGTTGGATATATACCACGAATAGCTGGTGGCATCTTTTGAATTGTTCTGCAATTTAACTTTGTGAGGCAGGGAACAAAAAAGGAAGTCGTCTATTGAAAATTCGGCTTTGATTGCGCTTTTGCCAAATGTTCGCTGAATATTTTCGGTGCAAAACCCGTTTTTCCCATAAATCAGGGTAACCTCCAAAATGCCGGTATCCTTTACCAGATAAGTTAATGTGCTGTTACCGGTTATGGTGGTAACTTTGTTATTATCGTTAATTAGCCATGTATAATCGGACAAATTACCAATCGAAAAAGCAAATGTATATGATCCGCTGCAAAGGATTGATTTATCAACCGGGTTGTTGTTCGAATCAAAAACCGACAATATCCCTTGCGGACTTCCAATTACAATGTGCGATTTTTTTACAAGCGAATCGGAACAACCGTTCAGATCGGTTGCAGTTAACTTCACATCGAAACTTCCCAATGAATTATAAAGGGTTGAATTGCTAATCTCTGTCGATGTAAGTCCATTGCCATATACCCATTTGTAGGTTAAATTGGAGGTGCCAGTCGATAAATTAACGAAACTTACATTGAGAGGCGGAGTGCATGAAAATGTATCCAGCGCTGCAAAATTTGCAACGGGTTTCTTCATAACCTGAATAATACTGTCGGACTCCAGAAAATTTGAACATCCATTTTTATCGGTCACCTTCAGGGCTATGTTATACATGCCCGAGTTACGATAGGTATATTGTACAGCGTTTCCGGAGAGGTAGTCGCCATTTCTGAAATCCCATTCGGTAGTTGCAATAGCCGAATCGCCCGGGGCAGAATTACTGGTATAGTTTACCAGCAATGGACTGCATCCTGAAGCAGGAACAGCTGCAAAATCCGCTTTCGGACCTTTTGCAATAATTATTATAGCGCTGGTGCTATCGGTATCCACTCCATTTGTTGCAATCAGGGTAATTTTATATTGGCCGGGGGTGGTATAAAGCTGACTTTTTAACGAATTGCTGGTAGTAGTGACAATTGCGCCCAACCCAAAATTCCATTTATAGGTGATTCCGGCTCCGGAAGTTGAAGTATTGGTGAATTCGACCAGTGCCGGAGCACAGTTGCTCTTTTTTATAACGGTAAATTTTGCTGATATTCCAAAAGCCGAAACGATAAATATCTGTGAAACAAGTATAATTAACCCGAATGTTGATTTGAATAGGTTCATAAATCGTTATAAAAAGATCTTTAATAATACCAGAATAAATCGTCGCCACATTTCAGGCGGGTAGAAGCTGCATTCCTGAGAAAGCGGCACTCCAGCACAATTTCATGGGTTCCATTTGGGTTATACCCTTTCATAAAACTGTGGTCGTAAGCATAGCCAATTCGTGCGTTAGAAGAAATATTCACTCCAAATAGGACAGTCATCTGCCGGGATGTACGATAGGTGAGCCCCACATCGAAAACCTCTCTTAACCCGTCGATCAGCCCAGTCAGGTGTTTGATTCGAAAGATAGTATTTATTTCCATAACTGTAAGATCTGACCGGTTTACTACCTGGAGGCCAACATTGTAATTGAAAAATTTAGAACCAGTGTTTTTATAGATCGCATAGCCATATCGGTGGTTCGTATTTAAATACAGATTATTGGTTTTAAAAACGGACGATATATGGGTAGAAGAAACCCCGAGCACAAAGTTTGAATTTTGAAATTCGACACCAGCATTAAAATCCGGCCTGATACTTTTTTCCTTACCATAGTATATGAAAGGATCGTTCGCTATATCGGGTTCAAAAAGGGAACCGTTCACCGAACTGGAGAATACCCCAGCCGAAATTCCAAATGAAAGCGCCCAATCCTGATGCTTTGCAATTCGATAAGCGTATGTTGCCATTGGGTTGAATGAATTAACGGCACCAATTTTATCTCCGACTACGGACAAACCAAATGCTGAACGAATTTTATCGACATACTGCGATGCCTGTACGTTAAAAACCCGGGGGGCACCATTAACGCCAAGCCATTGCTGACGGAGGTTCGAAAAGAGATATAAATAATCCGTCCGGGCAATACTTGCCGGATTGTAGTTTGCACGGTTATTCCAATGGGTTGCCATGCTGATATCCGCTTGAGCAAAGGCTTTCAGCTCAGGAACCAGCAAAACAAAAAATATCAGATAAATGCGCGTAAATTTCATTTCATACAGCTATCTCACTAATGTTATATACCCCTTTTTGGTTTGTTCGTGCTGATTTCGGTCTAAATACTGAACCGAGTAAAAGTATGTATCAGGTTCCATGGGCTGTCCCCTATACTTCCCATCCCAACCGGTATTCCCCTTATAAAGTATCAATCCGTTACGATCGTAAACCTGCAGTTCAATGTCCGCCATAAAAATATCATTGATTCCATCGCCGTTAGGCGAAAAAACATTTGGAACAAAAGGAGTAACATCTATTATTTGGAAAGTACTATCGGCACAATCGTAAATACTCCTGGCAGTTTGAGTAATGGTAAACTGTAAATTTGCTGCGGAAATTTGGTAATCATGCTGAACAATGGTTCCTGTTTTTATGGTTCCATCGCCCATATTCCAGGTATACAGCACATCGGTTTGAGGAATGGTAGTGCAAATGAGTTGGTTATGTTTCCAATCGAGGGTATTAACCGATGTGGTAAAGTTCGAAGTTGGTATAGGATATTCCAATACTTGGAAGGTTCGGTCTTTCTTACATCCCCGCTTATTCGAACCAACAACGCTATATATCCCCGGTTCGCCTACAGTTATAAAAGAGGCTGTATCGTTGTTATACCACCGATAATTTGCCGCTCCTGTAACCTGAAGTTTCGTATCAAAGCCTTCGCATAATGTGGTATCGCTTAACGAGATAAAATCCCAATCGGGTTCTTCTCCAATTGTCACATAATTCGTATCCGAAACACAACCGGTACTCGAATATCCAAGGAGCCAATAACGACCTCCGGGAGCTGAAATTATCAATGAATCGGCGCTGGAACCAATGTTCCATTTATATTCATAAGCTCCATAAGCTTTTATGGTAACACTCTTACCGGGACAATACGTAGAATCGCCTGAAATGCCAATTAGCGGAGGCGAAAACGATTCGACGACCTTATACAGCGTATCGGTACACGATGAAGGAGGGTTTTTGACGATAAGTGTCATTGGGTGTAACCCCGATGTAAGAAATGTGTACCGCGGGTTCTTTTCATTAGAAGTCCTTCCATCGCCAAAGTCCCATTCAAATTGCAAAGTGCCTTGGGTAAAAGTAGATAAATTGGCAAATTGAACGGTGTTTGATTTACAATCGATCATGTAGGAAGTAAATTTGGCGACGGGTAAAAATTTGGCAATAGTTGCATCCAGCTTCACAACGCAACCAGTAGCCGACAGCATTGTACACGAATAAGTCTCTCCTCCTATTGGTTTCAGTACCTGGAAAAAGCGCATGGTGTCGACAACTAACCCATTTTTATCAGTCCAGCTATATCTTTCAAAACCTTCGGGGGCAGTGAGGTTCGCAATTGAATCTCCCGCACAATATTTCATGTCGATAGTAAGCGGATGGCACTCGGCCAAAAAATAAGCATACCCGTAATGAAAGTGACCGTTACAATCGGCTGCCATAAACTCAACGGTAATAGTTTGCCCTAAGTAGTTAAGTAGATTAGCACCAACCGTAGTCCAGTCTCTCCACTTTACAGGAGTGGTGGTGCCAGGGGGGATGTAGGTTTTAAAGCCCTTTACATACACGTTGGTGGAATACACATCGTAATTGGAACAATCGGGGATAATATTTCCAATGGAATCGTAAAGGGTAAGTCGAAAACGAGGCTCCACAATGCCGGGGTGCCCACTCGCATATTGCAAAACGCAGGCAAATTTCATAACCAAAAGCGCATTCGACGAATCAATGGTCATCGTATACCGTAAACTTTGGTCCCAACATCTGAACCTTGCATCGGCACTGGTAAACCCATCGCCTAACCGGGCAGAGTATTTGTATCCCGAAGGTATTGTTCGGAGGGCATACCCGGTATTGGCATCGCGCGCTGAAGTATCCGACATAATGGTATGCCTTCGAGTAGCAAAACCGGTTACCCGGGGAGTATTGGAAGAAGGTTGCGAAGAGCTGTATATCCAGGTCTCACCAATCCAATTGGTAAAATTACCAAATTCAAAGCCCAGGTTGGAGCAATTCGAGTTTTGCGAATAGGTTGGCAAATTTGCAAATAGAACTATAAAGCAGCATAATAGGCAAGCCATTATACTGTTCGGGGAATAAATTGCGTGGGAAAAATTAACCCATTTCAAGTTTAAAGTAATTAGTTCCTTTGCTTTGCAAAAACTAAAACATTCAACAAAGCATTTAGTTAATGTTAAATCCTATATTTCTATTAATACTGACGAAGACGAAATTACCCTATTAAAAAGCAGGTTAATTTTTGTAATATTAATCAATTATTCGAATAAAATATATCCGGTTTAAGGTCGAATTATTTATTTGAATTTTAAGCATATTATGATATTTCTAATCCTGTAAATTATAATATGTTTATAATTAGTGAGTTTGTCAATTGGGGTTCATAAATACACACAAAAAATTAATCCATTGCCAGACTTTTCAGCCAGATTGACCAGGAAGTATCGAAATTCATAATCGATTAATATTAAAGAGCTTTTACAATATTAATTTCGATCAGTCATATATCTTAAATCATTTTGCGAACTCTTTTAAACAATTTATACAATGAAATCCTTATAATAAATTGCCAATTAAACCTATTACGTAACGAAAAAAAATAATCAAATAATTTGCTTATGAAACCTATACTCTCTTTGACTCTCCTGGTTGTTTTTTGCTTGATGGGCAATGCCCAGAACAGCAATGTGCATTACAATAAAGCCCTTGCCGATTCGCTGGGTGCCGACGAATACGGTATGAAACAATACGTGTTAGTTATTTTGAAAACCGGGACTAATACCACCGATAACAAAACAGTTATCGACAGTTTGTTCCGTGGACATATGAATAATATAACACGTCTGGCTAAAATGGGAAAATTAGTTGTAGCTGGTCCAATGAGGAAGAACGATAAAACGTATCGGGGAATTTTTATTCTGAATGTAGCAACTACCGAAGAGGCTACTGAATTATTAAACGCCGATCCGGCTATCAGCGAAAAGCTGTTAGAGCCGGAATTGTATAGTTGGTATGGCTCAGCTGCTTTGCCTTTATATTTAAAAAGTCATGAACAGATTGAAAAGGAAAAGCATTAGAACAACGTTTGAACACAGTTGCATATAGGAATGTCTTAGTTTACTAAATCTGCTTTGTACAGGCATTTATGCTCCACTTCAATTCTCTCTGTTTCAGGATTCAATTCATGCAAAATCGAATCATTTTCTGATGCTCCACAATTTATATAAATCTTGTTGTGTGTATTTTTTATCTGTTTACTATTTAATATGTTCTGTTTTGGGACACTATTTGAAAATCATCTTCATAGAGAATCATTCCTGGTTTATCAGTTAATAAAACGCTTACTATAAGATTATTTTCTTCAAGTATCATTGTTAAATCTCTCATTTTGTCAATATAAGTTGTGGCTGTATCTTTAAACCATGAAATGGCATCAATTGACCAATTCTTTTTGCTGAATGGAGGACATGGTAAGTTTGCATTAAAAAAAGTAAATATCTCATTCACTTGACTTACCTGATAAGGTTCAAGAAGTCCTTTTTTCTTTAAGTAAGCCGCCTCAGTGAAAAGTCCATTTTGTATTCTTGGAGAATCTGATTCAGAGCCAACAACAAATCGTATAAATATTTTTGTATTTTTACATTAATATCAATCACTTTAATGATTGTTGAATATTTGTTATCTACAACTTAACAACTTTTGTAATATTCAAATAATCAATCTCATTTATTTGCCATACCTCTTTTATTGGACATATTTTGTGGTTAAAATTACACACATCAATACATATAAAATTTGTTGGGGATTTCGAAGCGATTTCCTATCGTGACGGTAAGAGCTAAAATTAGAAGCCAGCACTATAAGATCCGTATTCTGCGCAATAAAATATATATGATTGTTGTAAACAGTGCATTATGCAAATAATTCTTCTATTGTTTTCATTGGTAAAAACATTTTTCCACTATCAACCAGTTTCACAAAACCATATTTAGAATAGAACCTTTCGGCATCCTTATCTATTGGGTCTACAATAACAGCAAATGCCCCAATGGATGTGGAGGAATCAAAACACCGTTTTAGTGAATCAATCAAAAGGAGCTTGCCAATGCCTTTTCCTTGAAAATCTTTTCCAACTGCTAAACGTCCAATTAATATTGTTGGAATCGAGTAATACGAATTTGGTAACCTTTTTTTAAAAGACTCGGGTATCAAATTATTTGAAATACTATTACTCGAAAGAGTGTAGTATCCGGAAATTCTTGTCGTTTCTTTTTCAATTAATACAAAGCATGCAGATAGTTTTCTTTTAACATCTTGTTTTGCTTGAGTCCAAAAGTAATTATCCAATAATTCTTTACCGCATGAGAAATTACCTCTGTCATGTTTAGGATCTAACGGCTCAGTTAGATAATTCATTTAGACATAATTTTTTTATATTCGTCTTTAGCTGAAACCAAATCGTTATTTGGCTTTGGAGCATTTAATAAGGTATTAAAGAATAATTCTTTGTCTTTTTCTGAAGCTAGAATTCGCTCTCTTTCCTCAATAATCTCTTTAGCTTTACTTTGAACAGTAACAATCACAAAATCCGTCAGATTTCTATATCCACCTAATACAGCAGCTCTCTCAAATAGTTGCTTTTGTTCTAAGGGTAGCCTTGTGTCAAATCTCGCTTTATCTTGTCTTGCCGTACTCATAGGATCATTTTTTTGCAAATGTACAGAATATTTCCGTATTTATAACCAAATGTACGGTATTTATCGGTACGTTAATTTTAAGATTGCATTGTGTACAAACACCTGTATAGCTGTATTGGTGCTATTTATCGATTAAATATAGTTTAAGGTAAATAGAAACAAGCTCTTTGCAATCCGAACTTCAGTCCCAATAAAACTTTTTGATGTTGCGTATAGTATAAACGTCAAATAAATAGTGTCATCGGGTAGGTTCCCTCTTACAAGTTATCTTTTGCTCCGTCGATAAATGTAAATGGTTTGGTTTTCTTTTTCAAATCTGTAAGCTGTTTAGGATGAGTTAGACATTTCAAGTACGATACGGCTGCGAAATAATCATTTTAGGGAGGCTTACATACGCTGAGCATTGTTTACTCTAAAAGAGAACTTATAGAGGAATTCTATAAAAAGCAAAAAGGCAGTGCTTCGCAGGGCTGCCTTTTAATTGAATAACTAATAACTAACTACTTTGTATGAGTATCTTTTGTAAATTTGGGTTTTAATTTTTTAAAGAGAACGTAACTTTTAAGGGTCAATTGTTCTTTTGCAGTTCTTAACTGCTAATTTCTACAAGATTGCGTTTGGTGTAAATTTAACCTCGTTGGCCAATTCGCTTGTTAAACTGTCTAATTCGCAATTATTGATATTTTGACTGCAAATTTCTTCTGTTGGGCGATATTTAACGCTGTCTTCCAATTCGTTTGCAACTGTCTTATAATCTGTTAAAGCTTCTGATGCTGTGAAAGAATTGTTTTCAATACTTTCCGGATAAAACATTACAGAAGCTTCTAATTCATTCATTGCCGAAATATGATCTGCTGTTGCAACTGTTGCTTCAAACGACTCGCCTTCTATATGTGCAGGTGAAAATTTGATCGATTCTTTCATTTTTTCTAATTGAATGGCTAATTCGTGGCTAAAATGATTCACCTTATTAGAAACTTGATTGGTTAATTTATTGTTTAAAAGTCCTGCATGTAATGACTTTGTATTTTGTGCATTCACGGTTAAAGAAGCAGCTACGATGGCAACTATCAGGGTGAACTTTTGAACTTGCGTTTTCATTTTGTTTATATTTATTGTTATGGCTATTACTTTACAATGTGTGTGCCAAACTTTTCAAAATGCATATATATAGATACATATGAAATAATCTAATATAATTTAGAATAGAAAAGGTGTTCTAATTAAGGACATGCATGTCCGTTTTCGTACGAATTCTATTAATTGCCGAAACGATAACTCTCCCTTATATTATTTCAAATCGAGAAACTTAATTTTAAAGATTAAGTATAAGGACTCGTTTGCTAATAAGCCTAAAAGAACAATCGATTAAATGAATTTATAACATTAGCCGGACAGCTTCAGTATTATGACATTTGACAGTAGCCGTATTTTAGAAGAAATTACACGCACAAGTATATCGCTGCTGCTTAAAGAACCTTTTTACTCGCATTTTTTTAGTTGCCTGAATAAAAAAATTGTGGCCCCCGATGGCGATTTACAAACACTTGGGGTAGGACTTACCGATAATTCTCATACTTTATATGTAAATCCATTTTTTTGGGACAATATATTGCTTAAAAGCGAACACCGTTATGGCGTTGTAAAACATGAGGTTCTCCATATTGTATTTAAGCACACCCTGGTGGCAAATAGCTTGTTCGATCGGTTTATTATGAATATTGCCATGGACCTGGTTGTAAATCAATATGTCGAAAGGTCGTATTTGCCGGATGAATCGTTGTTTCTTGAAGATTTTCCGGAATTACAGCTCGATAAAGATCAAACCTGGCATTATTATTACCATAAAATAGCAGAACTTAAAAACGGCCTGAAAGGCAAATTCTTAGATACCCGGTCGGCACAAACATTCTTGAGCATTAATAATACCTCGCATGGGTTGAGTCGACACGAAAAGTGGAGCGAGATATACGAGCAAAATAGTGTAAGCAAAACCTTGACAGAGGCGCAGATTGATAACCTAGTGCATATTTCGCACCAACGAACTTCTCAAAAATCGTATGGTACGCTGCCTGCCGGAATACGGTTGTGGATTGAGCAAATCCTTTTTAAACCAATACCTCTTGTCGATTGGCGGCGAGTGGTCAAGTTATTCTCCGAAAGCAGCAGCAAAACAAAAATTAAAACGACGTTAAAACGCCCCTCGAAGCGGTATGGAACTGTTCCTGGAATTAAAGTTAAAAAGCTTCGTAAAATGCTGGTAGCAATAGATACTTCGGGAAGTACGGGCAAGGAGGAGCTGATTGATTTTTTTAGCGAGATTTATCATATCTGGAAGGTGGGAGCCGAAGTTGAGGTAGTAGAATGTGATGCTAAAATTCAACAGAAATATACATATCGCGGACAAGCTCCCGAATTTGTTATGGGCCGGGGAGGCACAGATTTTAATGCCCCCATTTTATATGGGAACGAAAAGTTTTTACCTGACGGACTTATTTATTTCACCGATGGATTTGCCCCACCTCCTGCAGTAATACCCCGATTTCCCATACTCTGGGTAATAAGTACGCAGGGAATCGATCCGCAAAGTCCCGAATTCAGTCTTTTACCAGGCCGAAAGGCTAAATTATTAAGCTAAACATGGAGAAAAACAAGCAATTTAATTACATCACATACGGTGCAACAGTTAATTCGGAGGAAGTTCGGTTTTTCCTGCAACATTTAGCAGACAGGTATTTTGGCTGCAACGACACTGAGCGCCCTACCCCGGCATGTATCTGGGGAATGCATGGTATTGGCAAAACTGAGCTGGTACGTGATTTTGCGTTAGAAAGCGGTTGCAAGTTTACCTATATCGCCCCCGCTCAATTCGAAGAAATGGGCGACCTTGTTGGATTGCCCCGGATTGAAAATGGAGAGAGCTTAAGTCGCACGCATTTTGTGGCTCCCGATTGGGTTCCCAAAGAAGATGGCCCGGGTATTTTGTTGATTGACGACGTTAATCGGGCTGACGACCGTATTCTACGGGGAATTATGCAGTTACTTCAAAACTACGAGCTGGTAAGCTGGACCTTGCCCAAAGACTGGATGATAGTTCTAACTGCCAATCCCGACGGTGGAGACTATTCCGTGACCACGATGGATGATGCCATGATAACCCGCATGATCCATGTATCTATGGAGTTCGATGTGAAAGTTTGGGCACGGTGGGCAGAGCGCGCAAGAATTGATCCGAGGGGAATTAGTTTTGTATTAACCTATCCCGAAATTATTTCCGGACGAAGGACCACCCCTCGTTCCCTGGTGCAATTTTTTCAGGCAATTGTGAATATACCCGATTTAAAACGAAGCCTCGATCTGGTCAAAATGCTTGCCGACGGCTGTCTCGACAAAGAAACCGCTGTGGCATTCATCAATTTTGTGCATATGGACCTGGAGAAACTCATTGCACCCGAAGAAATTCTTAGAACTCCCGATTTTAAAATGGTCGATGGAAGAACAAAAGAATTGGTAGACGGCAAAACCAAGCGAATGGACATCTTTTCGGTTATTATTACGCGGTTATCCAATTATTTAAAGTACCAAAAGAACGATTTGACCGATAAGGAATTTGAAAATCTGCAAAAATTCATTCTGTTGCCTTATATGCCAAACGATTTGCGTTTATCAATGGCGCAGGAATTAGTAAATTCTGAACGAAAAGATCTTAAACGACTTTATACCATTCCCGAAATAGGTAAATTAATCTTAACTAAAATGTAATAACCATGCTTAAAAAACTGTTTGGTTTTTTGTCGAACACCGAAAACAAGAAAGAGGAAGAAAAGGCTATACCACCGATTCAACAGACTGTAGATTTATCGAAATATATTCACTATACCGAAAATACTTTACGAATTCAGGATTATAGCGAGGAACTTAAAGAGCTGCCCGATAATTTTTTCGAGGCGTATGCCGACATCGAGACTCTCGAAATTAATGTAAGCTCACTGGCATCTGTTCCAAATTCACTTAATGCCTTACCTCAATTAAAAAATCTCCATATTTCCCATGGAAAATTTCGTTCCCTACCGGATATCTCAACATTAAATTCGCTCGAACACTTTTCGATTAGCAGGAATAACTTATTCGATTTGAATAAAGAGTTGGTTAAACTGGCGCAATTGCCCAAATTGCAAACCCTTACTATTGGCAGTTATAAAGGAAAAACTGTTCCTTCGAATATAGTATTACTGAAAAATTGCACAAATATTGAGTTTGAATATGGGTTAGAAGAAAAGGTCAATCTTAGCGATTTATATACAAATTTAGCTCAAATGCATTGGCTCAAAAAGCTTAAAATTGATTTTTATATTCGTACCGAAGCGTATACCGATGAGTTTTTAAAACTAGATTTTCTCGAAGAAATTACCCTGCGATTTTATGGGGATGTTCAAAATATTCCGCCAACATTTGGTTTATTGCGCCATGTGAATTTCGACGAAAGAAATCCTGCAGATAAAGTATTGCGTACTTTTAGGGAGAAATACGATTCGCAAAATCTTACTGATCGGTTAAGGAAGTTGCTTTTTTGCTATTACATCAAAAATTTCAAAGAGATTAAAGAGCTTTTGCCAAATACCCTATTGGAAGCGTTTGAGTGGAAGGAAAAAAGGGGGCTTGTTATGGTGTCCAAAATAAAAGGACAAACTCCAAAAACACTAAGTGATAAGCTTTCGGCTACGTCATTTTACATTGCAAAACCCGATGATAAGGGGAACCTTTTATATATAGTGGGCATCGAAACCGATTTTGAGGTAATAGAAAAACTGGTGCTTGAAGGGAAAACGCTGGTATTTCAGGAGTATTTGCAGGAACTTATTATAAAATTAGACGACCCCTGGCTTTTACAAAAAGACAATTCGGGTTTAAACGATCAGTTATTGCAATTACTTGCCAGTAATCAGGCCGATAATTACAAAGTGGCATTTGAGATTATTGAAGGAGGCGGGGCTAATAAAACTATTCAGGCGTTACTGGCAGCCATTATGTTAAGTCACCCCGACAAATCGATTGCCAAATCGGCTGAACGGCTTTACGACAAATATGGGTCAGCATTATTTAAGGACCATTGCAAGCAGAATTCT